>JBBQSS010000319.1:0-1619 GCA_038213665.1 Burkholderiales bacterium | reverse complement strand
CCATCTGACTTGTCTTTTTGTCCATCTGCTGCGTTGCAAAAACGGTTGTATAGCTCGCTATACGCCCATTTTTACGCCTTGCAGCTGAACAAAAATCCTGCGTCATCTGGGCATATTTATTCTTGGAAATCACCTAAGTGCAGCCTTAGGGCCTGCCGCGCCATGTCAGTCTAACTTGAACGATGCAGCCAGCTTGGCCAGCTCTCGGGCCTGCTCTTGCAGCGCACTGGATGCGGCCGAGGTTTCTTCCACCAGGGCTGCGTTTTGCTGCGTCACGCCATCGAGTTGCGTCACGGCCTGGTTGATCTGGGCAATGCCGGTGGATTGCTCGCGGCTGGCTGAGGCTATTTCACTGACGATGTCTGCCACATGCTGGATGCCGGCCACGATTTCCTGCATGGTCACGCCCGCCTGTGCCACTTGCTCGGTGCCCACGCCGACCTTCTCGACCGAGTCCGTGATCAGCGTTTTGATCTCGCGCGCCGCCTCGGCGCTGCGCCCGGCCAAGCTCCGCACTTCAGAGGCCACCACGGCAAAACCGCGACCCTGCTCGCCGGCACGCGCGGCTTCCACAGCGGCGTTCAGCGCCAGGATATTGGTCTGAAAGGCAATGCCATCGATCACGCTGATGATGTCCACAATTTTGCGTGAGGAGGTGTTGATGGCCTCCATGGTCTGCACCACCTGCGACACCACGGCGCCGCCCCGGCTGGCAACGTCAGACGCCGATGTGGCCAACTGATTGGCCTGGCTGGCGCTGTCGGCATTGTTTTGCACCGTGCTGGCCAGTTGTTCGGATGCGGCAGCGGTTTGCTCCAGCGAGCTGGCCTGGCTTTCGGTGCGGTTGGACAAATCCAGCGTGCCGGTGGCGACTTCGCTGGCGGAGCTGGCGATGGCATCCGAACCATTGCGCACCTGGCTGATGACACGGTGCAGGTTGCCCCGCATGATGTCGAGCTGGCCCAGCAAATGGCCGATTTCATCATTGCCTGTGTGCTGCACAGCATGGGACAAGTCACCTGCAGCAATCGAGGTGGCGGTCTCAGAGGCCAACTTGAAGCCGGCGCGCAGGCGGCTCAACAGGGTCAAGGTCATGAGCATGGCCGGGACACCCCCCAACAGAACAGCCAATGCAAACACAATCAGTGCGTTGTGGTAGCGGGTATTTGCGGCCTGGTAGGCCTCATCAGCCTGTTTGACCTGGTAGTCGCGGTAAACGGTCAGGGCCTTCACGGCGGCTTCGCCTTCAACGCGACCGGCTTGCAGGAAAAATGCCATGGTGGCAGGGCTGAAATCGCCCGCTTCAACGGCTTTGACCACTTGATCAAGCTTGTCGCGCCAAGGCACCCGGGCAGTCTTTGTCAACTCGAAAATAGCTGTTTCTTCGGCACCTGCCACTGAAGATTCCATTTGTTTGAAAATTTTATTCGCTTCAACCCGGTTGGCTGCAATGGCTTCAATATGGAAATTGGTGGGGTGGTTGTGGATGGACGCCAGCGGGCCATCGGGGGCATGCTGAAAGGCCAGCAAAATTTGCAGTCGGTTTTGTACGATTTTGTCGATGGACTCAGCCGCCAGCAGTGCGGGTTTCATGGCATCGTCATGGACGGTCTTGAGGC
>JBBQSS010000318.1:0-1632 GCA_038213665.1 Burkholderiales bacterium | reverse complement strand
ACGGCTTTTGCGCCCTTGCCAAAATTGCCAGGTGTCAGGCTTGAGCCGGTAGCCGCCCCAGTGCGGCGGGCGAGGCGGGTTCAATAAAAACTGCGCACCGTAACGTGCTGCGTTGGCCAGCAGCGTGCCGCGCCCTGAAATCACCTGGCTTTGCGGGCTGGCCCAGGCGCCAATGCGCGAATCGAGTGGGCGGCTGCGGTAATAGGCGTCGCTTTCCTCGTCGCTGACTTTTTCCACCAGGCCTTCAATGCGCACCACGCGTTCCAGCTCGACCCAGTGAAACTGCAGCGCGGCGTAGGGGTTACCAGCCAATTCGCGGCCTTTTTGACTCTCAAAATTGGTGTACCAGACGATGCCGCGCTCGTCATAACCCTTGATCAGCACGACGCGGGTGCTGGGACGCAGGTTGCTGGCCACCGTGGCCACAGTCATGGCATTGGGTTCTGGCACCTGGGCGGAAATGGCTTCGTTGAGCCAGTGCTCAAATTGTTTCAGGGGGTTGGCGTGCGAGGCGTCTTCATTGAGCTCGGCACGCTCGTAACTTTTTCGGAGGTCGGCGATGTTTGTCATCCGGGAAGTATAAAGAAGCGGCGACTTTCAAGGCGGGCCAACAGGTTGAGTGGTTTTTGCCAGTCGGGCAGCGTGGCGCTATGTTCGCTGAGGCACAGACATCAGGCGGGGTGGTTGCTTTAATGCGACCCGTAACACGTACTCAATCATCCTCGTTGAGGGTAAGTCACGTGATGGAACTACTATGTATATTGGCTTTGGCACCATTGTGATCATCATTCTTTTGATCATTTTCTTTCGTTAAAAACGGCCTTGCCAGCACTGCTGGCTGGCGTCGCAAGCCGTTTGCAGGACGGGCGGGTGCAAGCGCACGGCTTCGTCGGCAGAACCCGGCTACTATTGTTGATGCAATTTAGTTACCAACATTCCTTCAAGCCATGAAACTTCACGACACCGTCGCTCAGGTCACCGAACGCATCGCCAGGCGCAGCCAGGCCACCCGCCTAGACTATTTGGCGCGGCTTGATGCTGCCCTGCAACGCCCGCCGGGTGCCCAGCGTCTGGGCTGTGCCAATGTGGCGCATGCGTTTGCGGCGCTGCCGGCCAATGACAAGCTGAGGGTTGTAGCTGAAAAGGCGCCCAACATCGGCATCGTCACCGCCTTCAACGACATGCTGTCAGCCCATGCGCCTCTTGAACATTACCCCGACCTGATCAAGGCCGAGGCGCGCAAACACGGTGCCACGGCGCAGGTGGCCGGGGGCGTGCCAGCCATGTGTGACGGCGTGACGCAAGGCACGCTAGGCATGGAGCTCAGCCTGTTTTCGCGCGACGTGATTGCCATGGCCACGGCGGTGTCGCTCAGCCACGATGTGTTTGCCGGTGTCCTGATGCTGGGCGTGTGCGACAAGATCGTGCCAGGCTTGCTGATTGGCGCGCTGCAGTTTGGCCACTTGCCCACCGTGTTTGTGCCCGCTGGCCCCATGACCTCAGGCCTATCCAACGGTGAAAAAGCCAAAGTGCGCGAACTTGCGGCGCAAGGCTTGGTGGGGCGCGCGGAACTGCTCGCGGCCGAATCCGCCGCCTACCACAGCCCGGGCACTTGCACGTTTTATGGCACCG
>JBBQSS010000317.1:0-1666 GCA_038213665.1 Burkholderiales bacterium | reverse complement strand
AAATGACGTGGTTGTAAATGACTTCAATGCCGTTGACATTGAGAACGATGTTGGTGGGTTCCATATTTTCCTTGCCTTCTCCAATCAACAAACCTGCACGCAGGCCTGTTGGTTGGACATCCCGACGCGAGCGCCGGGATGTTCAGTTATTCCATTTCCATATCAATAGGATATGTCGTTGCTTCGCCTTGTCGTGCTAAAGCACTGTCTGCGGCTTCGCGCCTAATCTCCTATCGATCTGAAAACGGAATTAAACGATCAAGATTGGCAGTCCGCAGGTGTGCGACGTGTCAATTTCTTTTCAACCGCGTATTTGTCGGCCGAGTTCTTCACCAGCGGACGAATCACTTGCTGGTCAGCTTCCAGCCAACCTGAGCTCCAGACAAACTTGGAGCCGTCCCAGGTGTGAACCCGCGTAAAGGCAGAACCCATGTGATCAGCGCAGCTGGTCGATACCGGACGCATCACGTCTTTGAAGCCCAATGCATCCAGTTTGGGCTGGGTCAGGTTCAAGTTTTCATAGCCCCAGCGAGCCTGCTCACCAGTCATGACCTTGCCCTTGCCAAAACGCTCTTGTGCAGAACGCACACCTTCGGTGGCCAGCAAGGCAGCAACGACACCACGCATGTAGAGCACACTGCCCACCTCATCCTTGGGGCCAGCACCCTCGCCCTTGGCGTGCACTTTTTCAAGGATTTCCTTCACCACAACCGCGCCACGCTCGGCTCCGTGCTGCATCATCACGGCGCTGTAGCCTTTGGCACCCTCACCCACGTCTTTCAGATCGGGCTCAGCACCAGACCACCAAGTACCAAACATTTTTTCACGCGGGTAGCCAACGGCTTGCGCCTCTTTGATGGCAGTGCCGGTCATGACACCCCAGGTTTGCAAAATGACATAGTCAGGCTGTTCGCGTCGAACCTGCAACCAGGTTGCTTTTTGCTCCACGCCAGGGGCAGCGATAGGCAGCAACTGCAGGGTGAAACCGTATTGCGCCGCGCGCTCTTGCAAAATGGGCAGCAGCTCTTTGCCAAACGGGCTGTCGTGGTAACCCACACCGATTTTCTTGCCTTTGAGCTTATCCATGCCGCCGGCCTTAGCACCAATGTGTTGCAGCACGGTGTCACCAGCGACCCAATAGGTGCCAATCAGCGGAAAGTTCCACTTGAACACGCCGCCATCGGCCGAGTCGCTGCGGCCATAACCCGAGGTGATCATCGGAATCTTGTCAGCGGGAACTTTTTCGGTCAAAGCAAAGGTAATGCCGGTAGACAGCGGCTGGAACACCGTGGCGCCGCCATGCTTGCCCTTAAGGCGCTCGTAGCACTCCACACCACGGTCTGTGGCGTAAGCGGTCTCGCACTCTTCTACCAAGGTTTTAACGCCGTTAATGCCACCGCGGACATTGACCAGCTTCATGTAGTCGTTGTGCCCATTGGCCCAGGGTGTGGCATTTGGGGCAACAGGGCCAGTACGCCCTGACAAAACCGGGAAAAACTGCTCTTTAGCCTGCGCAAAAGCACTGGCACCCACGGTAGCCATCAAACTGGCCAGAACAACAGTACGAATTTTCATGAAAGTCTCCTAATGGAATCGGCATTGAGATGCCTGTGGTTAACGAACGAAAAACTACAAACGCAGAACAAAGATTTCAATGAGGGAATGG
>JBBQSS010000316.1:0-1675 GCA_038213665.1 Burkholderiales bacterium | reverse complement strand
CATCCATCCAGTAGTCCGTTTCACCAAACCGCTTACATGAAATCGTGTCTTTTCCAGCCTGGCGTTGTTGCTCGTCGTTGCCATAGCTACGGCTATGTCGCCTCCTCACGCCTAGCCAGTCTGAAAAATCCATCGATTTCATTTTGTAACCGTTTTGATGAAACGAACTACTAGCTGGGACAATTTTGCGTAAGTCCTGTGACTGCAAGTTGATGGAGATAAATTTGACAGATTTGCAATGTTCCCCATGGGAAAATTCAGGGTGCTTAAAAATTAGGCAGCAAAAGTTTTGAAAAACAGCGGTTTTCTGGCTGGCACTATCCAAGGCCGGATTACGGTGTGGTACTTTGGCTTAGTCGCTGAGGTCGCGCAGTGTTTCCCTTGCCTTGGCAAATTGGTAGTGCATGATGTGTTGCTTGAGTTCCTCGCCACGTGCGCCGAATGTGGCGAGTATGTGTGCCGCATTTTCTTCAAACAGGGCGTTGGCTGCGGTGTCGTTGTTGGCTAACAGGCCGTCGAGTTTCACGAACAAGGGCTGCAGGGCTTGCCCTTCGGGCGGGGTAGACGTTTCGATAGTTGCCTGCGTTCGCAGCAGGACGAGCACTGACGCCAGCGTGGCAAAACCGAGCGTTATTTCATCCATGCGGGCTTGCAGCAGTGCAGCCGCGTGTGCCGCTGGTGCTTTGAGCATCTCATTGAGCCCCGCCGCCTGCGCGGCCAGTTGCTCGGCACCCAGCGTTGCAGCCACGCCCTTGAGCGTGTGCGCGATCCGGATGGCGGTGGCATCGTCGCCTTGGGCCAGGCTGCTCGACAATTCAGAGATGTCAAGGGCATGTGCCGTCACGAAGCGCTGCAACAAGCTCAGGTATTTATCCACATTGCCGCCCAGCATGGCCAGTGCACTGACCGTGTTGAGGCCGGGCATCAGGGTGAGCCTGGCCAATGCCGATTGGCTGGCCGGGGTGGGCTCAGGCATTTCAGGCGGCGTGTTTACAGGCAGCTGCGCTGCATCCGTCGGAGAGGCCAGCGCGCGTTGCGGGAGCCATTTCAGCAAGGTGGCATAAAGCGCATCTGGCTCCACTGGTTTGGCGACAAAATCATCCATGCCAGCGGCCAGGCAGGCCGTCTTGTTGTCATCAAAGGCACTTGCCGTAAAAGCCAAAATCGGTGTGGTTTTGCAGTCCGGTAGCAGGCGAATGGCGCGCGTGGCGGCCAGGCCGTCCATCACGGGCATGTGGACATCCATCAGCATCAGGTCGTAGGGATTGACACGTGCTTTGGCCAGCGCTTCGCCGCCGTGGCTGGCGGTGTCGACCTCAAAGCCGACACCCCGCAGCAGTTCTAGGGCGACTTCGAGGTTGATTTCGTTGTCTTCAACCAGCAACAATTTCGCGCCGTGGTGGTGCTGGCGCAATTGCAGCAGTGCTTTCTGTGTCTCGGGGCTTGAGGCTTCTGGCCTAACGCCTTGGCCGCGTTGCAGGCGCGCGGTAAACCAAAAGCTGCTGCCCATGCCAGGCGTGCTTTGGACACCGACTTCGCCGCCCATCAGCCGCGCCAAGTGCTTGGTGATGGCCAGGCCCAAGCCGGTGCCGCCGTATTGGCGCGTGGTGGAGGCATCGGCTTGCACAAACTCATTGAACAGCCCGGCCACACCTTCGGCGCTGATGCCGATGCC
>JBBQSS010000315.1:0-1766 GCA_038213665.1 Burkholderiales bacterium | reverse complement strand
CCACCACAACACACCCGATTTCAAACCGATGCATACACCTGAACACCTGATCGCCCTGGCACAAGAAATCATTGCGTGTCACAGCCTGCTGGCCCTGCAACCCGAGCCCCTGCAACGGCTGCCGCTCTGCATCTCAGCCGTGTCACAACAGACCACTGACCGGGCGCGCATAACAGTTAGCCCGGTTCAGCTTGCGGTACTGGCCGCCTGCCGAGCGCTCAATTTCATTGCGCCGGATGCGCAGTGCATTGCCGCTGCCTGGCAACAACAAACCGAGCGTCACGGCCAATTTGACGCCAGCAGCTGGCCCACGGCGCCACAAGACTTCGGCCTGCGCGTGGCGGCCGATGCGTTTGCCACCTGCCCACATCAACTGGGCCTGTACGCGGTGCTGCCCGATGCCGCCTGGGTCGGGCGCATGGCGCGCGCGGGCGTGCCCACGCTGCAACTGCGCTTCAAATCTGCCGACCCTGCGGCGGTTCGCCGTGAAGTGCAAGCAGCTGTGCACGCAGTGCAGGGCACCGACGCGCTGCTGTTCATCAACTACCATTGGCAAGCCGCCGTCGACGCTGGCGCCTATGGCGTGCATTTGGGGCAGGAAGACTTGCAGGCACTGAACGGAACCCACTTGAACGCCTTCCGCGCGGCGGGCCTGCGACTGGGCGTCAGCAGCCACGGTTATGCCGAAATGCTGCGCGCCGCTGCGGTCAGCCCCAGCTACATCGCCTTGGGTGCCGTGTATGCCACCACGCTCAAACGCATGGCTACCCCGCCGCAAGGCCCGGCACGCCTCAAGATCTATGCGCAACTGTTGCATGACCACGCCACCGTGGCGATTGGCGGTGTGGATGCGGCCCGCCTGCCCGAGGTGCTGGCCAGTGGTGTGGGCTCAGTGGCCGTGGTGCGGGCGCTGCTGGCGTCCGATCAGCCAGAAGCACACGCCACAGACCTTCAAAGAACCATCACGGCGCATCAAGTGCGTGGTCAGACTGCCATGTAGATCAAGCTGCCGCAGCGCCCACCACTTCGGCCGCACTGCGAAACGCTTCCACTGCGGCGGGCACACCGCAATAAATGGTGGCGTGCAGCAGCACTTCCTGAATTTCCTGCACCGTGGCACCGTTGTTGAGCGCACCGCGCACATGGCCTTTGAGCTCGTTTTGCTTACCCAGGGCCGTGAGCATGGCCACGGTGATCAAGCTGCGCGTTTTCAGGTCAAGCCCCGGGCGTTGCCACACGTCACCCCAAGCGGCACGGGTGATGTGCTGTTGCAACGGGGCGGTGAAGTCGGTCACACCGGCAAAGGCGCGGGCCACAAAGTCTTCACCCATGACCTGCTTGCGTGTGGCTAAGCCGGTGTCAAACTGTTCGTCGTTCATAAAATCCCTTTCAATTGCATCGGTCGTGGCGCAAAGCCGTGGTTTAACGGGCCACTGCACCGTCCGGTTTCAACAGTCGCACCGGCTTGTAGAGCCTGGCGGACAAAGGCTCTCGCCATTTGAACAGCATCCGCGAGTGTGCCGCCCAGCGCCAGATGTGCGGCAATCGCGCTTGACAGTGTGCAACCGGTGCCATGGGTATTGGTGGTGTCAATGCGCGGGGCCTGCATCCAAAGCGGCTCACCGCCTGACACCAGCAGCAAATCCGTGACCGTGTCACCGGCCAGGTGCCCACCTTTGAGCAGCACCGCCCGCGCACCGCGCCCGATGAGTTCAGCCGCCGCCAGCGCCATATCCTGCGGGGTAGTGAGTGGCCGACCGACCAGC
>JBBQSS010000314.1:0-1796 GCA_038213665.1 Burkholderiales bacterium | reverse complement strand
AGGCGGCATGGTGCACCCGTACCTGAAAGCGCGTGAGCACCCGGAGCAGGTGCGTTACGCCAGCCCGGCGCTCAAAGAAGCCTTGAAGCGCACCCTGGGCGTGCCGATTTTTCAGGAGCAGGTGATGCAGGTGGCCATGGCAGCGGCCGATTTTTCGCCGGGCGAGGCCGACCAGCTGCGCCGCTCCATGGCGGCCTGGAAACGCCAGGGCGGTGTCCATAAGTTCTACGACCGGCTGGTCGGCGGCATGCTGAAAAACGGCTACACGTTGGAGTTTGCCGAGCAGCTGTTCAAACAGATTGAAGGTTTTGGCGAATACGGCTTTCCCGAAAGCCATGCCGCCAGCTTTGCCCTGCTGGTGTGGGCCAGTTGCTGGCTCAAACAGCACGAGCCCGCCTGCTTTCTGACCGCCATGCTCAACAGCCAGCCGCTGGGCTTTTACAGCCCGTCGCAACTGGTGCAAGACGCGCAGCGCCATAGTGTGGTGGTGTTGCCGGTGGACGTCGGCATGAGCGACTGGGATTGCACGTTGGAGCCAATGGCAATTGGCGCAGATGACCATCAAAGCGGCGCGCATGCCTCAGAGCAATTGGGGTCGGATCCCGATTTTGGCTGCAACAGTTCAAAAGAATCGCGTCAGCCCCCGAAATCGGGCTCTGACCCCATTTGCGGTGCAGGTAAAAGCGATTTCCCCGGCGCTGCTGCGAAAGCCAACGCAGACAAACCACCCGCATTGGCCGTGCGCCTCGGCCTGCGCCAGATTACTGGTCTGGCAGAGTTAGCCGCGCAGCGCATCGTCACCGCCCGCCAGCAAGGCCCTTTCACCAGCGTGCAAGACCTGGCCCTGCGCGCCGAACTCGATGCCGGCGACCTCAAAGCCCTGGCTGGTGCGGATGCGCTGGCCAGCCTGTCCGGCCACCGCCGCCAGCAAGTCTGGGATGCCAGTGCCTTGCACCGCGCCCCACTGCTGCTGCGCGAGTCCCCGGTGAATGAACGCCAGCTCACCTTGCCCGCTGCAGCAGAAGGCGAAGAAGTGCGCTTTGATTACGCCTCCGTTGGGCTTACATTACGCTCACACCCCCTGCTGCTATTGCGTGAGCAGCTATCAAAAATGAAGTTACTGACTGCCAGGCAATTGCACGACTTGCCCAATGGCCGGTTGGTGCGTGCCTGCGGCCTGGTCACCATGCGGCAAAGCCCCGGCACCGCCAAAGGCGTGACCTTTGTGACGCTGGAAGACGAAACCGGCACCGTAAATGTGATTGTCTGGAAGGCTTTGAAAGAGCGCCAGCGCAGTGAGCTGCTGCACTCACGGCTGCTGGCGGTGCATGGCACCTGGCAGCGTGATGAAGCCAGCAGCGGCCAGGTCTGTCATGTGATTGCCGGGTATTTGAAAGACCTGACGCCGCTGCTGGGCGAGCTGACCACCAGCAGCCGGGATTTTCACTGAAGCTCAGCGCTTGCCGACAAACATCAAGCCATCCGATTTTGCACTGTTGAGTGTTATGGCGAGCAACTGACGGTTGGTGGTATCAAAGTAGCCAACGCCGCTGGTGGTCGCGCCGTTGCCAAGGCCACAGAAGTTGCCACTGAAATTCAACTGGATGTTGAAGATATTTTTACCACTGGCACGCGGAGTCGCTTTGCCCGAGGTAGTGCAAATCAGGTTGCCTGACACATAACTGCTGGAAATGTTGCCATTGACATCCACCACCACGGTGGATGCCTGTGCTGGCGTCGCGCCGCCCACGGCAAAGCCAGAGTAGCTGCCTGCCAGGTTGCTCAGCAACGCGGGT
>JBBQSS010000313.1:0-1816 GCA_038213665.1 Burkholderiales bacterium | reverse complement strand
AGAGGTCAACCAATTGCTCAGAAATCATTTTTTATCCTTTTCGATTGACACAGAACCCTGAACCAGTGCCTGAGCGGCCATGCCTTGGGTGTCCACCGTCACCCGCTGGTCCCGCACAAACCACCACCACAACCCGAACAGCAGCACCAGCTTGATGACCAGCACCACCGCCAGGCGTCTCACCAAAAGTTGATCAACAGGCTTCATGAGAGGGGTTGGCAGCAATGGGCATAGCTTCTGATATCAATTTACGTGCCAGTCTGTCAAATGAAAAAATAGTCTTTTGATTCAACGGGTTAAAGCTTCATCCAAAAAACACGGCACGACAAGAAAAGGGCATGACTGCCAAATATGGCAGCCCCAGAAGCGTTTTGGCATACAGTCACAGGCCAATTGATTCAAAAGAAATCCGCCATGAAACCCCTGCCCGAACTCATGTCATTTGTGGAAGGCCTGCCCGAGCCGCACATCCTGTTTGACACGCAATACCGCATCCTGGCGGCCAATGCGGCCTACCGGCGCCAGTTCAGCCCGGACCGCAGCGTGGTCGGGCGCACCTGTTATGAGGTATCACACCGCTTCAGCGTGCCGTGTGACCAGGCCGGTGAATCCTGCCCACTGGCGCGCTCGCGCGAGTCGGGCCAGCGCGAACGCGTGCTGCACCTGCACCACACCTCCAAAGGCGAGGAATACGTCAACATTGAACTCGCCCCGCTGCGCGACGCCAGCGGCCAGCAGGCTTTTTATGTGGAAAAAATGGAACCCTTGAAGGTGACACAGGGGCAACCGGCCACGCAGGGGCTGATTGGCCGCAGCCCGGCCTTTGTGCACATGCTCAGCCTGGTGGCGCGGGTGGCGCCGTCCATGGCCACGGTGTTGTTGTTGGGCGAATCGGGCACTGGCAAAGAACTGGTGGCGCGCGCGGTGCACGAGGCCAGCAGCCGTGCCAGCCGGGCGCTGGTGCCGGTCGATTGCTCCAGCCTGCCCGAGAACCTGTTCGAGTCCGAACTGTTTGGCCACGAGCGCGGCGCCTTCACCGGCGCCAACACGGCACGCGGCGGCCTGGTCGAAGCGGCCAGCGGCGGCACGCTGTTTCTCGATGAGGTGGGCGACATTCCTTTGACCATGCAAGTCAAGCTGCTGCGCCTGCTGGAAACCGGCACCTACCGGCGCGTGGGCAGCACCGAGCAGCGCCATGCCGACATTCGTGTGGTGTCGGCCACCCACCGCGACCTGGACCAAATGGTGACGCAGGGGCGGTTCCGGGAAGATTTGTATTACCGCCTGAGCACCTTCCCGATCCATCTGCCAGCCCTGCGCGAGCGCGACACGGACATTGCCTTGCTGGCCAACGCGCTGCTGACCCGCGTGGCGCCGCTGCGCAAATTAGCGCTCAGTGAAAGCGCCATGCACCTGCTGCAAGCGCAAAACTACCCCGGCAACGTGCGTGAATTGCGCAACCTGCTGGAGCGCTCGGCCCTGTTGTGCGACGGCGACACACTCGAAGCCAGCCACGTCACGCAGGCGCTGCAGTCGGGTCGGCGCACGACCTTGTCCCCCACGCCTGGCCTGCCCGCCAGCCAGCCGTGGGGTGGCAACGTCGGGCCAACCCACACCGGCGCGTTCACCCCATCTGCTGTGCCCATGCCGGTGCCCGTGGCAGCGCCGGGTGCATTGGCCTCGGTGGCGCAGGCCGCGCTGCTTGAGATGGTGCTTGCCCACACCGGCAGCCGGGCTGAGCTGGCCGAGCGCCTGGGCATCAGTGAGCGTTCGCTTTACCGCAAGCTCAAAGGTCTTCATTTGGCTTGATTTGCTA
>JBBQSS010000312.1:0-1822 GCA_038213665.1 Burkholderiales bacterium | reverse complement strand
ATTTTTGGCCATGGCCACCGGCAAGCTGGATTTGAATCAGCCCAATCAGATCGGACGGCTGGCCGTTTTTGCTGGCGTGCGCGACCTGCCCACGCGCGTTAAATGCGCAATTTTGCCTTGGCACACGTTGCTGGCGGCCTTACATTCGCAGGGCACGGCCAGCACCGAGGCGTGATATTTTCAGGAGGCTCACATGCCCAAAATCGCAGAAATAGACGACACCCCGAACCCGAATGCAGTCAAGTTCACCCTGCATGAGCCGCTGACCTGGGGCGTGTCGCATTCTTATGAAAATGCAGAGCAGGCCAAGGACGATGCGCTGGCCTCTGCGCTGTTTGCCATTCCTCATGTCAGCAATGTGTTTTACATGGACCGATGGCTCACCGTCACGCAAGACGGTGACGCCGATTGGCCCGAGCTGGTGCGACTGATTGCGGTGCCGCTGCGCGCCGCACCGGCGGCTGCGGCACAGTCTGCAGCTGCAGTATTTTCAGCCCGCGCGACCCTGGCCGACCTCAATGAGCAAGACCAGGCGCGGCTGGAGGTGATTTGCGACCTGCTGGACGCACGCATTCGGCCTGCGCTGAAAGCCGATGGTGGTGACTTGCATGTGGTGGGGCTGGCGGGCAACTACCTTAGCATTCACTACCAGGGCGCTTGCGGCAGTTGTCCCAGTTCCATCTCTGGCACGTTGGGTGCGATTCAAAACCTGGTGCGCACCATTGAGCCCGAGCTTGAAGTGTTGGCGGTTTAGACGGTCTGGTCAGCGCCTCGTTTGTTTTTCAGTGCCTGGCACAAAAATCCGTAATTAACTCTTTTTTCAGCGAATTCACATGCAACAAGCCGTTTCTGCCCCTTTGAATCTCTTGCCCAAAACCTCCACCGACAAAAACAAGATCAAGTTCTTGTTGCTCGAAGGCATTCACCCCTCGGCCGTCCAGTTGCTGCAGGCCGCCGGTTACACCCAGATCGAGACTTTGTCGGGCTCACTCGACGGCGATGAGCTTCAACGAAAAATTGCGGATGTGCATTTTGTCGGTATCCGGTCCCGCACCCAGCTCACTGTCGAAGTGCTGGCGCACGCCAGCAAGCTTGCGGCCGTGGGCTGCTTTTGTATTGGCACCAACCAGGTGGACCTGGCTGCGGCGCGTGAGCGGGGCATTGCAGTGTTCAATGCGCCGTATTCCAACACCCGATCGGTGGCGGAGCTGGTGCTGGCTGAAGCCATTTTGCTGATGCGCGGTGTGCCAGAGAAAAGCGCTCTGGCACACCGGGGTGGCTGGCTCAAGTCGGCCAGCCATTCGTTCGAGATTCGGGGCAAGACGTTGGGCATCGTGGGCTATGGCGCCATTGGTTCGCAGCTCTCCGTGCTGGCCGAGTCGCTGGGTATGCAGGTGGTTTTTTTTGATGTGGTGACCAAGCTGTCGCTGGGCAACGCCCGCCAGGTGCCTCGCCTTCAAGACTTGTTGACCCAGGCCGATGTGGTCACGCTGCATGTGCCGGAGACGCCCGCTACGCAAGGCATGATGGGCGCTGCAGAGCTGGCCCTGATGAAGCCTGAGAGTGTGCTGATCAATGCCTCGCGCGGCACGGTGGTTGACATTAACGCGCTGGCGCTGGCGCTGCGGCACAAGAAACTGCTGGGTGCCGCCATTGATGTGTTCCCCGTGGAGCCGCAAAGCAACAGCGACAGTTTTGAGTCGCCATTGCGCGGGCTGGACAACGTCATTCTGACGCCGCACATTGGCGGCTCAACGCTGGAGGCGCAAGAGAACATTGGCATTGAGGTGGCCGAGAAGCTGATCAAGTACAGCGACAACGG
>JBBQSS010000311.1:0-1891 GCA_038213665.1 Burkholderiales bacterium | reverse complement strand
GCTGGTCGGTCGGCCACTCACTACCCCGCAGGATATGGCGCTGGCGGCGGCTGAACTCATCGGGCGCGGTGCGCGGGCGGTGCTGCTCAAAGGTGGGCACCTGGCCGGTGACACGGTCACGGATTTGCTGCTGGTGTCAGGTGGTGAGCCGCTTTGGATGCAGGCCCCGCGCATTGACACCGTCAACACCCACGGCACTGGTTGCACCCTGTCGAGCGCCATTGCCGCGCATCTGGCGCTGGCTGCTGCGCTGCCAGAGGCCGTGCAACAGGCGCGCGAGTTTGTACGCCAGGCCCTGCAAGCCGGTGCCACAGTCAAAACCGGGCAATGCAGCGGCCCGCTCAACCACGGATTTGCACCCATACCCATGCATTTGAAAGGAATTTTATGAACGACCCACAATTTGAAGCTGGCTTGGCCACACGCAAGCAGGTCATGGGTGAAGACTTTGTGGCCCGCGCCTTTGCCGGTGTGACCGACTTCACCGCGCCCTTGCAACAGCACATCACCCGCAACGCCTGGGGTGACGTGTGGCAGCGCCCTGGGCTGGATTTGAAAACCCGCAGCCTGATCACCGTGGCCATGCTCACCGCCCTGGGTAAGCAAAACGAGCTTAAAGGCCATGTCAGGGGTGCGCTCAACAACGGCGCCACGGTGCAGGAAATCCAGGAAGTGCTGCTGCATGCCACCATTTATTGCGGCGTGCCCGCGTCAGTGGAAGCCTTTCGCAGCGCCGCCGAGGTGGTGGGTGCCGCAGCGGCTTGATCTACCCAGCCGCCTGGCGGTGCAGCTGATGCGCCGTGATGATTTTTTGAAGGTCTGCCGCGCGGGCTTCAGGCTGGTCTGCCGCCACCAGTGCCCGCACCACGGCCACTGAGCCTACACCGCTGGCCAGCACCTCGGGCAGGCGAGTTGGGTCGATGCCGCCAATCGCCACGGTGGCGTGGTCGCGCAGCAGCTGTGCATACATTTTGAGGCGTGCCGGACCTTGCGGCGGGGTGGCCATGCGCTTGAGCGTGGTGGCATAGACCGCGCCCAAGGCGATGTAGCTGGGGCCAACGGCGTCGGCGCGCAGCATTTCGGCATACCCGTGGCTGCTTACACCCAGGCGCAGGCCGGCCGCGCGAATGGCGGTCAGGTCAGCTTTTGCCACGTCTTCCAGGTCTTCCTGCCCCAAATGCACGCCATAGGCACCGGCCTCCAATGCAGCTTGCCAATGGTCGTTGATGAACAGCAGCGCCCCGGTGCCTTGCACGGCGTGCACGGCGGCTTGCACTTCACGCTGCACCTCAGCCGGGTCGTCAGATTTGAAGCGCAGTTGCAGCGTGGGCACACCCGCGCGCGCCATGCGCCCGACCCAGGCGGCATCGGGCAGCACCGCGTACAGGCCCAGTTGGTGCGGGCAGGGGGCAAACGCATCGGCCGCCATGCGCAGGCCGAAGTCTTGCGGTGCCGTGGGCCACGCGCTGGCATCAAACTGGCCGCTGCGTTCGCTTTGTTGTTGCCAGGCGGCGGCCATGCACTGCGCATCTGGCTCAATGAAATCGAGCGCCCGGCAGGCGACCAGTACCGCCAGCTGAACCGGGTTAACCGTTGTGCGCGCCTGGTCAGTGGCTTGTTGTGACACGGCTGATACGCAGAGCGGCAGCCGTTGCATGGGCTCGGGTTGCAGGGCCAGCAGGCTGTGGCAGGCCGTGATCTCTTGTGCCAGGGTGAGCAGGTGTTCAGGTGTGTGCATCGGTTTGAACTGGGGTGTGTTGTGGTGGTAGGAGCCCGGCCCTCCGGGCGAAGATGGGCAGATTCAGACATCCATCGCCCAGAGGGCTGGGCTCCTACAAGTGGCGGGGTGAAGCTGATGGGGCTCAGGTTTGGTGCCAAAAAGGCGTGCCCA
>JBBQSS010000310.1:0-1956 GCA_038213665.1 Burkholderiales bacterium | reverse complement strand
GCCAAATTGCTTGAAGAACTTGCCCGGAATGCCCGCCATGAAGGCGGTCGGCAAAAACACCGCAATCAGCGTGAAGGTGGTGGCCACCACCGCCAGGCCAATCTCGTCAGCTGCTTCCATCGCCGCCTGGTAAGGCGTTTTGCCCATTTGCAGGTGGCGCTCGATGTTTTCCACTTCCACAATGGCGTCGTCCACCAGCACCCCGATCACCAGCGAGAGCGCCAGCAGCGTCACGGTGTTGATGGAAAACCCCAGGTAGGCCATGCCAATGAAGGCCGGAATGACCGACAGCGGCAAAGCCACGGCCGAGACAAAGGTGGCGCGCACATTGCGCAAGAACAGCCACACCACAATCACCGCCAGAATGGCGCCTTCGATCAGCATGACCATCGACGCCTCAAACTCCTCGGCCACCGGCTGCACAAAGTCAAAGGCCTGGGTGAGTTCAATGTCGGGGTGCTGGGCTTTGAGCTCTTTCAGCGTTAGTTGCACCGCCGCGCCCACCTCGACCTCACTGGCGCCTTTGCTGCGGGTGATCTCAAAGCCCACCACTGGCACGCCGTTGAGCAGGGCCAGGGCGCGCGGCTCGGCCACGGTGTCGCGCACGCTGGCCACCTGGTCGAGCCGGATGCGCTGGCCGTTGCTCAAGCTGAATTCAATGTTTGAGAGCTCTTCCACGGTCTTGACCGTGGCCAGCGTGCGCATCGGTTGCTCGCTGCCGCCCAGGTCGGCCCGGCCACCGGCGGCATCAAGTTGCACCTGGCGCAGTTGGCGCGACACATCGGCTGCGGTCGCCCCCAAGGCCTGCAACTTGAGCGGGTCAAGCGCCACCTCGACCTGGCGGCTCACCCCACCCACGCGCACCACCGAACCCACCCCCTTGACGCCCAGCAGGCGGCGCGCCACGGTGTTGTCAACAAACCAGCTCAGGGCCTCGTCGTCCATTTTTGGCGAGCGGATGGTGATGGCCAGAATCGGCGCGCCAGACAGGTTGACCTTGCTCACCACCGGGTCGCGCACATCGCCGGGCAGGTCGCTGCGCACGCCTTGCACCGCGCTGCGCACGTCGTCCACGGCTTCTTGCGTGGGTTTTTCCAGGCGGAATTCGGCCGTCACGGTCACGCCGCCGTCCTGCACCTTGGTGTAGATGTTTTTGATGCCCTGCAGCGGTGCAATCGCGTTTTCAAGCTTGCGCGCCACTTCGGTCTCCAGCTGCGCCGGTGCCGCGCCGGGCAGCGAGGCGGCCACGGTGACGGTGGGCAGCTCCAGGTCAGGAAACTGCTGCACTTTCATGGACTTGAAGGCCAGCATGCCGGCAAAGGTCAGCATCACAAAAAGCATGACCGCAGGAATGGGGTTCTTGATGGACCAGGAAGACACGTTCATTGCGGGTGCTCCTTATTTAATAGCTGCTTGCGCAGGTATTGATTGGGCTGTAGCCTGATTTTGCTTAAAATCAGGGGCTGCCGCAGAGGTGGCGGCCTTAGGCGCACTTACCACGCGCACCAGGTCTCCGTCGCTCAGGAAGCTGCCGCCGCTGGTGACCAGCTGGTCCTCGGGTTTGACGCCGTTTTGAAGCTCGATCTGCTCGCCCAGTGTCCGGCCGGTTTGCACCTTGAGCTGGGTCACGCGGCTGTCAGGGCCCACGCGGTACACATAACTGAAGCCGTCACGCACCACCACCGCCGTTTGCGGCACGCTCAAGGCGGCAGATTGGCCCAACTCAAATTCACCGCGCGCGTACATGCCGGGCTTGAAGGCGTTGGCGATTGGCTTGTTGCCAGTCGCCGGGCTGAGCAAATCCACATACACCAAACCATTGCGGCTGGCCGCGTCTACCGTGGGCGCCAGTGTGCGCACCCGGCCCTTGACCTGATCGCCGCCCGGTGCCGTCACAACCACGCCCGTGCCTGCGCGCAAGCGGCCCAGTTCGGCAGAGGTCACCTCGCCGCGCCA
>JBBQSS010000309.1:0-2087 GCA_038213665.1 Burkholderiales bacterium | reverse complement strand
GAGCTGGTCGCCCGCCTGCAAGCGCAGTTGATCGACCTGACCCCCAAAGTAGCCGTGCTGGTGGGTGCTGACCTGGCCGGCGTAACCGAAGAGTCGCAGGTGACGCCTGCGGTGCATGTGGTGTACCAAGGCTACCGGGTGCTGGAGAGCCGCAGCGACGGCCGTGCCGCCCGCATGGAGCAGACCTGGCTGGTGACCACGGCGGTGCGCAATGTGCGCCACCTGCGCACCGGCGCAGCCGCCCGGGTAGACGCTGGGCTGATTGCCCTGCGCGTGGCGCAGGCACTCATGGGCTTTAAACCCGCCAGTGCCGACAAGCCCTTGCGCCTGGCCGATGCGCCCAGCGCAGGCTTTAGCGGCGGCTACCAGTACACGCCGCTGGCGTTTTTGGCCGAACTCACGCTGCAGCCCTAAGCGCCGCGCTTTTTTACTTTTTACAACTAGGACGAACCAACATGACTGATACCGTTTACTACCCCTACCTGGGCAGCGGCAAGATTTACGCCCGGGTGGCGGGCGCAGCCGCCGGCCTGATGGAGCTGGGCAATGCCAGCAAACTTGAGCTGGCCGTGAAGGAAGACAAACAAAAGCTCAAAGACTACAGCAAACCCGGTGGCGGCACCTATGCCAGCGTGAGCCGCGTGAGCGAAGCCACCCTGAGCATGACGCTGAACGACCTGAACAAAACCAACGTGTCCCGCGCCGTGTTTGGCACCGAGTCTGCGGTGGCCGGTGCCACGGTGGCAGACGAAGCCGTGGTGGCCTACAAGGGGTCGTTGGTGCCACTGGCGCACCCCGGCCCCACAGCGGTGACGGTGACCAGCGCGGACGCGGTCACCACGTTCACCCTGGGCGCCGACTACGAGGTGCGCGCCAGCGGTATTTTTGTGCTGGCGGGCGGCACCATCACCGACGCGCAGGCGCTCAAGGTGGACTACACCTATGCCAGCTATGACAAGGTGGAGGCACTGACCAGCTCGGGCATCACGCTTGAGCTGCACTTTGAAGGCCTCAATGAAGCCAACAGCGGCAAGCCTGTGATTGTGGACGTGTACCGCGCCCAGCTGAGTCCAACGAAGGCGCTGAGCCTGCTGGGTGACAAGTTTGCCGACCTGCAGGTAGAGGCCGAGGTGCTGGCTGACACCAGCAAAACCGGCGTGGGCGTGAGCCAGTATTTCCGCGTGGCGCTGGGGTAATTGCGGGGGTTTAGCGCCGTGGGCTGCCTAAAAACATGCGCAGCATGAGGTAGCCCACAAAAGCCACCAGCAGCACAAACACCAGCGCCATCAGCGCCATGCCGACCTTGACCCCGCCGCCTGCCAATACCAGGAAGGCAATACAAAACACAAACAGGATGAAGCGCGACATGCGCACATCTTAAACCCCGGGCACACGCCATGGCCATTAAGCCCATTGAAATCCTCATCACGGCCAAGGATCAGGCGTCTGGCATTTTTGGCACGCTGCAAGGCAAAGTGGCCGCTGTGGGCGCGGCCATTGCCGGCTACTTTGGCATATCTGCATTCGTGGGTGCAGTCAAAGGCGCGGCTGACCTGGAGGCCAAACTCTCGGAAGTGAAGGCCGTCAGTGGCGCCGCGGCCGCTGAAATGGTGCTGCTGCGCAAGGCGGCCGAAGACGCTGGTGCCACAACCAAGTTCACGGCGACCGAAGCAGCTGCCGCGCTAGGCAACCTGACCCGTGCGGGCTTGTCTGCCAAAGATTCGATTGACGCACTGCCTGCCGTGCTTAACTTGGCGCAGGCTGCTGGCATTGGCTTGGGTGAGGCGTCTGAGTATGTGACCAAGTCGGTCATGGGCATGGGCCTGGAGTTTACAGACGCAGGCCGCGTGGCCGATGTGTTGGCCAAAGGAGCCAACGCCAGCAACACCAGTGTGACGGGCCTCGCGCAAGCGCTGAGCTACACCGCGCCCATTGCCAAGAGCGTGGGGCTTGGTCTGGAAGCAACGGTGGCCATCATTGGCAAGTTTGCCGATGCGGGCATTGATGCCAGCCGGGCCGGTACCGCACTCAACGCCATATTGAGCCAGTTTGCGGACCCCGCCAGCAAGTTCCGCCAGGAGCTGGCC
>JBBQSS010000308.1:0-2170 GCA_038213665.1 Burkholderiales bacterium | reverse complement strand
GGTGAGCCACAGCTGGTCGTAGTTGCCGGCACCCGAATCCAGGCAAATCACCAGACCCACGTCACCCAAGCGTTGTCGCAACAGGTCAATGTAAGGCATCAGGTCGTAGGAGCCGCTTTCTTCGCAGGTTTCCACCAGGCCGACGATGCGCGGGTGCGCCGCTTGCTGGGTTTTGAGGGCCTGGATGGCGGTGATGGCGGCGTAAACCGCGTAGCCATCGTCGGCACCGCCACGGCCATACAGCTTGCCGTCCTCGTACTTGGGTGTCCACGGCCCCAGGTCACTGCGCCAGCCGGTGAATTCGGGTTGCTTGTCGAGGTGGCCATACATCAGCACGGTTTGCGCAGACACCGCCTGCTGGGTGTTGCCGGTAGACGCTGCCACCTCAAAAAACAGCACCGGGGTGCGGCCGGGCAGGCGGATGATTTCCAGCGTCAGGTCGTCCACCTTTTGCGCTTGCACCCACTCAAACGCGTTCTGCACCACGGTGTCAATCAGGCCGTGCTGCGCCCAGTCGGCATCAAACATGGGCGATTTGGCGGGGATGGCAATGTAGCGGGTGAGCTGCTTGACGAGGTCGTTGTCCCAGGCCTGGCTGATTTGGGTCAGGGCTTGGGCCGTGTTCAAAAGCGGGGGGGCCAGATGGGCGGAAAAGGGGGTGGAAAGCGGGGCGTTCATCAAAACTCCTGACGTGGTTCATGGGCCATGGTGGGGATCATGCCATTGCCTGAAGTTGCCCGCAGATGCACGGCTTTATTTGCTACTTAAATTATAGCTGCTTGCGCTTATTAACAAAGGGCTAGAGTCCTAAAAGGCATCTAACTTTTCGCCACATACGGTTGGCGCCAACCGAGGCCGTCTGAGGTGCCACCGGGCTGCGCGCCGCGCCGTGGCCGGTACTCGCAGCCGACCCAGCCACTGTAGCCCAGCGCGTCGAGCATGTTGAACAAATACGGGTAGTTCAGCTCGCCCACGTCCGGCTCCTGGCGCTCGGGGACGCCGGCCACCTGGATGTGGCCAATGCGCCCGGTGGGCAGGTAGCGGCGCAGCTTGCTGGCCAGATCGCCCTCTTGCATCTGGCAGTGGTACAGGTCCATTTGCACCTGCAAATTGGGCGCACCCACGGCATCCAGAATCTCATGGGCGTGGTCTTGCCGGTTTAAAAAGTAGCCGGGCATGTCGCGCAGGTTGAGGGGCTCGATCAGCAGCGTCACACCCTGCGCGCCCGCCTGCGCGCAGGCCCAGGCCAGGTTGGCGGCGACCACGCCCAGTAGCTTTTCGCGCTCAAGGCCTGTCGGCAGCACACCCGCCATCACATGCAAGCGCGGGCATTGCAGGGCGGCGGCGTAATCCAGCGCCAGCGCCAAGCCAAAACGAAACTCGGCTTGCCGATCGGCCAGGCACAACAAGCCGCGCTCGCCGGCGTCCCAGGCCCCCACCGCAGCAGCCAGGTCAGCGCCCGCCGGTGGCGCATTGAACAGCACCTGCTGCAAGCCATTGCCTTTGAGGCGCGCGCTGAGTTCTTGCCAAGGCCAAGCGTAAGGAAACAAATACTCGACCGCCGTAAAACCATCACGGGCAGCCGCTTCAAAGCGGTCCAGAAAAGGCAGCTCGGGGTACAAAAAACTCAGGTTGGCGGCAAAACGGGGCATGGGGCGGGTGCAGCAGCGACTCAAAAGGGTAAAGTGTCGCACAGCCCAAGGGCCTTCAGACGCCGCGTTTTTATATGAAAAATCGAGCTGTAGCCCTTTTTATATAAGCGCAAGCAGCTATTCATTTTGTAGCAATTTATAACGGAGACACCATGCATCAAACCATCGAATCCCTGAACCAGCGCTTTGCCCTGAAGGGCGCACTGCATTTTGTCGACAGCGGAGCGGGCTTGCCGGTGGCTGAGATTCAAACGGCACAGGCCAGTGCCCGCGTGGCGCTGCAAGGCGCGCAGGTGCTGACCTGGCAGCCGGCCGGGCAACAGCCGGTGCTCTGGGTGTCCAAAGCAGCGCTGTATGAGCCGGGCAAGGGCGTGCGTGGTGGCGTGCCGGTGTGCTGGCCGTGGTTTGGCGCGCGTGACGGTCTGCCCGCGCACGGCTTTGTGCGCACCCGTCTGTGGCAGGTGCGTGAGGCCAGCCTTGACGCCACCGGGCAAGTGGTGCTGCGCCTGGGCACCACT
>JBBQSS010000307.1:0-2184 GCA_038213665.1 Burkholderiales bacterium | reverse complement strand
TGGCCGCGCTGGTGCTGTTTGCCGACTACACCCACAAGCTCGATGCCTATGGCGCCCACGTCACCTTTGACTTGAGCAACCCGATGGTCATCATTGGCCTCTTTATTGGTGGCCTGATTCCCTACCTGTTTGGTGCCATGGCGATGGAGGCCGTGGGCCGCGCCGCTGGTGCCGTGGTGGTGGAAGTGCGCCGCCAGTTCAGAGACATCAAGGGCATCATGGAAGGCACGGCCAAGCCGGAATACGACACGGCGGTCGACATGCTGACCACTGCCGCCATCAAGGAGATGATGATCCCGAGCCTGTTGCCTGTGGTGGTGCCGATTCTGGTGGGCCTGATTCTTGGCCCTGCTGCCTTGGGTGGCCTGCTGATGGGCACCATCGTGACCGGTTTGTTTGTGGCCATCTCGATGTGCACCGGTGGCGGTGCCTGGGACAACGCCAAAAAGTACATTGAAGACGGCAACTTTGGCGGCAAAGGCTCTGAAGCCCACAAAGCCGCTGTCACCGGTGACACCGTGGGCGACCCTTACAAAGACACCGCCGGCCCGGCCATCAACCCCTTGATCAAGATCATCAACATCGTGGCCTTGCTGATCGTGCCGGTGATGATGAAAATCCACGGCGCTTGATCTACTTTTGAATGCGCCCATGACGGGCGCACAGTCAAAAAAACCCGCTTCGGCGGGTTTTTTCATTCATGCCAAAATCCGGCCACACTCAAGGCATCGCCTGAAAAAAACATGACCGATCGAGACACCCACCGTGTGATCCCCCTGATGGACCACCGACCCCGAGGCTTGGCGGTGCCTGTGGCCGCGTTCAATTCAGGCACGCGTCTGCGGGCGGGTGGGTTGTTGGCCGACACCCGTGGCCGCGCCCTGCGTGACCTGCGCATCAGCGTCACCGACCGTTGCAACTTTCGCTGCAACTACTGCATGCCGAAAGAGATTTTTGACAAAGATTACGCTTACCTCAAGCACAGCGACCTGCTGACGTTTGAAGAAATCACCCGCATGGCGCGTGTGTTTGTGGCGCACGGCGTGCAAAAAATCCGCCTCACCGGTGGCGAGCCCCTGCTGCGCAAAAACCTGGAACAGCTGGTGGAGCAGCTCTCGGCATTGCGCACACCCGATGGGCAAGCGCTCGACCTGACCCTGACCACCAACGGCTCGCTCTTGGCGCGAAAGGCCCAGGCGCTGAAAGACGCTGGCTTGAAACGTGTCACTGTCAGCCTGGACGGGCTCGATGATGCGGTGTTTCGCCGCATGAACGACGTCGATTTTCCGGTGGCAGATGTGCTCGAAGGCATTGAGGCCGCGCGCGCCGCCGGTTTGGGGCCGATCAAGATCAACATGGTGGTCAAACGCGGCACCAATGCACAAGAAATTTTGCCCATGGCGCGTTACTTCAAAGGCTCTGGCATGGTGCTGCGCTTCATTGAGTACATGGATGTGGGTGCCACCAATGGCTGGCGCATGAACGACGTCATGCCGTCTGCCGAGGTGGTCAAACTCATCCAGTCTGAGCTGCCGCTGGTGCAGCTTGAGCCTTCCAACCCGGGTGAAACCGCCGCGCGCTGGGGTTACGCCGACGCGAGTGGTCAGCACGACCAGGCGGCGGGTGAAATTGGCGTGATCAGCAGCGTGTCCCAGGCGTTTTGCGGCGAATGCAACCGCGCCCGCCTGTCCACCGAAGGCCAGCTCTACCTGTGCCTGTTTGCTGAAAAGGGCTACGACTTGCGCAGCCTGATTCGCGGCAGCGCCACCGAACAAGACCTGGCCAGCGCCATGGGTCACATCTGGCAGGGCCGCAGCGACAATTATTCAGAGCAGCGCAGCAGCATGCCGGCGGACCAGGGCGCGCCGGTCAAACGGATCGAGATGAGTTACATCGGCGGCTGAAATGGCCATTTTTGTAGGAGCCCAGCCCTCTGGGCGAAGGATGTTCGGCTTTCCAGGCTATCGCCCAGAGGGCTGGGCTCCTGCATCGGCACATCACACACCCTTTTCATGATTCAAACAAATGAATCACACACATTCATCATGATTCAAGCAAGTGACATCACCGCATTGATCCTGGCGGGCGGGCGCGGCTCACGCATGGGCGGGGTTGACAAAGGTTTGCAAACCTTCAATGCCGTGCCCCTGGCGCTGCACACGCTCACCCGGCTGCAGATGGGCG
>JBBQSS010000306.1:0-2317 GCA_038213665.1 Burkholderiales bacterium | reverse complement strand
ATCAAAAATCCCATGTACATTGCCAAGGTGCATTTCGCGCTAGGCGGGCGTGTCAATTTCCTCATCATTCTCTGAGTTTGAACGACAGCACGAGTTCCCCGGCCTAACACTTTTCTTGGCTTGCATCAATGCGTAAGTCCTGGTTGAGATTTTTTTGCCTTTTCCCCCAGTGAAACAGTACATTCCTTCGCGAGCGTCCACCATCCCAAGGCCACGATTCGGGTGCCATTTCCGGCCATTTTCTCTCTCTGTTCAGTTTGCCTCGCGAGCGTTCGCGACCCACTTTCCAGCACGCATGAGGGTTTGCGCCCGATGGGTTCGAAAAGTAAATTGGTTGGCGGCAAAGCAGCTTTTTCAGCCGTGCCATGCAGTTCCTTAACGATGACGAAATTGGCAGGCGTAAAAAACCCCGGTCATTACCGGGTCTGGCCGTTACCGTGCAATGCCTCCCAATGCCCATGCCACATGCTCACGCACCAGCGCGCTCGGGTGTTCAGCGCGCTGCGTCAAGGCCGTTACCAGCGCCCCGGACGCCGCCGCATCAGCCGCCCTCAGTGCGTTGCCCAAGGCCACTGCAATGTTGCGCAACCAGCGCTCATGGCCAATGCGCCGGATCGGGCTGCCCTCGGTCATGCGCAAAAAATCTGGCTCGCTCCAGCCAAACAGGGTGGCGAGTTGGTTGCCTACCAGGCCTGCGCGGGCGTCAAAGTCGGGCAGGGCGCCGGTCTTTGCGAACTTGTTCCAGGGGCAGACCAGCTGACAATCGTCACAGCCGTAAATGCGGTTGCCTATTAAGGGACGCAATTCGAGCGGAATCGGCCCGGCATGCTCAATCGTCAGATACGAGATACACCGCCTGGCGTCCAGCCGGTGTGGGGCAATGATGGCTTGGGTCGGGCAGATGTCAATGCAGGCGCTGCAACTGCCACAGTGAGGTGTCACCGGTATGGATGCTGGCAGTGCCATATCGACAAAAATCTCGCCCAGGAAAAACATCGAGCCAGCCTCTCGACTCAACAGCAGCGTGTGTTTGCCGCGCCAGCCCTGGCCGCTCAGACAAGCCAGTTCAGCTTCAAGCACCGGGGCCGAATCGGTGAACACCCGGTAGCCAAGCAACCCCAGCTCAGCCGCAATTTTGTCGCTCAGTTTTTGCAGGCGGCTGCGCATGACCTTGTGATAATCGCGCCCCCTGGCGTAGACCGACACGATGGCCTCAGACGGGCGCTTGAGGCGTGCGAACTCCACGGCCTGCCAACCGTCGGGCGTGTTGGCGGGCAGGTAATCCATGCGGGCGGTGATCACACTCACAGTGCCGGGCACCAGTTCAGCAGGGCGGGCGCGTTTCAGGCCATGTGTTTGCATGTAATGCATGTCGCCGTGGCAACCTGCCGCCAGCCAAGCCGATAATCCGGGCTCTGCCGAGCTCAAATCTACCCCCGAGACACCAATTTGGGAAAATCCCAGCTCCCGCCCCCACGCCTGAATTTTGGAGACCCATTGATTGCCGTTGATTTGTCTGGTGCTGTTGTTCACCTGCCCATTGTAAAAACCCTCAGCTGGCGCGATGAGTCGGCCACAGAACGCTTCGCCCGCGCGCTGGCCGCACGCCCTGAATTGCGGTTGGCCTACCTGGCGCTGCAAGGTGACCTGGGGGCTGGCAAGACCACGCTGGTGCGGCACGTGCTGCGCGCACTGGGCGTGCAGGGACGCATCAAAAGCCCGACCTATGCGGTGGTGGAGCCCTATGAGTTGCCAGAGCTCAACATTTGGCACTTTGACTTTTACCGTTTCAGCGACCCGCGTGAGTGGGCCGACGCAGGTTTTCGCGATATATTTGCCAGCCCCGGCCTCAAGATTGCGGAGTGGCCTGAAAACGTGGCAGGCTGCGTGCCGCAGGCTGATCTGGTGGTGCAGCTCATTGTTTCTGGAAATGAATCGCGCGAGGTGATCCTGAGCGCCCAGAGCAGGCTTGGGGCTGCCTTGATCAGCGGATTGGACGCAGACACCTGTCCCAAGGATGCCGCATGAAGCGCCGCCAATTGCTGCAGTCGGGTGCCGTGCTGCTGCTGCTCGGCACACAGCACTTGGCCCGTGGCGCCACCATTTTGGCGGTGCGGGTGTGGCCTGCGCCAGACTACTCACGCGTCACCATCGAGTCTGACACGCTGTTGGCCTTCAGCCAGACCTTTGTGCCGAATCCGCCCCGCCTGGCGGTAGACGTGCGCGGCATTGACCTGAACCCGGCGCTCAAAGAGCTGGTGGCCAAGGTGGGGGCCAATGACCCCACCATCCGTGGCATCCGCGTCGGGCAGTTTGG
>JBBQSS010000305.1:0-2372 GCA_038213665.1 Burkholderiales bacterium | reverse complement strand
GAGTCTTCCCCAATCAGCTGGCGCGCCACCCGGCCGTCTTGCGTGAGCACCAGCAGGCCAGTGGAATCGATGTCGAGCCGCCCGGCCGGCACCAGGCTTTTGAGCTGGCTGGGGTGAAAGAAAAAACGCGCATTGTCTTCAGCCCAGCGGTTTTGCGGCTGCACCAAGGTGATGGCGGGCTCGTGGCCGTCCTCGGCCTGGCCGCTCACCAAACCCAGCGGCTTGTTGATCAGCACGGTGACCTGCTTGGCCTGTGCTCCGGTGGCTTGCTTGTCGACTTCAATGCGCACATCTGGCGTGACCTGCATGCCCATTTCAGCCACGCGGCCGTTGACCTTGACCCAGCCCTTGCCAATCCATTCGTCGGCTTCACGGCGTGACGCCAGGCCCAGCTCGGCCATGCGTTTGTTCAGGCGCAGGGTGCCGCCTGCGCCATGGGCGGCGGTGTTGGTTTGCCCGGCGGGCAGCGCTGCCTTGGCGGCCGGTGGGGCGGCACGGCGAAAAGTCGGGGGGGTAGGGGTGTTTGGCATATGCTATTTAATTTGTAGCTGGTTACGCTTATTTCATAAGGGCCAGAGGCGGATTTTTTATATGAAAATCAATCAGGGCAAGCGCCAGCAGTGGTCTGCAACGGCGGCCGCAGGCACTTGCGCTTTTGAGACACAGCCATCGCATTCACTGGCCAACCACGGCCAGGTAAGCCCGCCGTGTTTCAGGGCTCACCGACGCCAGCAACTGTGCGTAAGCGGTTTTGTGCCGTGCCATCATGCGCGCCGAGGCCACGATTTTGGAGCGGCAAAACCGATGGCAGCTGTGCTGCATCAGCAGCAGCTCGGCCATCACGCCAAAGGCACGTCGTTTGGCGTCATGGCCTGGCGCGTTGGCCACCGCCCGGCTGATGCCTTGGCTGTGCACACTGAGCAATTTGCGCATGTCAAAGGTGGCGGCCACAAACAGCTGCGCCACAAACGGCAAGGCCAGCGCCAGTCGGCTGCCGCGCGCTTGCGGCTCGGCCACCTTGGCGAACTCCAGCACAAAACGGTCGAACTGCGCACACAGGCTGCGCTCTTGCGGCTCCAGATAACGCCACACCTGGGCCTGCCGGTCTGCATCGGCCTCACCCAGCGCGCGCTGGTAGCCATCGAGCACATCCTGCATCAGTTTTTCAAGCTGGAACTTGCCCAAATAACTGCCCAACAAGGCAATGCGCTGCTTTTGCTCGCGCGACTTGAGCACGTGCACGCCGAAGGCCAGCAAGGCGACTAAAACGAATAAATCCATGGGAACGTGGTAAAAATTGACGGGCGCCCCGAGTGTAGTGGCCGCTACCTTGAGGCAGGCCTAAATGCCGTGGCTTTGAAGCTCGACCGTGCCTTTGGGGGTGTGCAAGGTGGCGATGAGGTTGGCCGGGCCAGCTTCTATCTCGACGCCGCCAAGTCCAATGGCGTCATAAGCGGCCTGCAGTTTTGGCGCCGTGGGGTGGGTCACAGCGAGGCGCTGCAAGGTCACGCCGGAACGCGGCAAGCTGTTGCGCGGGTGCAGGCGCAGGGGCTCGGCGGCGTCCGGTTTGCCCCATTGAATCAGGCTCGGTAACGTGCCGTCAAACAGGCGTTGGCCGTCTTCGCGCACGGTGATTTGCCATTGCAGCACGCCACGGCGCCCGTGGCGGCTGGCTTGCACGGCCGGGCCACGGTCAATGCCCTGCGCTTTCAGGGCCGCGCGGGCGGCTTGAAGGTCGTCGGTGTTGGCGACAAAATGCACCAGACTCGGCGCAATGGCCACGGCGGCTTGCAGCTTGGCGTCGTCCATGTCAAACCAGCGGCTGGCGGTGGCACTGCCGCTGCGTTTGGCACCGGGGTGGATGGCAATGATTTCAAAATAGGCCAGCGGATAGCTTGGCGTGGCTATTTTGAACAAGCGGTTGTGGGTGCCGTACTGCGCATGCTCGCCGCCCGGGCCGGGCGCGATGCCCATCGTGGCCTCACACCACTGCACGCCAAGCGCCAGCGTCTGCGCAACTACCACCAAGTGATCAATTTGTGTTTTCATGGCCTGACCATACCATTGACGAATATCATCTTTGCGGCGCTGAAAATTTTTAAACTGGCGCGCACCACCACGCTTTTTTGGAGATTCATGATGGCCATCACTGTCAACGGCAAAGTTTTAGAAACTGATGCATCGGGGTTCCTCAAAAATCCTGCCGACTGGAATGAAGAGGTGGCCGAGGCTTTAGGTGATTTCCAAGAATAAATATGCCCAGATGACGCAGGATTTTTGTTCAGCTGCAAGGCGTAAAAATGGGCGTATAGCGAGCTATACAACCGTTTTTGCAACGCAGCAGATGGACAAAAAGACAAGTCAGATGGGTA
>JBBQSS010000304.1:0-2374 GCA_038213665.1 Burkholderiales bacterium | reverse complement strand
GCGCTGACATCGACCCACTTGATTCCTGAAATCCAGCGCCTGATGGCCCAGGCCGAGCTGGGTTTTGATGCACTCGACGCCATCGTGTTTGGCGCCGGGCCGGGCTCGTTCACCGGCTTGCGCACGGCGTGTTCGGTGGCGCAAGGGCTGGCGTTTGGTGTGGCCATTGCGGTGTTGCCGGTGGACACCCTGCTGGCGGTGGCGGAAGACGCACGGCAGCAATTGGGGGCACCGTCAGCTCTCAGCGTGACGGCCTTGCTGGATGCCCGCATGGATGAGTTGTACGCGGCCAGCTATATTTTTGAGAGTGGTGTATGGAGAGCCACCAAGGGCTACAGCCTGATTTCTCCTGAAAGCATGGAGTGTAGCGGGGCCGCTGTGCTGGCCGGCAATGTGTTTTCGGCCTACGGCGAGCGCATCCTGGATGCAGGTGCGCAGCGGGTGCAGGCGCTGCCCACGGCGGCGGCCATGCTGCGCCTGGCACCCCAATTGCTGGCGGCGGGCTTGGCCGTACCCGCCGATCAGGCCCTACCCACCTACATCCGCGACAAGGTGGCGCAAACCACGCTGGAGCGGGCGGCGGCCAAATTGGCGCTGGCGTCCGGCGTGCCGGTGGGGCCAGGCTGATGCGCTGCAGGCTTCAATTTGCCGGCTTTTTGCTGCCCTTGCGCCGCCTGGGCTGCGCGGCCAGGTGGCGTTGCCACGGATTTGAATTTGCCGGGTTTGCCCGATGAGTGCCGTGCTCAAACCCCTTGAGGCGCGCTTCGAGACGATGACTGAGGCGCAGCTGGATGCGGTGGTGGCGCTGGAGCTGCGCGCCTATGCGCATCCCTGGCAGCGCCGCCATTTTTCCGACTGCCTGGCCAGCGGCTACCAGGCTCAGATGCTGCTGGCAGACGCGCAGCTGCTGGGCTACTTTGTCGCCATGAAAGGCTTTGAAGAAGTGCATCTGCTCAACATCACGGTGGCGCCCGAGCACCAGCGCCAGGGCTGGGCGCAGGTGATGCTGGCCGCGCTGGCGCTGTGGGCGCGCGGGCAGGGTGTGCAGTGGCTGTGGCTGGAAGCCCGGGCCAGCAACACCCGCGCCATTCATGTCTACAAGGCGCACGGTTTTCGCACTGTGGGCACGCGCCGCCAGTATTACCCGGCAGCGCACGGCCTGCGCGAAGACGCGGTGGTGATGAGCCTGAAGCTGGCGGCTGCTTGATGCGGTTTGAAGTGAAAATCACCCCATGAGCCTGGACCTTGACGACCGCCAACGCGCCATGCTGCGCGAGATGGGGGTGCACGTCTGGCAGCCCGCCTCCCCAGTGGCCGTTGCTGCGGCACAGGGTGTGCCTGAGCGTCATGCGGATGCTATTGAAAAAAGAGCTGCTCACGCAACAGATACAAGGGCTAGAGGTCTAAATAGCTTAAAAAAATCAGACATCGCCCAAACACCCGCTGGCGTGTTGCCCGCCACCGCCCACCAGGCACCCGTGCCAGCCAGCGCCGCCCAGTTGCCTGCGCCCGCCAGAAGAGCGGCCACCGTGGCCGTACCCGTAACTGGCCCCACCACCATCAAAGAGTTGCCCGCAGGCATTGCCGCCATGACCTGGGCGCAACTGCAAGACAGCGTGGCGCATTGCCAGGCCTGCGCCATGTGTTTTGGCCGGCGTGCGCCGGTGCTGGCGGCGCCTGAGGACGTCACGCCGTGCGACTGGCTGGTGCTGGGCGACCCGCCCGATGAAGCCCAGGAACGACTGGGTTTGCCGTTTGTGGAAGAGGCGGGCCTGTTGCTCGACAACATGTTGCGCGCGGTGGGTGTGCGGCGTTTCGTGCCGGACGGCGCATCGCAGGGCTCACCAGACCACAACGCGCCGGCGATGTCGGTGCCCGCAAACCGTGCCTACCTGACCCATGTGCTCAAGTGCCGCCCAGCCCTGATGCGTGCGCCCAACGCCACCGAACTGGCCACCTGCGCCAACTACCTGCGCCGGGAAATTGCCCTGACCCAACCCAAAGTCATTCTGGCCATGGGCCGCTTCGCGATGCAGCTGTTGCTCAGTGAAACCCCGCCAGAGAGCGCCAAATTGCCGCTGGGCAAGCTGCGCGGGCAGGTGTGGCAGTTTGCCGGGGTGCCGGTGGTGGTCACTTACCCGCCTTCTTATCTGTTGCGCTCAGGCCAGGACAAAGGCAAAGCCTGGGCCGACTTGTGTTTGGCGCTGGATGTGGCGCAGAGCCATCGGGGCGTCTAAGGTGATTTCCTGCGAAAAATATACCCATCTGACTTGTCTTTTTGTCCATCTGCTGCGTTGCAAAAACGGTTGTATAGCTCGCTATACGCCCATTTTTACGCCTTGCAGCTGAACAAAAATCCTGCGTCATCTGGGCA
>JBBQSS010000303.1:0-2401 GCA_038213665.1 Burkholderiales bacterium | reverse complement strand
GGTCACGCCGGGTTCAATGCGCACGTTTGAGCCGATGTACACCGGCCCTTCAATCTTCACCTGATCCCATGCCACCGAGGTGTTCAGCCCGACCCAGATGCCTGGCTTGATCTGGCGTCCCGGCATGAGCATTTGCGGCACTTCACCGCGCAGCACGCGCTGCAACACGGTCCAGTAGTCACTGACGCGGCCGATGTCGATCCAGTTAAAAAACCGGTCCTGCACAAAAAACGGCAGTTTTTTCGCCACCAACTGCGGGAACAACTGCGAGCCAATGTCATACACCTGGTTGGATGGCACCAGGTCAAGCACGGCCGGCTCAAAGATGTAGATGCCGGTGCTGGCCAGCGTGGATTTGGCTTCAGCGGGCTTGGGTTTTTCCTGGAACGATTCAATGTGTCCGTTGTCGTCAGCCACCACAATGCCGTAGGCTTGTACGTCTTCAGGTGGCACGTTGAGCGCCACCACGCTGGCCAGGGCACCCTTTTCTTTGTGTTCCTGCAGCGCGGCGGTAATGTCAAGGTCAATCAGCGCATCGGCACACAGCACCAGCGTGGTTTCGTCAAAAAAACCGCCGAAATCCTGAATACGCCGCATGCCGCCGGCCGACCCCATGGGGCGCGGCAAGATGTCACCGTGGTCACGCACCCCCTCATAGGAGTAGCCCAGTTGCACGCCCCAGCGGCTGCCATCGCCAAAATACTGCTCGATTTTGTGATGAAGAAACGCCACGTTGACCATGATCTCGGTGATGCCGTGGCGCGCCAGATGCTCAATCAGGTACTCCATCACCGGCTTGCCCAAGATGGGCACCATCGGTTTGGGTAAATCACGCGTCAGCGGCCGTACCCGGGTCCCTTGCCCGGCGGCCAGAATCATGCCCTTAGCCATTGTTATCCCTGCTTTCTTTCATGAAAATTTTCTTTCTTGTTTCTTATGGATTGGTCGCTACTATAGCCAACGGGGGTGACGGCACCCATGGCTGATTCAGACGGCAGTGGCAAGTGGGCGCGGCATCAGAGGTCAGGCGGGCGTTTGATCCGCGTTTTTGATTGGAGTACCCAGGTGAAATTGACTGTTCATGGCCGTGCATTTGCGCACATTGCGGCCTTTCATCCAGAGATCACCGCCCTGCGGCGGGATTTGCACGCCCACCCGGAGTTGGGCTTTGAAGAGGTCTACACCGCCCAGCGGGTGCAGCAAGCCTTGGCGTTGTGTGGCGTGGACGAAATTCACACGGGCATTGGCAAGACCGGTGTGGTGGCGGTCATCCGGGGGCAAACCCACGGCAGCGGCAGGATGATTGGCCTGCGTGCCGACATGGACGCCTTGCCGATGCAGGAGCACAACGACCTGGCCTGGAAGTCGGGCACGCCCGGCCTGATGCACGGCTGCGGCCACGACGGCCACACCGCCATGCTGGTCGGGGCGGCGCGTTATCTGGCGGAGACGCGTCGATTTGATGGCACGGCGGTGCTGATCTTTCAACCCGGCGAAGAAGGGTACGCCGGTGCGCAGGCCATGATTGACGACGGGCTGTTTGAGCGCTTTCCGGTGCAGGCGGTGTTCGGCATGCACAACTGGCCAGCCATGCGCCCTGGCACGATTGGTCTGAACACCGGGCCGATGATGGCGGCGGCCGACCGCATCACGATCGAGATCACCGGCAAAGGCGGCCATGGTGCGCACCCTTATCAAACCGTCGACCCGGTGCTGGTGGCCGGGCACATCATCACCGCTGTGCAAAGCATTGTGTCGCGCAACGTCAAGCCGGTAGACAGTGCGGTGGTCAGCCTGTGCGGCCTGCGGGCGGGCGACCTGGGTGCCATGAGCGTGATTGCCGGCAGTGCCACGCTGGTGGGCACGGTGCGCAGCTTCAGGCCTGAGGTGCAAGCGCTGATCGAGCGCCGCTTGGGCGAGTTGTGCAGTGGCATTGCCCAGGGGTTTGGTGCCAGCGCCGTTGTCACCTACGAGCGCATGTATCCGGCCACCATCAACACGGTGGCCGAGGCCCGCTTTGCCGGCGATGTGGCGCAAAGCCTGGTGGGTGCTGACAACGTGGTGCGCGATCTGGAACCGAGCATGGGTGCAGAAGATTTTTCCTTCATGCTGCGGGTCAAACCTGGCGCCTATTTGCGTCTGGGGCAGGGCACCGAGAACGGCCTGGGAAGCTGCCATCTGCACAACAACCGCTATGACTTCAATGACGACGTGTTGCCCCTGGGCGCGGCCTTGCATGCCAGTCTGGCTGAGCGCTTCTTGCCGCTGGCAGCGGCCTGAATTGCTACATATTTCATAGCTACTTTCGCCCGTTTTATAAGGGCTACAGGTCTAAAATACTTAAGAAATCAGGTGTAACGCTTGCTGCGCAAGTTGTTTTTCATGTCGCGCAGCAGGGGTT
>JBBQSS010000302.1:0-2424 GCA_038213665.1 Burkholderiales bacterium | reverse complement strand
GATGTCTTGTGCTGCACGTGGAAAATCCACCAGCAGCCCGGAGCCAATCGGCTTGACCTGGCGCGCCAGCGAGCGCACCGACTGAGTGAGCGACTGGTCAATGGCTTTTTCGGCGTAACTGAGGGCCACCCGGTAAGCCAGCGCGCCACCGACCAAAAACAGCACCAGTTGTGGCAACAGCAGCCAAAGCAACAGCTGGCGTTTCAGCGACAGGCCGTGGGCCCTCGGGCTCATGCGCTGGTGGTTTCCAGCATGTAACCCAGCCCGCGCACATTGCGAATGTTCAGGCCGGAGTCCGTCAGCTTGCGGCGCAGTCGATGAATGTAGACCTCCAGCGCGTTGGACGCCACACCACCGGCTTCCACCGGGTCGCTCTGCCAGGTTTCCAGCACGTCCTCGCGGCTGACCACGCGCCCGGCGTGGGTGACCAGCAGCGACAGCAGCGCCCACTCGCGCCGGGTGAGTTCCAGTTCTTCATCGCCCAGCCAGGCTTGTGGCAGGTGCGCGTCCACCCGCAGGTTGCACGCCGCCTGGCTGCTGGCGACTTCCAGCGAGCCGCCAAAGGCGGGCAGGCGGGCGCGGCGCAACAGCGAGCTCAAGCGGGCCTGCAGTTCAGCCATGTCAAAGGGTTTGGTCAGGTAGTCGTCGGCCCCGGCGTTGAGGCCTTGTACCCGGTCGTCAATGCCGTCACGCGCGGTCAAAATCAGCACCGGCAGGGCCGGCAGGCGTTTGCGTACCCAGCGCAGCACGTCCATGCCGCTGATTTTTGGCAAGCCAAGGTCAAGCACCACGCCGTCAAAACGCTGGGCCTCCAGCAGGGCTTGCGCGGCTTCGCCGTCAGCCGCTGCCGTCACGCTGTGACCGGCCTGGGCGAGTTGGGCACACAGGCCGTCGCGCAGCAATTCGTCGTCTTCAATGATCAGTAGGCTGGACATGGGGTGAGCATAACTGAGGTGGGATGGGGCTACGCCGCTTGCGCCATGTTGACCCATCGAGTTGAACTCGGTCTGTTAAAACACAAGCCCACATACGGCTGTTAGGCTCCCTTTCTGCCCCGGCGGGGGTGGAAAGGGCGGGGGATAGGGGGGGATCAACGATGAAATCGAAAAGCACCAAAATCAGCCCAATGAGCCACTGTGCCACTGTGCCACTGTGCCACTGTGCCAATGAACCAATGAACCAATGAACCAATGAACCAATGAACCAATGAACCCTTGCGCCCAGTGAAATTCGCCAACTCACCCCGCCAGCTTCCCCAACGCCGCCTGCACCGCCACCACCCGTGCCTGGTGAATAACATCACCCACTTTTTGCCCTGTAGCCCCTTCTGCCATTGCGTGAGCAGCTATCTCATTGGTAGCAACACTTTGCGCGGCAGCCAGCATCTTCAGAAGATGCGGTCGCTGCGGGGAGGGCGCCTCATGAAACCCGAGGCGGCCGCGCGCATCACATTCGCAGGCCAGCAGCACCTCGGCAAAGCGTGCCGGCTTGCGGATGGCGTCACAACGCGCCAGCAAACGCATGACGGCCGCGCCGTCCAGGCTCAGCGCGCGGTGAATGTTGCTGTGCTCGCGCGCCATCACATCCGCCATTTCGCGGCAGTCGGTGGGCACGCGCAGGCGCTCGCACAAATTGTTGAGCAAATGGGCGCTGCGCTGCTCGTGGCCCAAGTGGCGCGGCAGGATGTCGGGCGGGGTGGTGCCCTTGCCCAGGTCATGGCCCAGGCAGGCAAAGCGCACCGGCAGGCTGGCAGCCAACTGCGCGCTCATGTCCAGCACCATCATCAGGTGGATGCCGGTGTCGATCTCGGGGTGGTAGTCAGCGCGCTGGGCCACACCCCACAGCCGGTCCACTTCAGGCAGCAACCGGGCCAGCGCACCGCAGTCGCGCAACACGTCAAACATGCGCGATGGCTGGTGCGCCATCAGGCCGCGGGCCAGCTCTTGCCAGACGCGCTCACTGACCAGGTGGTCCACCTCGCCACCGTCCACCATGTCGCGCATGAGTTGCAGGGTTTCGGGGGCCACCGTGAAGTCAGAAAAACGCGCAGCCAGGCGTGCCACACGCAGGATACGCACCGGGTCTTCGCGAAACGCCGGGCTGACGTGGCGGAAGAGCTTGGCCGCCAGGTCTTGCACGCCGCCGTAGGGGTCCACCAGGGCGCCCGCGCTTTTCCAGGAGGCGGGTTGGTCTGAAATAGTTACATCAATTTGACCTCTAGCCCTTGTGTAATCTGCGTGAACAGCTATTGAATTTATAGTGATGTCACGGCGCGCCAGATCGTCTTCGAGCGTCACATCGGGTGCGGCGTGAATGGCAAAACCGCGGTAGCCGGGGGCGGTTTTGCGCTCGGTGCGGGCCAGCGCGTATTCCTCGTGGGTTTTGGGGTGCAAAAACACCGGAAAGTCTTTGCCCACCGGCACA
>JBBQSS010000301.1:0-2516 GCA_038213665.1 Burkholderiales bacterium | reverse complement strand
TACCCACCTGACTTGTCTTTTTGTCCATCTGCTGCGTTGCAAAAACGGTTGTATAGCTCGCTATACGCCCATTTTTACGCCTTGCAGCTGAACAAAAATCCTACGTCATCTGGGCATATTTATTCTTAGAAATCACCTAATTGGTCGTAGTCGGCCGCCCCAAGAGATGCCCGACCATGGCGTACCAGGTAAAGAGTTGGCATGCGGTGTATTTACGGTGGCGACATGACCAGCGCTTGCTGCAGTTGGGCGTAATCATGGGCAGGCAGTTTCATGGTGGCAGATTTTCGATGTTTGAGCGTCAGGTGTGCAGGCTGGCGGCGTAGCTTTTCAGCGCCACGGCCAGTGCCGCCACGCCCCGGTGGATTTCTTCCACGCTGGGCGTCACAAACGACAGGCGCAGGGTGCGCTCATCACCGTGGTCGGCGTAAAACGGCGCACCGGGCACAAACGCCACACCTTGTTCAACGGCAAACGGCAGCAAATCCACCGCGCTCATGCCTTTGGGCAGGCGCGCCCACAAAAACATGCCGCCTGCGGGTGCGTTCCAGGTCAGCGTCGAGTCGGCGTCGCCCACCGGCATTTCGCGCGCCAGCGCATCCAGCATGGCGTCGCGCTGGGATTTGTAGAGCGCGCGAATGGTCGGCACATGGCGGTCCAGAAAACCGTCTTTCATGACCTCGGTGATCATGCGCTGGTTGAAACCGGGGCTGTGCAGGTCAGCCGCCTGCTTGGCTTGCAGCAGTTTGGGGTAAACCGCCTTGGGCGCCACCGCGAACCCCAGGCGCAGGCCGGGTGCCAGCACCTTCGAGAACGACCCCAAATAAATGCAGCCGTCCGGGTTGCGCGCGGTCAGCGGTGCGGGCGGTGGCGCCTCAAACCACAGGTCGCCGTAGGGGTTGTCCTCAATCAGCGGCAAACCGCGCCCGGTCGCCAGTGCGCTGAGGGCGGCGCGGCGGCTCTCGCTCATGGTGTTGCCCGTGGGGTTCTGGAAGTTGGGCAGTACATAGAGAAAACGGGCACCGTCGGCTTTTTGCGACAAATCGTCAATGTTCACGCCATGTGCATCACTGGCCACGCTCACCACCTCGGGCTCCATCGGCATGAAGGCCATCACCGCGCCCAGGTAGGTGGGGGACTCCACCAGAATCTTGCTGCCGGCGTCAATCAGCACCTTGGCCACCAGGTCCAGCCCCTGTTGTGAGCCGGTGGTGATCAGCACCTGACTCGGGTCAACGTGCCAGGGCAGCATGTCGGCCACCATCTCGCGTAGCGGGCCGTGGCCTTCGCTGGCGGCGTACTGCAGCGCGCCCGAGGGGTCGTCTTTCAAGACCTTGGCGCAGGCGGCATCAAATTCGGCCACCGGAAAAGTCTTGCTCGACGGCAGGCCACCGGCAAAGCTGATGATGCCGGGCTTTTCTGTGACCTTGAGAATTTCGCGGATCACGGACGGGTTCATGCGGGCGGCGCGGCGTGCCAGCTGCCAAGGGGAAGGGGTGGGTGTGTTCATGGAAGTGTGGTGTGTGGTGCCACAGTATCGGTCAGCGCCCAGCGTGCCGCGCTGCGCGCATGCAAGGTGGTGGTGTCAAACAATGGCAACTGGCAGTCGTGCGCTTGCACCAACAGCGAGATCTCTGTGCAGCCCAGAATGATGGCCTGCGCACCTTGCGCGCCCAGGTCTGCGATGACGCGCAGGTAGGCCCGGCGCGAGGCGTCGCGCACGTGGCCTTGGCACAACTCCTCATAAATGACCTGGTGCACCAGGTCACGGTCGGCCTGCGGAGGCACCCGCACGGTCAGGCCGTGCTGGTGTTCGAGGCGGCTGCGGTAAAAGTCCTGCTCCATGGTGAAGCGGGTGCCGAGCAAGCCCACCTGTGTGAGACCGGCTTGCCCGATGGCCAGCGCGGTGGGATCGGCAATGTGCAGCAGGGGAATGCTGACGGCGGCGGTGATGGCGTCGGCCACTTTGTGCATGGTGTTGGTGCACAGCACCAGCGCGTCGGCCCCGGCCACCTCGAGTTTTTGTGCCACATCAGCCAGCAGACAGCCCGCGGCATCCCACTGGCCGGTGGCTTGCAGGTGTTCCACTTCGGCAAAGTCGACGCTGTACAACAGGAGCTTGGCCGAATGCAGCCCGCCCAGATGTGCTTTGACCGTCTGGTTGATGTGTTGGTAATAAGGCACGGTGGATTCCCAGCTCATGCCACCGATCAGGCCCAGGGTCTTCATCTTAAATGCTTCATTATTAATAGCTTATCACGCTTTGTTTATATGGGCTAGAGGCCTATTTTGTTCTTATTTTAGGTGTGCCAACGTGTGGCGCTGACGGTCGTGCAAAACAGCGGCAAGGTCATGACTTTTGCGCCACGTGATGGTTAGGTGATTTCCTGCGAAAAATATACCCATCTGACTTGTCTTTTTGTCCATCTGCTGCGTTGCAAAAACGGTTGTATAGCTCGCTATACGCCCATTTTTACGCCTTGCAGCTGAACAAAAATCCTGCGTCATCTGGGCAT
>JBBQSS010000300.1:0-2523 GCA_038213665.1 Burkholderiales bacterium | reverse complement strand
GGCATCAGCTACCCGGAAATCACCGAAATGCAAACCCGCGCCGTGCTGGAAGCGGCGCTCAATGTGCGGGCGCTGGGCATCCACGTGAAAGCTGAAATCATGGTGCCACTGGTGGGCACGGTGCGTGAGTTCAACGCCCAGGCCGAGGTCATTCGCCGCACTGCCGCCACGGTATTTGCCGAGCGTGGTGAAACCCTGGACTACCTGCTGGGCACCATGATCGAGACCCCGCGCGCCGCGCTGGTTGCCGACAGCATTGGCTCCAGCGCCGATTTTTTCTCTTTTGGCACCAACGACCTGACGCAGATGACGCTGGGTTTCTCGCGCGACGATGCCGGCAAGTTTTTGCCCGAGTACCTCAAGCGCGGCATTTACGAGCACGACCCGTTTCGCTCCATCGACCAGAACGGTGTCGGCGTGCTGGTGCAGATGGCGGTTGAAAAAGGCCGCAGCGTGCGCCCGGACATCGAAGTTGGGGTGTGTGGTGAACACGGCGGCGACCCGGCATCGGTCGCGTTTTTTCACCGTGTCGGGCTGGATTACGTCAGCTGCTCGCCCTACCGCGTGCCCATTGCCCGGCTGGCCGCCGCACAGGCGGCGCTGTCAAGCGATTGACCGGGCCAGATGGCCTGAAAAAGCGCATTGGCGTTCTCCTGACACGGTGTCTGGTCACGGTTTCGCTGCCAAAATAGGCGCACGACCCACTTGCATGAAAGAAACCACTTGAAAACTGCTGCCCTGCCCCTTTCCCTGGCCACCGCGCTCCTGCTGACACTGGGGGCCTGCTCCAAGCAGGACGCGCCTGCAACGCCCGCAGCGCCAGTCACTGCCGCCATCACCAGCTCCAGCTATGACCAGGTCGCCGCGACCGGCAAAGGTTTTTCGGTGGGCGCCATGATGAGCGCGCAAGCCGTCTATGTGCTGTTTGACCCGCAGTGCTCGCATTGTGGTCACCTGTGGCAGGCATCGCTGCCGCTGCACGACAAAGTGAAATTCATCTGGGTGCCAATTGCCTTCAACTCGGGCAAGAGTCTGTCACAAGCGGCTGCGCTGCTGTCGGCCGCCAACCCCACTGACGCCATGTCAGCCCATGAACAATCGCTGTTGGCAGGCACCGGCGGTATGGCCGCCAGCAGCCCGCCCGATGATCTGGTGCAGACGGTCAAAAACAACACCCAACTGCTCACCAGCCTGGGTGTGGATTCGGTGCCTTTCATTCTGGCCAAAAATCGCCGCAGCGGCGAAATCATCAGCCACAACGGCGCCATGGACACCGGTGCGCTGGCCAAGTTGCTGGGCGTGGACTGACTTTGCCAGCCGTCTGAGTGGGGCTGGCTCCGCATCCAGATCATTCGTGGCTAGTCGAGAAGCCGCCGGCAGTGCGGTTGCACGACAGGGCGTTGCCACAACGACAGGGATGATTTAGCCATGGCTTAGGCCGCAGGCACCGGTGCCTCGGCGGTCAGGCTGCCGCCCAACAATTCGGGCAGGCGCTGGTGGGGCATCTTGAAACCGCAGGCCTGCGCGTGTCCCCCGCCACCCATGCTGGCAGCCAGTGGAATGCAGTTGAACCCGGGCTTGGAGCGCAGACCACACTTCACCACGGCGTTTTTGTCAACCGTCCACATCAGCGCAAAAGTGCCCGATTTTTGGCACAGCATGTCGCCCACCAGGCTGTGAAACACACCCGGCGCATTGACCATCAGCCCCGTCACGCCGTTGAACACAATGGCTTGGGCGCCTTCAGCGATCAAGGCTGACAGCTTGGAAAACTTGTCGTCCATGGCCTGACCGCGCGAGGTAAAAAACGCCAGTTGTGCCGCATCAAATGCAGCAATGGCCTGCCAGCGCTCAAACTCAAACGGCTCCATGTCCAGCGCGGCCAAAAACGCGGCGCTCTCGGGGTATTGCCAGACCCAGATGTCGCGGTCTTCCACAAAGCGCACCAGATCGGGCACAGGCTTGCCCGGGTGAAAAAATTCCCACGCCAGACGCGCGCCCGACTTCTTCATGTCAAAGTGCACCACGCCACAACGGCACTTGAAGCCGGTCAGCTTTTCAGAGGCGCTCAGGTGGTGATCGAGCATGACCAGTTTGGCAGCCTGCGCTTCGATGGCGCGAAGAATGTGGTCGGCAAAAGAAAAATCCAGGATGTAGACCGCACGGCCCGCCAACGCCGGCAAATCAGCCACCGAGCTCACGTCGCCATGGTCCAGCCCGACAAACTCGGCCTTGCCCGCGTAATAAAGCCATGCAGCCAAGGCGGCGGCAAAACCGTCCGGGCAACCGCGGCCGTGGTACAGCACCAGTGGATTGGGGTCACCTGGATCAGGAAAAACAGAAAGGTTCAAAGACATGAAAGACACTCAGCAATAGGTTGAAGGGTTAGGTGATTTCCTGCGAAAAATATACCCATCTGACTTGTCTTTTTGTCCATCTGCTGCGTTGCAAAAACGGTTGTATAGCTCGCTATACGCCCATTTTTACGCCTTGCAGCTGAACAAAAATCCTGCGTCATCTGGG
>JBBQSS010000299.1:0-2561 GCA_038213665.1 Burkholderiales bacterium | reverse complement strand
ATGTCTTCACCCTTGAAGTGAATGCTGCCCGCGCTCATCGGCTGCACGCCCGACAAGGTGCGCAAAAACGTGGTTTTGCCGGCCCCGTTGGCCCCCACCAGTGCCACGGTTTCGCCCCGGCGCACCTCAATGCTGATGCCTTTGAGCGCCTTGATGCGGCCGTAGCAGCTTTCCATGCCTTCCACCCGCAACTGCACCTCGGCCTTGGAGCGGTCTGGCAGGGGTTGCAGCGTGCCCACACTGTGGCCCCCCAGACCCACCGACTCGGGCGCCAGGCTCGCCACCCGGTGGTAAAGCTGGCGAAACTCTTCGCGCGCCTTGTCGCCAAACAGCGGGTCGTTGTTGTCCAGAAATGCGGCGTTGAGCTCGGCCCAATCGGCCTCCAGCAAGGCGCTGCGGGCCAGCGGCAAGACACTTTTTTCTTCGGTGCGAATGTGCGCTTTCAACCCCGTGGTGTAGTCGCGCAAGGCGGTGGCCAGTTGGCCACCCGACAGCTGTCCCTGAGCTGCTGCGGCCACCTGGGCGCGCAGGGCAGCCAGCTTGGCCGGGCCGTCGCGGTGCTCCACTTGCAGGGTGTCCAGCACGGTAGCCGCCTCCGCGCTGCGCAAGCGCAGCAGGCGAAACAGGTAGTCGTCTTCCTTGGGGTGGTGTGAGCGGTCTACAAACTGCTCGATGTAGTCAAACACGGCGTTGAAAAACGGCTGCTCGATGGGTGCACCGGCTTCAATTTCAGAAGCCACGTGGTCAACGGTGGTGGCCAGGCGCCACAGGTTGCTGTGGTCCTGGCTGATAAGAGTGAGTGCGTCCATACGGTCCTTTTGAGGCCTGCGGGTTCAGGCGTGTGCGCCAAGGTAGGCGGCAATCACATCGGGGTTGCGGCGCACTTCAGCGCCGGTGCCTTCGGTCAGTTTCTTGCCGTAATCCAGCACCAAAATGCGGTCAGACAGGTTCATGACCATCTTCATGTCGTGCTCCACCAGCACCACCGTCACGCCTGAGTCCGCCACCTTGCGCACCAGCTGGTCCACCTCAATGGTTTCCTTGGGGTTCAGGCCGGCGGCGGGCTCGTCAAGAAAGATCAGGCGGGGTTTCATGGCCAGGGCGCGGGCAATTTCCAGCCGCTTGAGGGCGCCGTAGGGCATGCTGTCGGCGCGTGCGTTGATGTAGCCCTCCAGCCCGACAAATCGCATCAGTTCAGCCGCTTCGGTGTGCAGCTCGCGGTCACGTTTTGTAAGCGAGGGCCAGAGCAAGGCAGCCTTGAACAGGTTGCGGTCCAGCCGCAGGTGCGCACCCACCATGACGTTCTCGATGGCGCTCATGTTCATGCAGATTTGCAGGTTCTGGAAGGTACGCGCCACACCCCGGCGGGCCAGCTCATCAGGCGACTTGCCGCCGATGGATTCACCGTCGAGCGTGATGCTGCCGGTGGTCGGGGTGTAAATGCCGGTGATCAGGTTGAACAGTGTGGTTTTGCCCGCGCCGTTGGGGCCGATCACCGCGTACACAATGCCGGCCTCAATCGTGAAACTGACGTTTTGTACCGCCTTGACCCCACCAAAGTGGATCGACAGGTCGTTGACTTCAAGCAAGGCCATGGTCAGTCTCCCCGTCCAAATTTCGCTGCCAACGTGGGCACCAGGCCCTTGGGCATGAAGATCATGCACAGCATCAGAATCGTGCCAAAGGCCACGGTTTCCCAGCCTTCAAACGCGGTCAGCGCTTGCGGCAGCGCAGTCAGCAACACCGCGCCCACCACCGAGCCGTAGACCGAGGCCATGCCACCAATCACCACCATGGTGACCAGTTCAATTGAGTGGAAAAAGTCGGCCAGGTTCGGCGTGACAAAGCCCACGTAATGCGCCGTCACGCTGCCCATGATGCTGGCGAACACCGCAGACAGCACAAAAATGGCCACCTTGTAGCGCACCACATCGACACCCACCACCTTGGCGGCCACCTCACTGCCATGCAGCGCGCGCAGCGCCCGGCCAAACGGCGAATTGATCATGTTGAGCGACGCCCAGACACTGACCGACAGCAGCATGGCCACAATCCAGTACCAGTGTTTGTCACCCGAAATCTCGAAACCGGCCAGGCTCATGGGCGGCACCGGCATGCCGTCGGGCCCGCCGGTCCATTGCGCTTCGGTGCGCACCACAATGTTGATGATGATGCCCAGGCCCAGCGTGGCCATGGCCAGGTAATGCCCCTTGAGCTTGAAAATGGGCCGCGCCACAATCGCCGCCAACAACCCGGCCGCCGCCGCCCCGGCCACCAGCGCCAGCAGCGGATGCCAGCCAAAGTGGGTCGGCAGCGCGGCGGTGGCGTAAGCGCCAATGCCCAGAAAACCGGCATGCCCCAGGCTGATTTGGCCGGCAAAACCAATCAGCAGGTTCAGGCCCAGCACAATCACGGCGTTAATCGCCATGCGAATCGCCAGATCGACATAAAAGCTGTTGGGCAACACAAAGGGCAGCACCAGCAGCACCGCCATGATGAGGTACAGGCCCAGATAAGGATTTTTTGTCATGCTCAGACCCGGTCGGTAGATTTGCCGCCAA
>JBBQSS010000298.1:0-2565 GCA_038213665.1 Burkholderiales bacterium | reverse complement strand
GTGGTAAAAACCACGCAACATCCGGTGCGCGTGGTGCGGGTGAACTATGCCTGGCGCACCGGCCACAGCGCCACGCAGGGCCGCGCATTGCAGTGGTGGTTGGCCCAACTGGAAAGCCCGACCACACGCACCGCTTTGCTGGAGCGTCACCGGGGCGTGTAAAGTCGGTCACATACACACAGATTTAATTTTTGATCAATTGGAGAAAACTATGAGCACAGCCCCCCGCGCAACCCAACACTTCGCCGTTATCGGCGCAGGCATGGCCGGTATCACCTGTGCCCGCACCCTGGTTCAAGCCGGTCACCGCGTCACCATTTTTGAAAAAAGCCGTGGCCCGGGCGGGCGCATGGCCGCCCGCGACAGCGCCTTTGGCACGTTTGACCATGGTGCCCAGTATTTCACCGCCCGCGACCCGCGTTTTGTGGCAGCACTTGAGGCCACGCCTGAGCTGGTCAAGCGCTGGAGCGCCAACACGGTGCAGGTGCTTGACGAGCTTGGCCACATCATGGGTCCGGCCCAGCCCAACGGCGACGCCCATTGGGTGGGTGTGCCCGGCATGAACGCGCTGGTGAAAGGCTGGGCGCAACCGTTCCAAGCGGCCGGCAGCGTCGAGATGCAAACCCGCGTGATGCACATTGAACCTGATGCGCTCAAGCCCGCGCAGTGGCAACTGCGCACCGAAAGCCTGGATGGCGCACAACACGTGTTCTCCGGTTTTGACGGTGTGCTGCTGGCCATGCCCAGCGTACAAGCCAAGACCTTGCTGGAAACCTCAGCGCAGGAAGCGGCTTGGGTGGCGCAAATCGACCAAGTCAAGGTCGCCCCGTGCTGGACGCTGATGCTGGCTTTTCCGCAAGCCATGCAGCCTGGTTTGTCCACCCTGGGGCCACAGTGGAGCGCTGCTCGCAGCACGCACCACCGCATTGCCTGGCTGGCGCGTGAGTCGAGCAAACCCGGGCGCGACCAGATTGAGCGCTGGACCGTGCAAGGCAGCCCGGCCTGGTCACAAGAACACATTCAGGACGATCCGGCACGCGCCGAGGCCAAGCTGCTCAAAGCCTTCTCTGAAGTCACCGGCATTCGCGCCGAGCCCGCACATGTTGACAGCCAACGCTGGCTGTATGCCAAAACCTTGACCCCGCTGGGCCAAAGCCACCTGTGGGATGCCGAAAAAGGTCTGGGTGTGTGCGGCGACTGGTGTGTGGGCCACCGGGTGGAAGACGCCTTTGTGTCAGGGCTGGAGCTGGCCCAGGCGGCACTTTAGCCAGAAGACTGCGCTGCCACCGCTCTGCGGCGGCCCTTGCCGTGCTGGACTTGGTGCTTGGTGCTGGGGTCTGTGAGCGCAGTCGATCAGATTCAAGGGGGCTCCACATGACGGCTGATCACGCCTCACGGCCTTACATCGGCCGCTTTGCCCCGTCCCCCACCGGGCCACTGCACGCAGGCTCGCTGGTGGCGGCACTGGCGAGTTGGCTCGATGCCAGGGCCAATCAAGGTCAATGGTTGGTGCGCATGGAAGACGTGGACAGCACGCGCTGCCTGCCGGGCATGGACTTGGTCATCTTGCAACAGCTGGCGGCCTGCGACCTGCACAGCGACTTGCCTGCGGTCTACCAAACGCAGCGCTCACTTTTGTACCAGTCTGCCCTGCATGCGCTGGCCGCCAAAGGCTTTGCCTACCCGTGTGCCTGTTCGCGCCGCGACATTGAGCTGGCCCGGCAACAAAGCGGCCAGACCAAGCCACGCCACGGTGAGCTGGTTTACCCCGGCAGCTGCCGTGACGGCCTGCACGGGCGTGCACCAAGGGCATGGCGCTTGCGAACTGATTTTTATACAACAAATCAGCCTGTAGCCCTTATTTATAAAGCGCAAGCAGCTATTAATAACATAGCAAACACCACCCCAGAATGTCACTGGCAAGACCGCCGCCTCGGGACCCAGTCGCAAGACGTGGCGGCAGAGGTGGGCGATTTCATCCTGAAGCGCGCAGACGGCTGTTTTGCCTACCAACTGGCCGTGGTGGTAGACGACGGCACGCAAGGCGTCACCGACGTGGTGCGCGGCGAAGATCTGGCCGACAACACCGCCCGGCAAATCCTGCTGCAAGGTGCCCTGCAACTGCCCACGCCGCGTTACCTGCACACCCCGTTGGTGCTGGGCGCCAACGGCGAGAAACTCAGCAAGCAAAACGGCGCGCAGGCCTTGGACACCAGCGACCCGCTGGCGGCACTGAACCATGCCGCCAGCATCTTGGGGCTAAACCCCAGCCGCCGCCCGGTGCCCGAGGCACTGCAAGCCTGGGTGGCGCAATGGCGCGCCTGCTGGCCGCTGAAACCTCTGGCAGGCGTGGCACGGGCAAGCCAGCTGCGCGATCCCTAACTGTCATGAACCCAAGCGACACCCCGGATGATGAAAAGAAGCGGTTAGGTGATTTCCAAGAATAAATATGCCCAGATGACGCAGGATTTTTGTTCAGCTGCAAGGCGTAAAAATGGGCGTATAGCGAGCTATACAACCGTTTTTGCAACGCAGCAGATGGACAAAAAGACAAGTCAGATGGGT
>JBBQSS010000297.1:0-2636 GCA_038213665.1 Burkholderiales bacterium | reverse complement strand
CAGATGACGCAGGATTTTTGTTCAGCTGCAAGGCGTAAAAATGGGCGTATAGCGAGCTATACAACCGTTTTTGCAACGCAGCAGATGGACAAAAAGACAAGTCAGATGGGTATATTTTTCGCAGGAAATCACCTTAGTTTGCCTGGCCGATTGAAGTCGGCCCTACAAGTGCTGAGGCCGACAACGGCTGCGGCTTGAGCATCATTTTGGCCATGCCGCGCAGGATGTGGATTTCTTCTTGCGTCAGCCCAGCCCGGTTGAACAACTGGTTAAGCCGGGGCATGAGTTTTTTGGGCGAAGCTGGGTCCAGAAAACCAATGTGTGTCAAGGCCTGCTCCAGGTGCGCCAACATGCCTGCCACCTGAGCGGCATCGGCCAACACCGCCGCCTCGGTGGCCCCTTCGACCGGATAAGCGGCCAGCGCCTCGCGCCAGTCATAGGCAATCACTTGCAGGGCCGCGCCCAGGTTCAGCGAGCCAAATTTAGGGTTGCTGGGAATGCTCAGACACACGTGGCAGCGGTACACGTCTTCGTTGCGCATGCCAAAGCGCTCGGAGCCAAACAGGAAAGCCATGCCGATATTTTTAGCGTTTTCAGCCTCTAGCCCTTGCGCTGATTGCGCAGACAGCTCTGTTTTTAATAGCGCATCAAAATGCTTGCGCGGCGTGGTGGTGGGCGGGCCAAAGTCACGCGGGGTCATGGCGGTGGCGCACAGGTGCGTCATGCCCTCCAGCGCCTCGTCCAGCGTCGCCACGATGCGGGCGTTTTTAAGCACATCCAGCGCCCCGCTGGCACGCTGAATGGTTTCTTCGCGGTTGAGCACATTGGCCCAGCGCGGCGCCACCAGCACCAAGTCATCAAAGCCCATGGTTTTCATGGCGCGTGCAGCAGCGCCCACGTTGCCGGCGTGGCTGGTGTTGATCAGGATAAATCGGGTCTGCATGGTGGGGCCGTTAAAATGGCGGTATTGTCGCTGCCCGCATCGTCGGCCCGCCCACAGGCTCATCCATCACACAGGCAAGCAGCCCACCGCTGCTGCCGCAACACAATCTATGAACCCCTCAAACTTGCACCCCATGATCAACGTGGCCGTGAAGGCCGCCCGCGCTGCCGGCGCCATCATCAACCGCGCCGCCCTTGACGTGGAATCGGTCCGCGTGTCACAAAAACAGGTCAACGACTTTGTGACCGAAATTGACCAGGCCTCTGAAGAATGCATCATTGAAACGCTGCTCGGCGCCTACCCCGGCCACGCCATCTGGGCCGAAGAATCAGGCCGCGAGCATGGGGCGCAAGATTCTGAATTTGTCTGGATCATTGACCCGCTGGATGGCACCACCAACTTTATCCACGGCCTGCCGGTGTACTGCGTGAGCATTGCGCTGGCGGTCAAGGGCAAGATTGAACAAGCCGTTATTTACGACCCCAGCCGCAACGACCTGTTCACCGCCACCAAAGGGCGTGGTGCCTACATGAACAACCGCCGCCTGCGTGTGGCCAAGCGCACCCGACTGCAAGAGTGCCTGATCTCCACCGGCTTTCCGTACCGCCATGACGACGACATCAACACCTACCTGCGCATCTTGGGCGACCTGATGCCGCGCACCGCCGGCTTACGCCGCCCGGGTGCTGCTGCCCTCGATCTGGCGTATGTGGCGGCCGGCTTTACCGATGGCTTTTTTGAGGCCGGCCTGCAACCCTGGGACGTGGCGGCCGGCTCGCTGCTGATCACCGAAGCCGGTGGCCTGGTGGGTAATTTCTCTGGCGACGCCAACTTTCTGGAACAAAAAGAATGCATGGCCGCCAACCCGCGCATTTACGGCCAATTGGTGGCCTTGCTCGGCAAATACAGCAAGTTTGCCGGGGCTGGCGAAAAAGCCTCAGTGCGCGCAGCAGTGGCGGAGCTGGCTCGGGCCACTGAAACTGCGACCGTCCCAACGGCAACAGCTGAAGCAGCAGTAGCGGCCCCCGTGAGCTCGCCATTACCAACCCCTGACTTCTGAATAGGTTCTGGGCAAAGCGGCAAACGCGTTCGTCCATGCGACCATGTCACTTTGCCAATGAACAAAAGCCGCAGCCCATGCGATTTGTCAACAACAAAAATGGTGCACAAAATTTGAATACGTTGGTCAGCCCGTTTCGGCTGGCGTCCCATTGTGAAAGGCTCAGCATGAATGAAAACTCAGCGACCGATTTAGACAAGCGCAGCATTTGGGTGCGCGGCCTCTTGATGATTCTGATGGGGCTGGCCTACCAGGTGGCTGGCACCGTGCTGTTTTTCATGGCCATCATCCAATTTGTCGTGGTGGTGGCAAACGACACGCCCAACCTGCGGCTGGCGGCTTTTGGCCGCAGCCTGGGCCGTTTCCAAAGCCAGATTGCCAGCTTTGTCAGTTTTGCCAGCGAAGACGCGCCTTTTCCGTTTGCCGACTGGCCTTCGGACAACGCGTAGCCGCACCCTCGCCTTTCGCCGCACTTGAGCCACTTGCTGCGTCGTTTTAGGTGATTTCCAAGAATAAATATGCCCAGATGACGCAGGATTTTTGTTCAGCTGCAAGGCGTAAAAATGGGCGTATAGCGAGCTATACAACCGTTTTTGCAACGCAGCAGATGGACAAAAAGACAAGTCAGATGGG
>JBBQSS010000296.1:0-2643 GCA_038213665.1 Burkholderiales bacterium | reverse complement strand
AGGTGATTTCCTGAGAAAAATATACCCACCTGACTTGTCTTTTTGTCCATCTGCTGCGTTGCAAAAACGGTTGTATAGCTCGCTATACGCCCATTTTTACGCCTTGCAGCTGAACAAAAATCCTACGTCATCTGGGCATATTTATTCTTAGAAATCACCTAAATCCCCGAGTTGTGGCCACCCCAGGCCCGCAGCGCCCGCAACAAGGGGCGCTTTTTGGCTTGATGGCCGGCCATGCGTTTCAGGATGTCGTCCAAGGTGCGGATGGCATCGGTAATGAAAGGCCCCTTGTTGAGCATGACGCACTCGGCACGCACACCCAAAGCAGCATCCGAGATTTCGGCGCGTGAAGGCAAGCCGGTTTTGGCTAAAGACTCCAGCACCTGGGTGGCCCAGATGACCGGCATGTGGGCCGCCTCCGCGCACCACAGGATTTCTTCCTGCACCTCGGCCATGCGCTCAAAGCCGCACTCCACCGCCAGATCACCCCGCGCAATCATGATGCCCGCCGAGCCTGAGGCCATGGCGGCCAGCATCAGTTCGGGCAGGTTCTCAAAGCCTTGCAGCGTTTCAATTTTGAGCACCAGCCCCATGTCGTCACGCCCCAGCCGCTGCAAATGCGTGCGCAGCAAGGCCACGTCCGCAGGTTTTTGCACAAACGACAAACCCACCATGTCGGCCACCTGGGCCACCGTGTCGAGGTCGGCAATGTCTTTCTCGGTCAGTGCCGGCAAATCCAGCTGGCTGTCGGGCAAATTGATGCCTTTGTCGGCCACCAGCTTTTCACCACCTTCGCGGGCTTGGGTGATTTCGACCTCAACGCCGTGCTCTGACAGCTGGCGGATCACGCCACCAATGCGCCCGTCATCGAACCAGATGCGCTCCCCCACCTTCACCTGATCGATCACCTGCGGCAGCGTGCAGACGACCCGGGCGTTGGCAAACGCCGGGTCGCTGTCGACTTCCTCACGGTTGTCCACGGGGCCCAGCCCGTCACGGATCAGGTGCAGCCGGTCGCCCAGCTTCAAGCGCAGTGCGCCTTGCTGGTGTTGAATGTGGCAGACCAGGCTGGAATGTTTTTTTCGGTGGTTCGGGTGCACCAGATGCAGCACCGTCTCAGGCGTGAGGTAGCAGGTGCGCAAACATTCCGCCACGGCGCCCTGACTGCCGCAATGGGTCACCAGCAAATGGCGTTTGGCGCCGCGCGCGTCGGTGAATTCAATGCTGGCACCCGCCTTGAGCCGCTTAAGCCAGTCGTCCCACACGCCAATGCAGGCATCCACGTTAGGCAGCGGTTCAGTCTGGCCGATGGCTTGCAAGCCCAGGCGTGCCGGGCGGTAGACATGACCGTACGCGTCTTTGCCCGGTCTGAGCTTGAGCACCGCCGGGCCTGGCGCAATGTCGCCTGTGCGAATTTTGGGGCCGCCCAAATCCATCAGTATCTTGACGTTGCGCCGGGCCGCCTTGGCCGCTTTGCGCACGTGCGCGGCCATGTCGAGCCATTGCGTGGGGCCGTCGTGCGCGCAATTGATGCGGGCGATGTCCATGCCTGCCGCCACCAGTTCACGCACCACAGCCACGTCCGTGGCGGCCTCGCTTGGCAAGGTCACCATGATGCGCACCGTGCGCTCTTTGGGCACCTCACCCAGCAATTGCAGCGTGTTGTAGGCCAACGAGGCAAGGCTGCCGACACGCCCCAGCGGCTCCTCATGCGAGCGGTCTTGCCACGCTTGCCCAGTCAGCTTGTGCAGCAGCCCCAACACCTTGTCCAGGTTGGCCAGCACGTGCGACTCGGCACGCCCCAGGGACGACAAGCCCAGCCGGGCCAGCTGCTCTTGCAACTCACGCAAATCCACGGCACGCAGGCTCAGGTAATGGATCAGGTTGCGCGCGCTATTCAGGTGTGCTGGCAACACCTTATCCAGGGCCGCGTGCATGCCTGACTCGCGTTGCAGCATCGCCGCGCGCAGCGACCACAGCTGCGCCATGATCGACTGGCACACCGATTCATTCCACAAAGGGGTGGGCGCAGGCACGGGTTCGCAGGCGCTTGGGTCGACCGAAGAGGGCTGGTGACGGGTTTTCATCTGGGTTTTCATGTCAAGCCGACCAGCGCGTGCCCATACCAGACTTGCGCCCCTGCAACTTGACGCGCTGGAGCGCCACAAGCTCCATCAGACCCGCCACAACGCACGCCGGAATGGCCAGCCAGCGGTAGAAATGTGTTCTGAAAATCATGTGCCATGCTCTCTTGTTGAAGACCGGCAAGGGTAGCGCTTGTCCGTGACAGTTTCAAGTCAAGGCCAGACGCGTCTGCGCTGCTGCGCCAAGCCTGGGCCTCGCGCATCAGGTAGCGCGGCCTGTGGCCGGGCAAATACCTATATCGCTGCTTCAGCCTCCGCCTGGGTCTCGTAAATGTGCGGCGCCAGACCACGTCCGCTGATGGCTGCGCCCAGCTTGTTGCGCAGGAAGGCGCTGGTGCTGTATCGGGTGATGGCGTGGTAGTAGTGCGCGGCCATGTGGGCCACCACCTGGGTGTAGGCGTCCATGGCGGGCTCCAGGATTTCAAAGCCGTCGTAGTTGACGATGGCGTTGACCTTTTTGCCGATTTCCATGCATTTGCGCGCCACGGCGTCTTGCACG
>JBBQSS010000295.1:0-2704 GCA_038213665.1 Burkholderiales bacterium | reverse complement strand
GATCGTTGAAGACGAGTTGATCGTGGCGCGTGACATTGCGCAGCAGTTGCTCGAATTGGGCTACGCCCCGGTGGGCAGCACCCACTCGGGGGAGCAGGCCATTGCGCTGGCCACTGAACTGCGTCCGGATTTGGTGCTGATGGACATTCAGCTCGCCGGCCCCATGGACGGAATTGACGCCGCCAATGCCATTCGCGCCCAGCTGGCCGTACCGGTTGTTTTTCTGACCGCATTTTCTGCCGATGATGTGTTGGCGCGGACCAAACTCACCGAGCCTTTTGGCTACATTCTCAAGCCATTTTCCGCGCGTGAACTGGGCACCGTGCTGGCCATGGCACTCTACAAACACCAGGCGGAGGCGAAGCTGCGCACCACCACCCGGCAGCTCAAAGCCTTGTCACAACGGGTGCTGGAGGCCCAGGAGCAAGAGCGCCGCCGCGTCGCGATTGAATTGCATGACGAACTGGGCCAATCGTTGACGGCCATCAAGATCAACCTGCAACTCAGCGAACGCTTCAAGGACAAGGCGCCGCCCGACCTGTACGCGGAGAACATCCGCATCGTCGAAGATGCCTTGCAACAGGTGCGCCGCCTGGCGACCGGTCTGCGCCCCTCCATGCTCGACGACCTGGGCCTGGCACCGGCCCTGAAGTGGATGTCCGAGCAAAGCGCAAGCCGCAGCGGGTTTGATGTGGTTTTTCACCATGAACGCACCGACGGTCGTTTGGCGCCTGAGATTGAGACCGCCTGTTTCCGCATCGTGCAAGAAGCATTGACCAACATCACACGCCATGCGCAGGCCAAACACGTCGAAATTTCCTTGCGCCGCGAAGGCCGCGACCTGCTGTTGAGCGTGCAAGACGATGGGCGCGGCTTTGACCTGAGCACCATGCAAGCGCATGCCATGGCGGGCGGCAGCGTGGGTGTTTTGGGGATGCAAGAGCGCGCCACGCTGCTGGGTGGGCAACTCGACATTGGGGCAGCGCCCGGAGCCGGCTGCACCGTGCAACTCAGGTGCCCATGGCGCAACCTTGAGGAGCGCCTGTGACACCCGTACGGGTCTTGCTGGCCGACGACCACACCCTGGTACGGGCTGGCCTGAAAAAGCTGCTCGAATCCATGCCCAACATCCAGGTCGTGGGCGAGGCCGGTGACGGGCTGGCGTTGCTGGCATTGGCTGAGCAACTTCAGCCGCACCTGGTGCTGATGGACATTGCCATGCCCGGCCTGAACGGCTTAGAAGCCACCGCCCGCCTGACCCGAGCCTGGCCGAATATCAGGGTGCTGATCTTGTCGATGCATCAAAACGAAGCGTACGTGCGCCAGGCGCTGCGCCACGGTGCGGCGGCTTACCTACTGAAAGATGCCGCACCCCTGGAGCTTGAGCTGGCCATCGCCGCAGTGCTGCGCGGTGAAACTTTCCTGAGCCCCGCCGTCTCGCGCGGTGTCGTCAGTGACTACGTACAACGCCTGCGCAGCGAAGAACAGCCCAGCCAACTGCTGACGCCGCGCCAGCGTGAGGTGCTGCAACTGGTGGCCGAAGGCTTGAGCACCAAAGAGATTGCCCGCCACCTTGACCTGTCGGTCAAAACAGTGGACACGCACCGCAGTCAACTCATGAAGCAGCTCGACATTCATGACGTGGCCGGCTTGGTGCGCTACGCCATGCGCTCCGGCCTGGTGTCTACCGACACCTGATTCACACACGGCTCGACACATGACGACCCTGACCCACCCACCCCGGATGTTGGTGTGTGATGTGCCAAGCGCATGACCCGGATGACGCAGACGTCGGTCAATCTGTCGTGCGGATGTGTTTTATATAACAAATCAGGCTCTAGCCCTTACTAACAAAGCGTAAGGCGCTATTAATTAATGAGTATTTAACATCCCCTTGCTGGCTGGCTGGTGGTGATTTTTCTGGCCCGGCTGCCAGCTTTGCCGTGAGTTTTGCCGTCGCGCACGCCATCCGTAAGGTGGCCCGGCACCGTGCGTCGCCCCATCCTCAGGTGTTTCCCCGGTAAAACTCGGGTGTTGACCTGATGTTGGTTTGACCAGAAAAAGCCTAAAGTCCTGGGCCATGAGCTTAAGAATTTTGCTGGTCGATGACAACCGCACCTTTTTGACAGCGGTCAGACAATACCTGGCCATGCTGCCCGACACCAAGGTGGTGGGGCTGGCGTATGACGGTCCTGACGCGCTGGCTCAGGCGAAAGCGCTGCAGCCTGACCTGGTGCTGCTCGACATCATGATGCCCCACATGAACGGGCTGGAGGTGGCTGCCCGCATGCAGTCGTGGTCCCCCGCGCCCCGCATCCTGTTTTTATCCCTGCACGACAACGCGTCTTACCGCGCCGCTGCCGCCGAACTGGGTGCCGTGGCCCTGGTTGACAAAGCCAATTTTGTGGCCGAGCTGATGCCCATTGTGGCCCGCCTGGCCGCTGATTTGGCCGCCCAACAAGCGGCTGCCCCGGCACCTCGCCCGCCCTCCATGACCGAGATCACGCCATGAACCTCCTCAAAGCCTCGAAGACTGAATTTATCATTTGCCAAGGCCTTGGCCTGCTCGGCGCCGTTGCCGTGCTGCTGGCCGGTGGCCTGACCTGGCTGGCTGGCGCGCTGGCTGTGCTGCTGCTGCTTGCGGCTGCCGTCGCAGGCCAGAGGCTGGTGGCCATGCGGCGGCTCACGCAGCAGTCCATTGACA
>JBBQSS010000294.1:0-2722 GCA_038213665.1 Burkholderiales bacterium | reverse complement strand
CACGGCCTGTGCCTGCAGGCGCTCGGTCTGGAGTCCGGCAAAGGCCGCTGTTTTGCCCACCAGATCGGCCATTGCAAAGGCGTGTGTTGCGGCGAAGAAGCCCCCGAGCGGCATCACCTGCGCCTGCAAATGGCGCTCGTCGCTGACAAACTGCGCGTCTGGCCCTTCGCCGGGCCGGTGGGCTTGCGCGAACACAACCCGCATACTGGCCAAGCCGACATCCATATTTTTGACCAGTGGTGCCACCTGGCCACGGTGCGCAGTGACGAGGAACTGTCGCAGGCCCTGGAAACGCGCACCGGCGTGCTGTCGTTTGACCTGGACAGCTACCGCCTGGCGCTCAAGTATCTAACGCCGCCAGGCAAATCCGGCCTGACCTTGGTGAATCTGAAAGTTTCAAGCCAAAATGGCTTCTAGCCCTTTTGGAACAAGCGCAAGATGCTATTAATAACATAGTGCCTGGTTTCTGTCACCGGGTTTATATATAAGGGTAAACCCTCATCAAAGGGTGCAACGCTGCTAGACTTTGCGGGTCTGGCCAGCACCCAGCACCGCCCTCCCGCAACCCACCTTTTCACAAAACTCATGGCCATGTCACCTGCCGATCGCATTCGCAACCCCCTCCTGAAAACCAAAATCATGACAGCCGAAGCTGCCGCCGAGTTGATTCCGGCCGGCGCCAATGTTGGCATGAGCGGCTTTACCGGCGCTGGGTATCCCAAGCAGTTACCCGCAGCGCTGGCACGACGCATGAAAAAGGCGCATGCAGCGGGCGAGGAATTTCGCATCGGGCTGTGGACCGGTGCCTCCACCGCGCCTGAGCTCGATGGTGTGCTGGCCGAGGCGCAAGGCGTGGACATGCGCCTGCCCTACCAGTCTGACCCAACCGTGCGCAAACAGATCAACGCCGGGCAAATGCAATACACCGACCTGCACCTCTCACATGTGGCGCAGCTGGTCTGGTTTGGCTTTTTGGGCAACCTGGATGTGGCGGTGGTCGAAGTGGCGGGTATTCTGCCCGACGGGCGACTGATTCCGTCGTCGTCAGTTGGCAACAACAAAACCTGGATCGACCAGGCTGACAAGATCATTCTGGAAGTGAATTCGATGCAAAGCATGGGTCTGGAGGGCATGCACGACATCTATTACGGCACCCAACTGCCGCCAGACCGCCAGCCGATTCCGCTGGTGCGCTCTTGCGGGCGCATCGGTGAAGCCTACCTGCGGTGTGACCTGAGCAAGGTCATCGCCGTGGTGGAAACCAACCAGCCCGACCGCAACACGCCGTTTGCCGCGCCGGACGAAACCTCCCAGCGCATTGCCAGCCACGTCATCGACTTTCTCGGCAAGGAGGTCAAAGCCGGGCGTTTGCCCGCCGATTTGCTGCCCTTGCAATCCGGCGTGGGCAACATTGCCAATGCGGTGCTGGCCGGGCTGAACCACGGCCCGTTTGAGAACATGACCGCTTACACCGAAGTGCTACAAGACGGCATGCTTGACATGCTGCGCTCGGGTAAGCTCACCTCGGCCTCGGCCACGGCGCTGTCGTTCAGCCCCGAGGCGCTCCAAGACTTCAACGACAACATTGATTTCTACAGCAAACGCATCGTGCTGCGCCCGCAAGAGATCAGCAACCACCCCGAGGTGGTGCGCCGCCTGGGCGTGATTGCCATGAACGCCATGATAGAAGCCGACATCTACGGCAACGTCAACTCCACCCACATCAAGGGCACCAGCATCATGAATGGCATTGGCGGCTCGGGCGACTTTGCACGCAACGCGTTCCTGTCGTTCTTTGTGACGCCATCCACTGCCAAAAACGGTGCCTTGTCGTGCATCGTGCCGATGGTGTCGCATGTGGACCACACCGAGCATGACGTGCAGATTCTCGTCACCGAGCAAGGCCTAGCCGACTTGCGCGGCCTGTCGCCCAAACAGCGCGCCCGCCTGATCATCGAAAAATGTGCCCACCCCGACTACCGCCCGGCACTGACTGAGTACTTTGAGCGTGCCCTGCGCGAATCCCCCGGCAAACACACGCCGCACCTGATGAGCGAAGCCCTGACTTGGCAGGAAACCGCACTGCGGGTGATGGAGCCGACCGAGTAAGGGTGGCTTGGCCAGGGCTGGGCTGGGCTGGCTGAATGAAATGGCATTGAAATTGGCTTCAAACCCTTTCAGTAAAAGGGTTCTCAGCTATTTCATTGGCGCAATGGAACGTCAACGCGGCGTGATGCGTTTGGGCTCCACATCGGTGACAACCGTCACATCTTTCGCCTCGGCATCCACCACGTTACCTGAGTCTGCCGCCTGCGCCTGTTGACCTTGCGCCCGCTGATAAAAATGACGGTTCATCTGAAACGTCCACGGGCTTACCGGTCGACCGGTGAGCTTGGCCCACAAGGCGCGCAAGAACCACACCAACAACAGCAGCATGCCTGCCGCCAACACGCTGGCAAAAAACACCAAACCTGCCAGCAGCAGCCCCAGGCGCACCACCCAACCCAGCAGTGATCTCACAAACTCAGCCATTCAAACTCCTTTTGAAACTGTCACATGCGGCCAATGGACGCGCTTGCAAGCACTTAGGTGATTTCCAAGAATAAATATGCCCAGATGACGCAGGATTTTTGTTCAGCTGCAAGGCGTAAAAATGGGCGTATAGCGAGCTATACAACCGTTTTTGCAACGCAGCAGATGGACAAAAAGACAAGTCAGATGG
>JBBQSS010000293.1:0-2854 GCA_038213665.1 Burkholderiales bacterium | reverse complement strand
CCTAAAGGCACCGCGGGAACGACTCAATTTGCCCCCTGTCTATTTACCCACCCGAGAATTGGTGACGCTGTGCCCGTGGTTTGTCCCGCTATTCGATAACTACCACTTAGAGTTTGAAGAGACTTGGCGGGATACGGTATCGCTCTTAGGCGCCCCATCGGTCAAGGGGCCAAGGGAAAAGAAAGTGGCACTTCTGCTGGCCCCATTGGAGGAGGCCATGGGCGGCAAAGTAGTTGTCGACACGCAGACAGGCCGTTTTTATCTACACGTTCCCAGTGGTCGCATGGAAATGCCGCTAGTAGCAGAAGGGATGCGAAAGCTTGCCATGCTGGCTCGGCTTATCAGTACTGGCGTGTTGCTTGAGCAAGGCTACTTGTTCTGGGATGAGCCAGAAACGAATCTAAACCCAAAGCTAGTCAAAACCGTGGCCCAGAGCATTTGGCTTTTGGCCAACTCTGGTATCCAAATTTTTATTGCAACCCACTCGCTTTTTTTGTTGCGCGAACTCGATATGTTGACCGTAGAACATGGGAAGAAAAAATCGTCTAGCCGCTATTTTTCATTGAAGCGAAATATTGACGGCGTAACCTTGGAACAAGGTGACCGTGTGGATGACTTGACGACGCTGGTGCTACTTGACGAGGAATTGGATCAATCAGATCGTTTCCTAGATGCGGGGCAATGACATGGCTGTCATACAGTCAGTCTGGACTGAGGGTGCCCTGACCTTTACATTTCCAAATAACAGTATTGCAAGCAAATATGATCACTGGTCACACTATCGAAACCAGTTCCAACCTACTTGCGGCGGTAGCAAGGCGGTCGATTTTGTCTATGCCGATGGTGACGTGGCATGGCTCATCGAAGTGAAAGACTTTCGGCAACACAAGCGCACAAAGACAATCGACCTGCCTGACGAAATTGCGATAAAGGTGCGCGACACTGTCGCTGGCCTAGTTAGTGCGGGGCTCCATGCCAACGACCACGATGAAAAAAACTGCGCCAAGCAGCTCTTGCGGTCTGGAAAAATTCGCATTGTTTGCCACATAGAGCAACCACTAAAGCACTCCAGATTATTCCCACGAGCAATCAAACCAAGCGATCTAGCGCTGAAACTACGCATCTTAATCAAAGCCATTGATCCGCATCCGGCGGTCGTGGACCGTCATACCCTGCGTGCCAACATGACGTGGACAGTGCAGTAATCGCTTAAAAATCAACAACGTTCATTCTGTAGTCGGGGGTTATCGATGTTTAGATTTCAGTACAAGCTGCCGCGTTCATGCCAACAGCGCGCCTGATGCCCTCTGCCTGAGCCCACACAACCCACCACAACTGCTGACAAACCACTGAATAGGCCCAGAATGGGCCCGAGTCCAAGCCACGCAACGCAATCACCCAGCCGCCACCGGCTCCAGCACCCGCCAAACGGTTTTCCCTTTGCTGTCCTTGTCGATCTGTTTCAGCACCACTTCATGGGCCGCCAGTTCCTGCTCGTTGGCAACTAACACCGGCAGCATGAAAACGCGCAGGTCCATCAGCGGTGCGCTGTTACCCGATGCGTCGTTGGCCGAGCTGTCATCCATCAGCAGCACGTTTTGACCGCGCGTGAGGTTGATGAACACATCAGCCAGCAGCTCGGCATCGAGCAGCGCGCCGTGCAGCGTGCGGCCCGAGTTGTCGACTTCAAGGCGGTCGCACAAGGCATCGAGCGAGTTGCGTTTGCCCGGGAACATCTCCTTGGCCATGACCAAGGTGTCGGTGATACTGGCCACCACGCTTTTCACCGCTGGCTGCTTGATGAGCGCCAGTTCCATGTTCAAAAAGCCCAAGTCAAACGGCGCGTTGTGAATGACCACATGCGCGTCTTTCAGGTAGTCCATCAAGTCCTCAGCCACTTCTGAGAACTTGGGCTTGTCCTGCAAAAATTCGCTGGTGATGCCGTGCACCTTGAGTGCTTCCTCATGGCTGGCACGCCCCGGATTCACATAGAAGTGCCGGTTGTTGCCGGTGAGCTTGCGGTGCAGCATCTCCACGCAGCCAATTTCAACGATGCGGTCGCCGTTGTCGGCTGAGAGGCCTGTGGTTTCGGTGTCGAGAAAAACCTGGCGCATCAATGATTCTCTTTGGCATGGTTGATGGAGTACTTGGGAATTTCTATGACCAGATTTTTCTGCGTCAGGATGGCCTGGCAACTCAGGCGCGACTGCGGTTGCAGGCCCCAGGCTTGGTCGAGCAGGTCGTCTTCATTCTCTTCCGAGGGCGCCAGAGACTCAAAACCCTCCCGCACAATCACGTGGCAGGTGGTGCAGGCGCAACTCATCTCGCAGGCGTGTTCGATGTTGATGTGATGCTCTAGCAAGGCTTCACAAATGGACGTGCCAGCTGGCGCAGACACCTCGGCGCCCTGCGGGCAGTATTCGGCGTGGGGCAAGATTTTGATGATCGGCATTGAAAATTCCTGATGTCTGTTTATAAGGCACGGCTGACCCGTTTCTAAATCATTCGTGTCTCGGCGACTAAGCGACAGGCCGTGCGGTAGAACGACAAGGCGAAGCAACAACGGCATGGATGATTGAGAAGCGCACTGAGAGGTCTAAAGGCCATGTTCAGCTGGCTGATCAGATCGACGCGATGTTTTTGCCAGCCAGGGCTTTTTGAATACCGCGGTTCATGCGCAGCGCCGCAAAAGCTTCCGTGCCTTTGGCCAGCGTCAAGGTGATGGCCTCAATGGCTTTGGCATCTTCAAGGGCGCGGGCGGCCTGCACGTCGTGCATCAGTCGGTCAATCTCGGCGCGTTGGGTAGCCACCAGCAAATCACCGTCCGCCTTCAAGGCACTCACCGTGGCCAGAA
>JBBQSS010000292.1:0-2885 GCA_038213665.1 Burkholderiales bacterium | reverse complement strand
CCTGAGCTGGGTGTCCAGATCGTTCATGGCGGCGTTGAGCTTGTCGCGCAGGGCCGGGCGGCGTGCGGCCAACGCTTCGTTGCCACTGAGCATGCTGGCCGACATGCCACGGTGCACTTGACTGTATTGAATGACCTTGTTGATGGCCAGCAGCGTCGGGGTGCCGCGCAGCTCGCGCTGGGCGTCGTCGATTTCGGCCATGGCGCGCTGGAAATACAGCGCCGAAGGAATCGCCACCATGACGAGCGCAATCAGCCCCAGAATCAAGAACTTGCTCGTGAGTTTCATGTGGTGAAGCGTTGACATGGTGGGCGCCTTTGGGCTATGTTTTAAGAGCTGCATGATACGGGCGCGCAACCCAAAACGGCGCCCTGATTGATTTAAATCAATGGCCGGTGGCGCCTGGAAGGTTGGCAGAACAAGGCCTGGCCTGTGGACTCAGTCGGCGGGCTTTGGCACGTTGTTGCGGGCGTCGAGCCGCGCTTTCAGGAAACCGCCCGTGCCGTAGCGGGTCACGCGGCTGTAAAAGCGGTGTTTGAGCTGTTGCACCATCTGGGTGTAGGCATCAATCAGCGACGGCGCAATGGTGAAACTGTCGTAATTGACCACCACCGCCACCCGTTCTGGCAAAGGTTCAAGCAGCGCGGTCACCTGGGATTCGATGGCGTTGACATCTTCCATGCGGTCCACCGCCAGGCCCTCAAAGTTGATGAACAGCAGCCGGTGGGTGGCGTCAAGCTCGAGCCGCGCCGCCAGGGGCGTGGTCAGCATACGTTCGCGCAGGCCAATCGGTTTTTCTGCGAACAAGGCCGCGTCCATGGCTTTGAGGTGCGGGCTGATCAGCGGTACAAAATCCATCAGCGCCAGCACATCGCGCTGCAGGTCCACACCTGGGGCCAGTTCGATCAGTTCCAGCGCCGGGGTATCCGGGGTGCCAGCCAACTCGAACACACAACGCTCGGTGACATACAACACTTGCTGGCCGCGTTTGAGCGACTCGCGTGCACTGAAGGTGCGGTGTTCGACCTGTTGAACAAACTTGCGCTGGGTGCCTTCGCTCTGAATGTGCAAGCGACCACCCTGCACCTGGCACTGCAGGTCACCGGCCGTAAAGGTGCCCACAAACACCACCTTTTTGGCGTTCTGGCTGATGTTGATGAAGCCCCCGGCACCGGCCAGCCGGTTGCCAAATTTGCTCACATTCAAGTTGCCCTCGGCATCGGCCTGGGCCAGACCGAGCACCGCCACGTCAAGCCCGCCGCCGTCGTAAAAGTCAAACTGGCTGGGCTGGTCAATCACCGCCTGGGCGTTCACTGCCGCGCCAAAGCTCAGGCCACCGGCCGGAATGCCACCGATCACGCCGGGCTCGGCGGTCAGGGTGAGCAGGTCAAACACCTTTTCTTCGGCGGCCACGGTGGCCACGCCTTCAGGCATGCCAATGCCGAGGTTGACCACACTGTTGGGCTTGAGTTCCAGCGCGGCGCGGCGCGCAATCACCTTGCGCTCGGACAGCGCCATGGGTTCGATCAGATCCAGCGGCACACGGATTTCACCCGAGTAGGCCGGGTTGTAGGCTTCAATGAAGGTTTGCATGTGGTGTGCCGGATCGGTGGCGACCACCACCGCGTCCACCAGCACGCCCGGCACCTTGACACTGCGCGGGTGCAGGGTGTTGCGCTCGGCCAGGCGCTCGACCTGGGCAATCACGATGCCGCCACTGTTGCGGGCCGCCATGGCAATCGCCAGGGCTTCGAGCGTGAGGGCCTCGCGCTCCATGCTCAGGTTGCCATCCGGGTCGGCCGTGGTGGCGCGGATGATGCCCACGTGGATCGGAAAAGCCTTGTAAAACAGGTAGTCCTTGCCGTCAATCGGCATGTGGCGCACCAGGTCGTCGGTGGTCACGGCATTGATTTTTCCGCCACCAAACAGCGGGTCAACAAAGGTGTCGAGGCCAACGTGCGTCAGGGTGCCGGGTTTGCCCGCCGCAATGTCACGAAACAGGTGCGTGATCACGCCTTGCGGTAGGTTGTAGGCCTCGATCTGGTTGTCAATCGCCAGTTGCTGTAGCTTGGGCACCAAGCCCCAGTGGCCGCCAATGACGCGCTTGACCAGCCCGGCATGGCCAAAATGGTTCAGGCCCCGGCTTTGACCGTCGCCCTGGCCCGCAGCGTAGACCAGGGTCAGGTTGCGTGGCGCGCCTTGGCCGGTTTCTGCTTGGGTCTGGACAAAGCGGGCCTCAAGTGCCACCGCAATGGCTTCGGCAAAACCAATGCCGACAAAGCCGCCGGTGGCCACGGTGTCGCCGTCGTGGATGAGGCGCACCGCATCGGTCGCGCTGACCACCTTGTTGCGTTGTGCGCCGGTGGCATGCAGGTCGTTGAAATGGGTGTGCACAGGGGTCTCCTGAAATATCGACAGGCGGGCGGCGCCAGTCTAGCCCCAATAAGGCGCCGCTGGCACAGCCAAACCAGCCGATACTTCCAGAATGAGCCAAACGCTATTTTTCCGGCAGCCTTGCCGCCGGATCCAAAAACCATAACCATCGCCATGAACGAACATCACACCCGCTTTAAGGTGCTCAGTGCCGGCATCTTCAGCCTGATTCTGGTGTTGGGCGTGGCCCGGTTCGCCTACACGCCTCTGCTGCCGCTGATGCAGCAGCAAGCCGGGCTGGGCGTGGCCGAGGCGGGCTGGTTGGCAGCTATCAATTACGCCGGTTATTTGAGCGGCGCAGTCATTGCCTCGCGCATCAGTGACTTGCAGCTGAAAGACCGGCTGTATCGCATCGGCATGGTGCTGGCCATTCTCAGCACCGCCGTGATGGGCGTGACCACCGATGTCACGGTGTGGGCGTTGTCGCGTTTTGTGGCTGGCCTGTGCAGTGC
>JBBQSS010000291.1:0-2902 GCA_038213665.1 Burkholderiales bacterium | reverse complement strand
GAAACAGCCGGTCTTGTGCATGCACGTAGCCCAGCGCCCGGTACAGGTCGGGCTCGGTGCTGGCCTTGATGTGCGGCACACCGCGCTCGTCATAGCGCACTGTCACCGGCGCGCTCAAGTGGGCCAGTGTCAATTCGCCTGAGCGTTTGGGCTGCTTGGTGTAGACGTACCATGACACACCCACGGCGGCAACCATGAGGGTGCCCAAAAGCAGGCCCAGGAAAATTTTGAGTGCGAGTTTCATAGAAAAGGTGTGCAAAATGCCCAGTTACCAAAGCGATGATAAAGGCCGGGGGCCCGGCAGCGTCAGGCCGACCCGGATAATTCGACGCTGCAATAACAGAAGGATCCTATGAGTTTGTTTGATTCAGTGAGGAGCGCAGTCAACCCCCATGCGCCACAGCAAGGCGGTATTGCCAAGGGCGCAGCACCTGCCGGTGGTTTGGGTAATGCAGGCGACGTGATGGGCATGTTGGGCGGTTTGTTGCAAAAGAGATCACACTGCCAAGAGGTTGGGTGTGCATGGCATGGGTTATGAAAGGGGAGGTGATTCGTATGTTGAAGTGGTTGACGTTTTTGGCGGGTTTGTTTTGGCTGGCTGGGGTTCAAGCCGCCAATGGTGTGCTCCCCAATCAGGTGTTGATTGGGCAAACCATCACTTTGCAAGCCGGTGCAAATGACTACGGTGTGGCGGTTCAGGCAGGCATACAGACCTACCTGAACCAGGTCAACAAAAGTGGCGGCGTGCATGGCAGGCAGGTGGTGCTGAAAACGCTGGACGACAACAATCAGACCGATGTGGCAGAGGCCAATGCACGGCAACTGGTTGAGCAGCACAAAGTGTTTTTGTTGTTTGGGTCCATCGAGGGCGGCCCGTCCACGGCCGTCATGAAGGTCGCCACTGAATTGGACGTCCCATTTTTTGGCCCGATCGCGGGTTCTCCCAATCTGCGTCGTCCGTACCAAGCGCTGGTCTTTCCGGTGCGGGCGGAGCATCGTGATGAGTTTCGGGCTCTGATCACGCAGGCCAGGTCACTGGGCATGCGGCGCGTGGGTTTTTTGCGTTCAGACACAGCTACAGGGGCGTTGCATTTGGCGAACGTCACGCTGATTTGCCAGGAACTGGGCATGGAACTGGTCGCTGATTTAAAACTTGGCGCAAGCACAAGCCCTGCGCAAACGGCACAGCACGTTCAGCAGTTGGCGCAAACCGGCGCACAGATGGTCTTTAACCAAGGCCCGGGCAAGACCTATGAGGCATTGATTCGCCAATCACGCGCCAAAGGCCTGCGCACCGTGTTTTACGGCGTGAACTCGGGGTCGGCACAGATGGTCAAGCATCTGGGCGAGTTGTCGACGGGCATGGTGTTTTCGCAGGTGGTGCCCAGCCCGTGGGAGCGCAAAGCCGCCATTACCCGCGAGTATCAGGATGAGTTTTCTCGTGCCCAGCCCGGTCAGGCGTTTTCTTACGGCAGCCTGGAGGGCTACATCACGGCCAAAGCACTGGTGCTGGCGCTGCGCCAAGCCGGGCCAAACCTGACGCAAGAGGCCTTCCTGGCCGCATTGAGCAACGCGCAGTTGGATTTGAACGGGCTGACCGCCCGTTACGCCAAGGGTGACCACCGGGGGCTGAACTTTGTGGATATGGCGATCGTCACGAAGGATTTGAAGTTCCGGCATTAAGGTGATTTCCTGCGAAAAATATACCCATCTGACTTGTCTTTTTGTCCATCTGCTGCGTTGCAAAAACGGTTGTATAGCTCGCTATACGCCCATTTTTACGCCTTGCAGCTGAACAAAAATCCTGCGTCATCTGGGCATATCTATTCTTGGAAATCACCTAAAGCCGACGGCCTTGATTTTCATCGACCCCAGGCGATACCCCGAAGGATGAAAAACTGGCGTTTATGTTCAAGACGCACGGGTAGACGCCTCAGGCCATGGCGGCGGCTGCCATCACCTGCGCGACTGCCGCCGTGAGTTTTTTGGCATAGGGCACATGCAAAAACTCATTGGGCCCGTGCGCATTGCTCTTGGGGCCCAGCACGCCGCACACCATCATTTGCGCTTTGGGAAAGCCGGTGCTCAGCATGTTCATCAGCGGAATGGTGCCGCCCTGGCCGATGTAAGCGCAGGGTGCGCCAAAGTAGTCTTTTGAGGCAGCGTTCAGGGCCTGCTCAAACCAGGGTGCGGTGCTGGGTGCGTTCCAGCCAGTGGCACCGGCACCGCCTTCAAAGCTCACCCGGGCCTGGTAGGGGGCGTTGTCTTCGAGCAGGGCTTTGAGTTCGGCCACGGCGCTGGCCGCGTCAACCAGCGGTGGCAGGCGCAAGGACAGCTTGAAGGCCGTAAAAGGCCGCAGCACATTGCCGGCGTTTTTAAGGTCCGGCAGGCCTTCGGCGCCGGTCACGCTCAAGGTGGGCAACCAGGTGCGTGCCAACAGGGCTTGCACCGGGTCGGTGGTGGTGGGCAACATGCTTTGGCTGGCACCGCCGCAGTCGGCGTGCGCCCAGGGAAAACGCTTGTAGAGTTCGTCGCCCAAAATGGCGGCAGTGGCTTTGGCCTGATTCAGGCGGTCGGCGGGCACCCCGCAATGGAAACTGGCGGGCAACAGGCGGCCGCTGGCGCTGTCTTCAAGCCGGTCCAGCAGGTGGCGCAGGATGCGAAAACTCGACGGCACCAGGCCGCTGGCATCCCCCGAGTGCACGCCTTCGGTCAACACCTCGACCCTGAGCGTGCCGCTGGCCATGCCACGCAGGCTGCTGGTGAGCCACAGCTGGTCGTAGTTGCCGGCACCCGAATCCAGGCAAATCACCAGACCCACGTCACCCAAGCGTTGTCGCAACAGGTCAATGTAAGGCATCAGGTCGTAGGAGCCGCTTTCTTCGCAGGTTTCCACCAGGCC
>JBBQSS010000290.1:0-2935 GCA_038213665.1 Burkholderiales bacterium | reverse complement strand
GTGCTTGGTCTCCACCAGCCGCACCAGTGGTTCGTCACCCAGTTCATGGTTCAAGCACACCACAAAGTCGGGGTAAAACATATTGCGGCTGTCGGTGCGCATCAGGGCGATGCTGTAAGGCTTGCCTTGCGGGTTGCGATGCCACCAGGCGACAAAATCGGCCCGGTCCAGTGACTTGGCAAAAGCCATTTCCTGCGTGTTGAATTCATAGGTGGCGTCAAGGCGGGCAGTTGAAAACACATCGCCCACAGGCTTACCGCTGGCATCCTGCGCAAACACATATTTTTCGTTTTTAAAAAACGGTTGCGCAGCCAATGGCAAGGCATTTGCCGCCAGCGCCACCTCATCCGACGCGGGAAACAGCACGCCATAAATGTTCTTTCTGGATGGCAACAAGGCCACGCCCGCAGGCATCAGCAGCACATCAGGCAAAGGCTCGGCGGGCTCTTCACGCGCTTTATTGGCCCACTGCGCTTGCAAGGCCTCGTGCAACTCGGGCAATTGTTTGTGCACCACCCAGCAAGCGGCATCGCGGGCTTGGGCGCGCAGGGCGATAGCAGTGGGGCGCGCCGCGTCCTCACGGTAAGCGTGGGCGCGCTCAATCTCGGGTAGCAGCCTTCTGCCCAGTTCGTCCACCAGCTCAATCAGGTCTTGCTCCTCCAGCCCCATGGATTCCAGCGCCTCCTGCGTGCGCTGCATCAGAGCGCCACGGTCAGTGACGACCTGCACGCTTTCTTCACTACTGACGCCGCCAAACAATTCGGTGCGAATTTCTCGCTCTGTCAGCAGATTCAAAGCGGCGCGGGTGGCCACGCTTTTGACTTCCGCTGACAGATGCAGCGTGCGTGCCGCCTCGCGCACGTCCAGTTCCAACACGTCAAACACCGGCTTCACCTCGGTGGTGAACTGCTGCGGTGTGGCGCGTTGGGCAACGGCCTCCTTGCGCGGATAAGCCCGCAGACCACAAGCCTCCAGCGCGCTCATCAACTCCAGCCGGTTGGCGGGCGCGTTGCGTTTGCGAACAGGCGGGTTGCCACTGGCAGCCACCATGACATCCAGCGCGTCCAGCTCGCCAGGCTGGTCCATGCCGCCAAACATCTCGGAGGTTTGCCCAATCTCGCCCATCGGTGCCGGGTTCGCAGGCGGCCCGCCCGAACCGCCGCCTAACTCCCCCGGCAGCGGCGTGGCGGGCAACACCGGCTGGCGCACCGTGCCATCTGGCCCCAAGGTGGGCAGCAACCCAATGTCGTAGCTCAGTGGCGGCTGCTGCGTGACGTGGTTGCTTAAACACACGCCGCCGTACGCGGTGGGCCGGGCCACCAGCGCTTCTATCTGCCCCTCCAGTTGTGAAATGACGGCTTGGGTCGAGGCCGCAGCTTCCGCAAAACCTGCCTGCGATTGCTCATTGGCCAGAAAAATATAGGCCGTGTCCAACTCACTCGGCGCGGTGTAGGCCAGCGGAAAAGCCCGCTGCAACTCAGCCGGCACGCGCATCACGCGGCCAATAAACTGCATGGCAAAGTCTTCGTCGTTCACCGACTTGGTCGAGGCCAGTACAAACGCCCGTGGCGCATCAAAACCAGTACCAGCGGACTGTTTAAAGATCAGAACCTCAATGGCCGTATTAACGGCAATCGCCGCCATCATCACCGGGTCGGGTTCATCCGCCGAGTGCATCCCGATCGCGTTGGGGGCAATTGCCAGCTCCTTGGTCAAAAAGTCAAACGCCTGCCGAATCGCGTCATCACCGTTGGCAACTTGCACCAGCAGCAGCGGCACCGTGTTCAAACCCCGGTTTTTGAGCAACTGCCCAATATGCTGATTACGCCGCCACGCCCGGCGCAGCACTGTGAGCTTCAAGTCGGTGATGCCCTGCATCGAATCGCGCAGGTCGTACACCACGGTTTCCAGCCACGGCTTGTTTAGCCGCTCCTTGACCACATCGGCGCGGCTCACGCTAAAAGCTTTGAAGGCAATGTTGCCTGCTTCTTTGATCAAGGCATTGAGCATCGCGTCTTTGGGCGTGGCGCTGGCCATCAAAAAGTAGTCGGCCTTGAGCCACTTCACAAACTGACCGAATTCGGTGGCCGTTTTAAGCGCAATGTGCGCCTCGTCCACGATCAGGCCAATCTCCAGACCACGGGCGCGGGCCAGTGCAAAAAATTGCGCCAAACTGCGCAGGTCATCGTCGGATTTATCGTCGTAGCCCGCCTTGAATGATTTGTTGCTGGCCACGCCCTGCACGGTGGAGAGCAGCACCAAGCCCGCCTCGGGCGCTTCGTTTTTGGCAATGCTCAGGTGCCGGGCAATCAGGCCGGTCTCGTTGGAGCAGTTGTCCAGCGTGTCCACCGTTTGCGCCACCAAGTTGACATAAGGCACAAACCACAGCCACAACACGGCATTGGTTTGGCCGATGCGCTCCAGAATTTGGGTCAGGATGAAGGTTTTGCCCGACCCCGTGGGACTGCGCAGCAGGCAAGGCGGGCGCGGCTGTTCCTCCAGCGCCTTGCAAACAGCGTTGATGATGCGCGCTTGAAACTGCTTTGGCACGAGCGCGCCGGTCTGCGGCGCGGTGATGGGCTGGATGGCGGGCAGGGCGTGGGCGCTGCCTGGCGTGGCGACGGACGTCATAGCGGGGCGTCCTCATTCAGTAGATTGATCATTTTTGGGGCATTTTTTAGATCATTTAGACCTGTAGCCAAGGTTTCACCAGTGCTAGAAGCTATCGAATTAGGAGCACCCGGATGGTTGGCGCTGGCATCAACCGCAACCGCAACCGGAGCCGTGGCCGACGCCACCGGCTTGCGCCGCCTGCGCGTGCTGTGCTGGCCGTGGAGCAGGGCGCTGGCCAGCGACAGGCTTTCCACCTCGCGCCCGAGTTGGGCGAAATGCTCGCGCACCGTGGCTGGGCGGGTGGAGTAAACGCGCAACTGGC
>JBBQSS010000289.1:0-2992 GCA_038213665.1 Burkholderiales bacterium | reverse complement strand
CCATGGCGGCCGATGACCTGATGCTGTGGGGGTCCTCCGGGCGACTGATTGCAGCGGCGGGTAAATTGCGCTACCAGCTCAATCCTGACTTGCCCGCGCAGGCCCAGTTTCGTGCGGCGCGCATCCAGCGGGTGGTGACCTGGAGTGAAGGCCTGGATGACGGCTTGGCGGGTAATCCGGACAATGTGGACAACGCGCGCATCAAGGCGCTGGTGCTGGTCAGCAGCAGCGGCTTGGGCGAGCTTGGCGAGTCCCGCTACCTGCTGGCGGTGAAGCTATTGCCCGCCTCACTGGTGCGTGACGCCCTGGCGGTGACGCAAGCCAACGGCGAATACCAGGAACGTGCCTTGGCGCGTGATGGTTTGCGCCGCATGTACATCGGCACCTTGACCCTGAGTTTGTTCATGGCGGTCTTTGGGGGTGTTTTGCTGGCGGTGGTGCTGGGCAACCAGATCGCCCGGCCTTTGCTGGTGCTGGCCGATGGTGTGCGCGAGGTGGCCGCTGGCGACCTCACCCCCAAAGCCACCTTGCGCGGCAAGGACGAGCTTGACGGCCTGACGCGCTCTTTTGCCGACATGACGCAGCAGCTTTCCGACGCCCGCCAAGAGGTGCAGACCAGCATGCAGCAGGTCAACGCCGCGCGCGCCAATTTGCAAACCATCCTTGACAACCTCACGGCCGGCGTCATGGTGCTCAGTGCCGACGGCAAAGTGGTGTCGTCCAACCCCGGCGCGACCCGCATTTTGCGCATGCCGCTGGCCGCCTATGAAGGCAAGCGACTGGCTGACATTGAGGGTCTGCAAACCTTTGGCGCCAGTGTGCAGCAGCAGTTTGAGGTTTTTCTAGCGCACTCGACCGAGCGCAACCTTGACCATTGGCAGCAGTCTTTTGAACTGGGCGGCACCGGCACCGCGCAAATTGGCCGCCTTGCCAACGACACCATCACCCTGATCGCCCGCGGCGCGGAATTGCCCGGCAACCAGCGCTTGCTGGTGTTTGATGACATCTCTGAGATTGTTTCTGCGCAGCGCTCGCAAGCCTGGGGCGAAGTGGCCCGGCGCCTGGCCCATGAAATCAAAAACCCTTTGACGCCGATTCGGCTCTCAGCCGAGCGCCTGGAGATGAAGCTCTCCGGCAAAGTGGGGGCCACCGAGCAAGCCCTGCTGACCAAATCGGTCAAAACCATCGTTGACCAGGTCGATGCCATGAAACGCCTGGTGAATGAATTCCGTGATTACGCGCGCTTGCCTGCGGCCGAATTGAAGCTGGTCGACCTCAATGAGCTGGCGCGTGATGTGCTTAACCTCTACCTCAGCGAGGGCACGCAAGTGGCCGTGCGCCCAAACCTTGACCTTGACTGTCCGTCCATTCTGGGCGATGCCCAGCAACTGCGCCAAGTCATGCACAACCTGTTGCAAAACGCCCAGGACGCCACGGTGAGCGCAGGTCATGTAGGGGATGCTGCGGCCGTGGTGCTCAAAACCCAGTGGCTCCCAGGCACGCAGCGGGTGCGTCTGAGTGTGCTCGACTGCGGCACAGGTTTTCAGGACCACATCCTCAAGCGGGCATTTGAGCCTTATGTCACCACCAAAGACAAAGGCACTGGTCTGGGCCTTGCTGTGGTGAAAAAAATCGCCGATGAACACCGCACACGGGTGGAGATATCAAACCGGGTGGCCGATGGTCAGCCAAGCGGCGCGCAAGTGTCGTTATCATTCGCCACAGGGCAGGGCGCGGCCACGCCGCACAACCAGAGCCTGATCTGACAGTTATTTTCAAGGGACGCACGACAACATGGCAAACATTTTGGTGGTGGATGATGAATTGGGCATTCGCGATCTGCTGTGTGAAATTCTTAACGACGAAGGCCATGTCGTGGAAGTGGCCGAGAACGCCGCCCAGGCGCGTGCCGCCCGCTTGCGCGAGCGCCCTGATCTGGTGCTGCTTGACATCTGGATGCCAGACACGGACGGTGTCACCCTGCTCAAAGAGTGGTCGGCCACCGGTGTCTTGACCATGCCCGTGATCATGATGAGCGGCCATGCCACCATCGACACCGCAGTGGAAGCCACCCGCATTGGCGCGCTGGCGTTTCTTGAGAAACCCATCACCATGCAGAAGCTGCTCAAGGCCGTGGAACAAGGCTTGGCGCGTGGCATGCTGCGCAAGCTCACGACGCCGCTGCCTGGTCTGCAAGCGCGTATGGGTTTGACGGTAGAGGCTGCGGCCGAAATGCCCGCCGGGCTGTTAACGCCCCAAGCTGATTCCGGTCTGCAGCCAATGCAGCACTTCATGCTGGACAAGCCCCTTCGGGAAGGTCGCGACGAGTACGAAAAAGCCTATTTTGAGTTTCATCTGTCCAAAGAAAATGGTTCCATGACGCGGGTCGCGGAAAGAACCGGCCTGGAGCGCACACACCTTTACCGCAAGCTCAAGCAGTTGGGCGTGGACTTGACCCGCAAGCGTGGCTGAAAAGCTGATCTCCGCTAACAAAAAAACGAGTGATGATCTGATATAATTTCGGGCTTAGGCCTGGTAGCTCAGTCGGTAGAGCAGAGGATTGAAAATCCTTGTGTCGGTGGTTCGATTCCGCCCCGGGCCACCAAACAAACAAAGGGTTCGTTACTATAAAAAAAGTAGCGAACCCTTTTCACTTTTAGCTCATGTAGCCACCATGTAGCCACCAGTACCGGGTTTTGTACCGTGTAGCCAGCGGGTGCCAGCGGGTAGCAGTGGCACTTGTTCCACTTTCTGAAGGCTTCGCTGTGGCACTTGTTCCACTTTCTGAAGGCTTCGCAGTGGCACTTGTTCCACTGGACTGTGGTGAATCAAGCGTGATGGGTGTGGCACTTGTTCCACTTTTGCCCCTCTTGCTGGATACCAGGGCCATACCATTGAACGTGTTCACCGAACTGTTCACCTCTTGCTTGTTCACCAGGTTAAACGCGCACGGCGCACGGTGCACGTTCCGGGTGTAACCTGCCGTGTAACC
>JBBQSS010000288.1:0-3028 GCA_038213665.1 Burkholderiales bacterium | reverse complement strand
TCGCAGGAAATCACCTTAGTTGAGCATCATGCTCAATTTGCGCCGGTAGTTGGACACCAGCGCGGCCTGCGGGTCTTGTTGCACGGCGGCTTTGCCCAGCACCTCGATGCCGCCGACTGCTTTGCCGGGGGTTGGCGCGGCAGCTTTGGGTTTTGGCGGGGTCAGCAGTTCAAGAATGGCCACAAAGGCTTTGCGCGGCGCTTCGTCCGACCACTTTTTGTCGCGCATGATGATTTCCAGCAACTCGTCCATGGCGGGCACCCATTGGCTCACCGCCATCAACAGGCTGGCTTTGGCAAAGCGGGTGTCAAAGTCGCGCTTGTTTTCGGCAATTTTTTGGTCAAATTGGTCCATCGTCCAAGCAGAATAAGCGTTGGTAGCTGCAAATTTGATCGCATTCATCCATTGCGACAAAGCTTCAAACCGCAACTGGCGGGGAATTTCGGTGAGTTTGGGTGCCAGCGCGGCTTCGGCTTCTTCCAGACCGCCCAGCTCGATCAGCACTTTGATGTAGTCATAACGGCAGTCATCGTTGCCTGGGTCCTTGGCCAGGGCGTCGGCCAGTTTTTCCAACGCGGCTTGTGGGTCACCGGATTCGAGCAACGCGGCGGCTTCATCTGCCTCGGCCTCGGCCACCAGCGCGTCTTCGCCGGGCAGGTGCTTGTCCAGGAAGGCGCGCACCTGGGGCGCCGTTTGTGCGCCGGTGAAGCCATCCACCGGCTTGCCTTCACTCATCAAAATACAGGTGGGAATGCTGCGGATGCCAAAGGCCTGGGCCAGTTGCTGCTCGGCGTCAGAGTCGATTTTGACCAGTGTGAAACGGCCCTGGTATTCCTCTTCAAGCTGCTCCAGGATGGGCCCGAGCGACTTGCACGGGCCACACCAAGGCGCCCAGAAGTCGATCAGGATCGGTGTGGTCATGGATGCGGCAATGACCTCGGTTTCAAAATTTTGAATGGTGACGTTCATCATGGTGCGGGTTCCCTTGGGTCAAACGTAGAATTCAGCAATGAACTCTACACAAATCGGTGTGCTCATGGGCTCCAGCTCTGACTGGGACACCATGCAACACGCAGTCCACATTCTCCAACAGTTCGGCATCACTTATGAGGCCCGCGTGGTGTCCGCCCACAGAATGCCTGATGACATGTTTGCCTATGCCGAAACCGCCGTCGGCCGGGGCCTGAAAGCCATCATTGCCGGCGCTGGCGGCGCGGCGCATTTGCCGGGCATGCTGGCGGCAAAAACCACCGTGCCCATTCTGGGCGTGCCGGTGGCCAGCAAACATTTAAGCGGGGTCGACTCGCTGCACAGCATTGTGCAAATGCCCAAAGGCATTCCGGTGGCCACTTTTGCCATTGGCGCAGCGGGTGCGGCCAACGCGGCGCTGTTTGCGGTGGCCATGTTGGCCAACCACGACATCGTGCTGCGTGCCCGGCTGGAAGATTTTCGGGCCGAGCAAACCCAAATGGCCCGCGGCATGACGCTGCCGCCCAAGTTATGAGCGGCCCGATGTTGTTGCCCGGTGCCACCGGGTTGAACGGCAGTGACCAGCAAACCACGCTGGGTGTCATGGGTGGTGGGCAGCTTGGGCGCATGTTTGTGCACGCGGCCCAGGCCATGGGTTATTTCACTGTGGTGCTCGACCCCGACGTGATCAGCCCGGCCGGTCTGGTGAGCCACTACCACATCAAAACCGATTACCTCGACGAGCAAGGTCTGACGCAGTTGCTGCAACGCTGCGCCGCCATCACCACCGAATTCGAGAACGTGCCCGCCGGTGCTTTGGTGACCCTCGGCGCCGCCCGCCCGACCGCACCAAGTGCCGACGCCGTGGCCATTGCGCAAGACCGCATCAAGGAGAAAGCGCACCTGGCGCGCAGCGGTGTGCCGGTGGCACCGTATGCCGTGATCGAGTCCGCCGCGCAGCTGGCGGCGGTGGGCGATGACTTGTTGCCCGGTATCCTGAAAACCGCCCGCCTGGGGTATGACGGCAAGGGCCAGGTGCGCTGTGCTAACCGTGCGGAGCTGGCCGCCGCCTGGGACGATTTGTTGCGCGTGCCGTGTGTGCTGGAGCACATGCTGCCCTTGGCGGCAGAATGCTCGGTGATCGTGGCGCGTGGCTGGAATGGTGACTGCGTCAACTTCGCCCCGCAGCTCAACTTGCACCGCGACGGTATTTTGGCTGTGACTCAGGCTTATGAAGGAAATATGCCTCTAGCCCTTGCAGAACAAGCGGTAGTAGCTACTAAAAAAATAGCAGATGAGTTGAATTACGTGGGTGTGTTGTGCGTGGAGTTTTTTGTGCTGCAAGCGGGTTCGCCCGAGCGCGCCAAGCTCGGTGGCTTGGTGGTGAACGAGATGGCGCCACGCCCGCACAACAGCGGCCACCACACGCTGGATGCGTGCGATGTGTCGCAGTTTGAGCTGCAAGTGCGCACCCTGGCAGGTTTGCCGCTGACGCAGCCGCGCCAACACAGCGCCTCCATCATGTTGAATTTGCTGGGTGATTTGTGGGTGGATGGCGCCACGCCAGCCTGGGGCAAAGTGCTGGCGCTGCCGGGTGTGCACCTGCACCTGTACGGCAAGCTCAAAGCCAGCAAGGGCCGCAAGATGGGGCACTTGACCGTGACCGCTGCCACGCCTGAGCAGGCCAGAGCAACTGCGTTGGCCGTGGCTGACGTGCTGGGTATCGCGCCGTTTTGAGGCGCTGACCCTTTCACCGCGTTCACGGCCACCGCCTTTGTCTTGATTTTTGTTTCAGTTGTTGCGCTCAAAGCCCCGATTCATTTGCCCTGTTTGATGCATTGACTTTCATGATCCTGCCTGGAAATATACCTGAATCCATAGCAGCTGCCGCAGCGTGCATAAGGGCTGGCGGCTTGTTGGGCTTGCCCACTGAGACGGTTTACGGCCTGGCGGCCAATGCCGATGACGATGTGGCGGTGGCGCAGATTTTCAAAGCCAAAGGCCGCCCGGCCGACCACCCGCTGATCGTGCACGTGGCCGATGCCAGCGCGGTGGCGCA
>JBBQSS010000287.1:0-3039 GCA_038213665.1 Burkholderiales bacterium | reverse complement strand
CGCAGCGGCCGGCGCCTTTGCCTGGGGTTATTTGCAGGATATTATTGGGCATAAAGTGGCTCTAGCCCTTACGCTTATTGCGTGGGTAGCTACATGTGTGATAGCAGCTATGGCCGCCAGCAAGGGCGACTTCTGGTACGCCGCCGTGATTGCCGGCCTGTGCATGGGCAGCAGCCAGTCGGCCGGGCGGGCCATGGCAGGCACCTTGGCGCCACAACGCCAGGTGGCCGAGTTTTATGGCTTATGGAGCTTTGCCACACGCCTGGCCAGCATCGTGGGCCCCTTGAGCTACGGCCTCATCACCTGGCTGACCGACGGCAACCAGCGCATTGCCATCCTCAGCACCTCGGGGCTGTTCGTGCTGGGTCTGCTGCTGCTGATGCCGGTGAACATGCCGCGCGGGCGCCGGGCGGCTGAGCAGGCCAACCAAGCGTGGGCCTCGTCATGAAACTGAAACCTTCAGGCATCAAACTTGCCGTACATTGCATCAAATCACTAGCAGGGAGTCTCAGATGTACAGCACCGACACCACACAAATCTCGCAAACCGGTTTGCGCTACGCGTCCAAAGAAAACGGCTCGCCTTTCCAGGGCCGGGGCGGTACGGGCCAAACCCTGAGTTGCATCAAATGCGGTCACCACAAGCCGCGCAGCCTTGGCATTTTTCGGCGCTACCCGACCGCGCTCATGTTCTTTTGCTTTGACTGCAAACCCAACATGGCCAAGCAATAGCGGCACCTCTGGCCATCACGCCCGGTCAAATCAAACCCGTGCGCTGTGTAGGCGCCCGCCCCCTGGGCGAATGTCGCCAGTCATGCCGGGGCCGCAGGCCCAGCGGCGCATCTGGCCAATGACCCACGGACCATCATCCAGTGGCAAGTCATGGCCCGCCGCCGGGTGCTCCGCCAGCGGCCAGTGCCACCGCTGCGCCAGCGTCCGTGAGCACCGCACATTCACCAGGCTGTCATGCGTGCTGGCCAACAGCAGTGTGGGTGTGGCCGGGGGCTCAGGTGCGGTAAAGCGCGCCGCCGCCCACAATTGCCGCAGGGCGTTGATAGGCGTCACCGGGTGCAACTGGCGCAGCCGCACCCAGTCCTTGACCACCGCCGGATCGCTCAGGCGGCTGGTCATGCGCCAGATGGCGTGCTCCCAAGCCTGTGCCCGAGCAGCGCTTAGCAGCAAGCGCGCCACGGTGGCCAGGTTGTGCGGCTGGAAGCGTTGGTAAAACGGGCTGAACGGGCGCAGGCTGGTGTTGATCAGCACCTGGCGCGAGATTTCCCCAGGGTAGGTCTGTGCCCACGCCAGCGCCACCATGGCCCCCATGGACAAGGCCAGCACCTGGTAGGGCGGCTTGACGCCCCGGTCGGCCAGCTGCGCGCGGACATGCTGCACCATGGCGTGCACCGTCTTCGGGCTGGTCTGGTCGTGCCACACCCCACTGCCGGGGAAGTCCAGCGGCAACAGCACATCCTCAGGAGAGGACGCTTGCAGCAGCGGCAAAAAGCGGCCCCAGTGGCCGCGCTCACGTGTCAGACCCCGCAGCAAAATCCAGGTGGCCATGGCGCGTCAGTACCAATCCGTCAGCGCCTGCGCGTGCAGTGATGCCCGTTGCTCGGCGCTGGGCAACCACAGGCGATGGCCACTGGCCGCGCGCGAGAGAAAGTCCAGCAGCGACTGGTGCTGGCGCAACACCCGCTGTTGCCGGTGTTCAATCAGCGGGTTGAAGATGCCATGGCGTGAAAACAACTGGCGCGGGTTTTTTTTCACCCACAGCCACGAGCCCATTTCCAGCGTCAGGGGTAAAAAAATGCGCTCACGGCTGGCCAGCGACTGCAGGTAAAGGTAATCCCACAAGTCGCCGTGTGCCAGGTATTGCAGGCTTTGTGGCTCCACCACATACCGGTGGAAGCTGTTGGACTGCACAAAAATGTTTTTCAGTGCCTGCAACTCGGCCAGGTGGGCCATGGGTTCGCGCTTGTGGGCAAAGGGAAACCAGAGCCGGTCACGCGTGCCAAAACCAGAATGACAGTCGACACACAGGCTGAAGGCGCGTGGAAAAAATTCACGCGCGATGACCTCGCAGATGGCCTGGTTCTCTACCTCCATGGGGGCATTGGCCGCACCCCGGTACCACGGCAAGCGGGCGCTCAAACGTTGGCCACCCACCAGAAAAGGCACAGGTTCTTGCGCCTGCACCGGCGCGTTGCGCATCAGATCGACACCGTGCGGGTTGGCCCGTGTGCCCAGTGCCATGCCACCGGGGTTGACGATGGGCATGAACACCAGGCGCACCGATTCAAGCTGTTGGTGCAGTGTGCTGTCCCATTGCAGACGCATCACCAGGCTTTGCAGATAAGCAATCACCACCTCGGCACCAATGCGTTCCAGCCCATGCACCCCGCCAAAATAGCCAACAATGGGCGCGCCAGGATCGGGGTTGCCCAGCGCGACGGCGTACACCGGCAGCTGGCCGCCATCGGGCAGGCTGACCTGGCGGACCACACGGACTTCGAGCTTCTTGGCGCCCAGCTCAAGGATGCGCTCTAGCGCAGAGAGCTCAGGCAGATTGGCGCGTGTCACAAATCAGCAATCAAAGGCATGTTGAAATTCCATGGCGCAAGAGCTTAGGTGATTTCCTGCGAAAAATATACCCATCTGACTTGTCTTTTTGTCCATCTGTTCCAAAATGAACGATTCGTTCAACTATTTATAATTTATAGTTTGGGAAACGCTGCATTTCAATTTGAACTTTTTGAAAATAGATTTCAACACTCTATTTTTATAGAAAATATTTTAATGAAAAATGTCATTCTCATATTAATTCTATTTTTTATTTCATTCGGATGGGTTGAAGCGGATGAAAGCTATTATTTTGAAAAAATATCACCTGAATCGGGTTTTGCCTTCGATGCGGTTTATACCATTTCTGAAGACTGTAACGGGTTTGTGTGGTTTGGCTGCAACAACGGTTTGTATTTTTACAATACAGCAAGCATTGAAAAAGTGGACTTGTTTCCCAAAAGTCCGGGCGAACCGCAAT
>JBBQSS010000286.1:0-3048 GCA_038213665.1 Burkholderiales bacterium | reverse complement strand
ATGTCCTTGATGCGTTCGTTGTCAGTCTGACCGGTGCGGTCAGTGGCGGGGCTTTGCGCAGTGGCACCCCAGGCATCTTTGTCAGCAGTGGCTTTGGCGGTCATGAAAATTTCCTCACAGAGTTGAAATCAAACACACATAAAAAAACCGCCGGGGATGCCGGCGGTTTTGGGAAGATCAGGACGTTTTGTTTGGGAACGTTTCAGAACTCTCTACCGCCGACGGCGCTTGAGAACCAAAAATAGCCAAAGAAAAAGGGAGCTGACTTCATGGTTGGGAATGTAGCACAGTCAACTCAGCCCAAACTGACACAATTGCTGACGCACCCGAAGGTTCATGCCGTGCCGCCCACGGTGAGCCCGTCAATGCGCAGCGTCGGCTGCCCGACTCCCACCGGCACGCTCTGGCCTTCTTTGCCGCAGGTGCCAACGCCACTGTCGAGCTTCATGTCGTTGCCGATCATGCTGACGCGTTTGAGGACTTCAGGGCCGCTACCAACCAGCGTGGCACCCTTGACCGGGTACAAAATCTTGCCGTTTTCCACCCAGTAGGCCTGGCTGGCTGAAAACACGAACTTGCCCGAGGTGATGTCAACCTGCCCACCCCCAAAGTTGGTGGCATACAGCCCTTTTTTGATGCTGGCGACGATCTCTTCAGGGGCCTTGTCACCGCCCAGCATGTAGGTATTGGTCATGCGCGGGATCGGCACATGCGCATAGCTCTCGCGCCGACCGTTGCCGGTAGGCTTGACACCCGTCAGGCGCGCGTTCATCGCGTCCTGAATGTAGCCTTTGAGAATGCCATCCTCAATCAGCACGTTGCGCTGGCTGGCATTGCCCTCATCGTCCACATTGAGCGAGCCGCGCCGGTCATTGAGGGTGCCGTCATCGAGCACCGTGACGCCCTTGGCCGCCACGCGTTGGCCGATGCGGCCACTGAAGGCGCTGGAGCCTTTGCGGTTGAAGTCGCCCTCCAGCCCGTGGCCAATGGCTTCGTGCAACAAAATGCCGGGCCAGCCCGCGCCGAGCACCACCGTCATTTCACCGGCTGGCGCCGGGCGCGCCTCCAGGTTGGTGAGCGCGGCAGACACGGCTTCATCGACATACTGGCCAATCAACGCATCGTCAAAATAAGCAAACCCGAACCGCCCGCCGCCACCGGCTGACCCCATTTCGCGACGGCCTTTTTGCTCGGCAATCACCGTCACGCTCAGCCGCACCAGCGGGCGCACGTCAGCAGCCAAGGTGCCGTCGGCACGGGCCACCAGCACCACGTCGTATTCAGCCGCCAAACCGGCCATGACTTGCGCCACACGCGGGTCTTTGGCACGGGCCAGTTGCTCAACTTTTTCCAACAGCTTGACTTTGGCCGTGCTGTCGAGGCTGGCAATGGGGTCCAGACCGTGGTACAGGGAACGCGAAGATGCTATTTTTTTTGTAGCTACTCGCGCACGGCCCACCTGGGCTACAGACGATATTGATCTAACAGTGCGGGCGGCATCCAGCAACGATGCCTCGGAGATGTCATCAGAGTAGGCAAAGGCGGTTTTCTCGCCACTGACGGCGCGCACCCCCACGCCCTGGTCGATGGAAAACGAGCCGGTTTTAACAATGCCTTCTTCCAGACTCCAGCCCTCGCTGCGGGTGTACTGAAAATACAGGTCGGCCTCATCGACCTTGTGCGCCTTGATCTCAGCCAGCGCACGCGCCAAGTGAGATTCGTCCAGCCCAAAAGGCGTGAGCAAGAGGGATTTGGCAACGCTTAAGCGCTCAATGGTAGGTTCGCGTGAAATCATGACCCGATTTTAGGGCTTGGGGTCAGTCAGGCTGAAGCGCCGCCCCAATTTCGACCTTATGTGCTGATTGTTTAAACGTCACGAGTCTGGTTGATTGGGATGATGCAACGCTGTGGCGCACCTACTTGATGCTGACCGATCTGGAGTCGGTGTTTCGCGCGATCAAGACGGACCTGGGCCTGCGTCCTGTGTCCTGTGTCCTGTGTCCTGTGTTCCACCAAGTGGAGCGCCGGGCCGAGGGGCATCTGTTGATCAGCGTGCTGGCATACCACTTCGTGCATATGCTGCGCACGCAACTCAAGAGCAAAGGCATTGATGACAGTTGGGCCACGTTGCGCGATACCCTGACCGTGCAGCGACGCGTCACGCTTACGCTTACGCTTACGCTTACGCGCCGCGATGGGCGCACCGTGCATGTTCGCAAGGCCAGCCGGCCTGAGCCGCGTCACCAAACCATCAACGAGATTCTGGGTCATACGCCCAATCCCGGTGGCACCCATCGCTCACTGATTTAGTGCTCTTGCCTTTGGGTAGGCTGTGAGACCGCGCAGTACTGCGCAAATGTGGTGCCATACACGTCGAAAAATATCTCTAACTTATTGATCTATAACGGGTTTGTGGTGCCTTATGACAAACTTGGGCTGGTCGGCAACGGTTTGGTCGATGAAGTGTCCAAGTGTGTTTGCTGCGGCAGGCCGTCGGGCTCAGATAAAACTCGTCAATCATCGTCAGTCTGTGGCGATATTTCACCTTCAGAGCTTTGATGGTGATTCGGTAGATTGAGGGGTGCTCGCGCCAGAGGCCACTTCTTGGTCGGTTGCCAGCAGTTGATCCAGTTGCTTGCGGTTATAGATACCAAGCTTGCGGTAAATGCGTTGCATGTAGGTTTTCACCGAAGACTCTGAAATGCCAAAAGAGTCGGCAATGTCGCGGTAAGTGTGCTGGGTGGTGGCGGCTTGCAGCACACGGATTTCCTGACGGGACAGTTGATCTATCACACTGGCTGGTAGCAGCTTGCTTGGTTGACAAGACGGCATACCGCTTTGAAGCTCGCAAGTCAGTTTGTCGGGTGGCGTAAGGATTGAGGCAGCCGTTTCTAATGTGTCCACAGGTGCTGCAGCGTCACCTACTGAGCGTTTTTCCTGCATAAAGTACGCAACCGTGCCCAGATTCAGTAGCGCAAGTGCCAGCAACGCGATGGACACCTCCGACCCGCTCAGGCTTTGTGCCAGCCATCCGCCAGCGACGATGCC
>JBBQSS010000285.1:0-3063 GCA_038213665.1 Burkholderiales bacterium | reverse complement strand
CTGGTTGGCGAAGACGCCTTGAGCCCGGTGATGGCGGCCGTCAAGCTGATCAACAAATCGCCGAACAGCCATGCCATTGCACCAATTTTGCAGGCACTGGCGCCGGTGGCGCGAAGGCTGCCCACACCGGCGCAGTTGCAGCACTACCTTGATTTGAGCCTGATGTTGATGGAGCGCACCAGCAGTTCCATTCACGGCATCCACAAAACCTATGCCAGCCCCAGCTTGAGCGTTTTCTTTGAAAAATCGCCCCAGTTGCTTGAACTGCTCAGCCTGCAGGGCTTGAGCCACTGGGTCGACTACGGCATTCGCAACTACAGTCACCACCCCGAGCAGCAGCGTGATTATTTCAGCCTGAGCTCCGCCGACAGCCGTGCCGTGCTGCAGCGAGAGCGCCATGGCACACTTTTGATGGACCACACTCGCCCGCTCGATTTGTACCTGCGCGCCCTGTGGCAAGACGCGGATGTGCTGGTGCCCTACTCCACCGCGTTCAACGTGCAGCGCCAGCCCATGCCCTACTTTGATGCCATGGGCATCCGGCTACCCGATGTGTACGACGCCCGCGCTGGCATCGCTGGGCTGGACCGCTACCGCGCCGCGCTGGCCCACATTGCCGCGCATCGACGCTGGAGCACGGCCATTTTTGGCGACAACTTCAGCCCGGCGCAGCGCATAGCGATTGAGTGTTTTGAAGATTCACGGGTTGAGGCCCTGGCCATGCGCGAATATCCCGGCTTGCGCCGCATCTTCATGGCCCTGCACCCCACACCCGTGGAGGGTGCCTGCAACCCGACCACGCATTCCTGCCTGCGCCACCGGCTCGCCCTGCTGTCACGCGCCCTGCTTGACCCACCCAAACGATTCGAGCAAGTGCACCTGACCGACTGGGTACAACGCTTCCACGCCCTGCTGGCGCAAAGAGAATCGAGCACCTCCGAGATGGCTAGCCTGGCCTTGAGCTATCTGGGCAAAACCCGTCTGCAAAGCGACCAGTTGCCCAACACCTGGTTCAAAGACACCGAGGTCGACTACCGCGATGACAACCGCCATCTGTGGCGCTTTCATGAACTCAGTGATGACGAAGAAACGTTCGAGGCCCCTGACCAAACCCCGTCCACGCAAGAAATTCAAAGCCTGCCGCCACGCCATTACCCCGAGTGGGACTACACCAGCCAGACCTTCCGCCCCGACTGGGTCAGCCTGTATGAGCGCCTGCACCCCAGCGGCAACGCCGCCGACATTGACGCCCTGCTGGCCAAACACAGCGCGCTGACCAAGCGGCTCAAGCGCCTGCTGGACTTGCTCAAACCGCAAGACAAGGTGCGCGTGCGCTACCAGGAAGACGGCAGCGAGCTTGACCTGGATGTGGCGATTCGCTCGCTGATTGACCTGCGCGCCGGTAGCCAGCCCGATGCGCGCATCAACATGAGCCACACCACCGATGGCCGCAGCATTGCGGTCACGCTGCTGCTGGACTTGTCGCAATCGCTCAACGAAAAAGCCCGTGGCTCCGAGCAGACCGTGTTGCAACTCAGCCAGGAAGCGGCATCCATGCTGGCCTGGGCCATAGAGCAGCTGGGTGACCCGTTTGCCATTGCCGGGTTCCACTCCAACACCCGCCATGACGTGCGCTACCTGCACCTCAAGGGCTTTGGCGAGCGCTGGGGTGACGACGTGAAAGCGCGGCTGGCCGCCATGCAGGCTGGCTACAGCACACGCATGGGTGCGGCCATGCGCCACGCCGCCCACACGCTAGGCACGCAGCAGGCTGACAAAAAACTACTATTGGTATTGACCGATGGCCAGCCGTCAGACATTGACGCGCATGACGAGCGTTTGCTGATCGAGGACGCCCACCAAGCCGTGCGCGAGCTCGACAACCAGGGCATCTTTACCTACTGCATCAACCTCGATGCGGCAGCCGATGCCTATGTGAGCGACATTTTCGGGCGCCAATACACGGTGATTGACAACATTGCCCGGCTACCCGAGCAACTGCCCAAGCTGTTCATGGCATTGACCCGATAAACCCACGTATGCTATATTATTAATAGCTACTTGCGCTTGTATTTAAAGGGCTATAGGCGAATTTTATACAAATTTCTACAACAGCGGCATCGACCTCATCGACCTCATTGACCTCATTGGGCTCCGGCGACCGCTTGCTGAGCCGTCACTTTGCCAGGACCACGGCGCTCAAACCAGGCCCCCACATAAAACACGGCCACCAGGAACGCCCCGAGAATTGCCAGCAAAATCGGCTCTGAAATGCCGTAAACATCCGTGATGGTGTCACCTTCCATGAGGGCACCTATGGCCATCATCGACCGCATGGCCGGGCCATAAAACCAAGCGAAGGCGGCGGTGCCAATCACCAGGCCGACGATGAAAACCGGCGCATCAAGACGACCTGAAGAAAGACCCACCATCGAGGTGCCGGGGCAATAACCACCAATGGCAAACCCGGCACCCACCAATGCGCCGCCCACGGCCGATGCCATCACCAGCGCTTGGGGAACAAACACAACATCAGGTTTCAGGAACCCGACAACTCGCAGCAACCACAACCCAAAGGCGGCCACCACAATCGCGGTGAACATGACCTTGAAGACGGTCCAGTCGGTGAGCTTGAACTGGGCTGTGAGCTTGAGCGGGCTGCCAAAACCTGCGTTTTCCATCACAAATCCAAACAAGATGCCCGCCACCAAGCCAGACACCATGCCACTGTCGTTTAAGGGGAAACATATCAAACTCCTCTAACAAAACGACTGACGATCAACCCTGTCACAAAAAACAGGCCCAAAAATACAAAGGCAGAAATGCCAAACACCGCTGCACCCGACAGGCCCAAGCCGCTGGTGCAACCACCGGCCACGCGCGCACCGAATCCTGCCAATACCCCTCCCAACAGGGCCATGGTCACGCGTTGGGTTGACCCGACGCTGCGCTTGCCATCGAGTTGCACCTTGAAGCGGCCGGCCATGAAGGCGGCCACCATGCCGCCAATCACCATGCCCAACACCTCCCAGGTGATCCAGGACCCCATCGGGTTGCCATCAG
>JBBQSS010000284.1:0-3077 GCA_038213665.1 Burkholderiales bacterium | reverse complement strand
TCAAGGTGATGGCCTCAATGGCTTTGGCATCTTCAAGGGCGCGGGCGGCCTGCACGTCGTGCATCAGTCGGTCAATCTCGGCGCGTTGGGTAGCCACCAGCAAATCACCGTCCGCCTTCAAGGCACTCACCGTGGCCAGAATCATGCGGTCGGCATCGACCCGAGCCTCGGTCACGGCGCGGGCCTGCATGTCGGCCTCGGCGGTGGTGAAACTCTCAGCCAGCATGCGGGCGATCTGATCGTCAGCCAGGCCATAAGACGGTTTGACGGCAATTTGCGCCTCGACGCCACTGCCCTGCTCACGCGCTGACACACTCAGCAGACCATCGGCATCGACCGTAAAGGTGACGCGAATGCGTGCGGCCCCGGCGGCCATCGGTGGAATGCCGCGCAACTCAAAACGCGCCAGACTGCGGCAATCGGCCACCAGGTCACGCTCACCCTGCACCACATGCAGCGCCAACGCGGTCTGACCGTCGATGTAAGTGGTGAAATCTTGCGCTTTTGCCGTGGGAATGGTCTCGTTGCGCAGCACGATGCGCTCCACCAGCCCACCCATGGTCTCAATGCCCAGGGAGAGCGGAATCACGTCGAGCAGCAGCAATTCGCCACCCGGGTTGTTACCAGCGAGCTGGTTGGCCTGAATGGCCGCACCCAGCGCCACCACTTCATCGGGGTTCAGGTTGGTCAGCGGGGTCTGGCCAAAGAACTCGCCCACAGCCTGCTGGATTTGCGGCATGCGGGTAGAGCCACCAACCATCACCACACCTTTGACATCCTGCGCTGTGAGCTTGGCGTCTCGCAGCGCCTTGCGCACCGCATTCAGGGTGCGCGCAGTCAATGCGCGGGTGGCGGACTCAAAGTCTGAGCATTTCACATCAAAAGTGACTCTAGCCCCCGTATTCATTGCGTCAAAAGCTACACAATCAGTAGCAGACAAACATTCCTTGCAATTCCTTGCAACGGCTTTGAGGGCGGCTTTGTCGGTCGGGCTGGCGCTGTCCATGGACCCGGCGCCGGTTTTCGCCAGCACCCAATCAGCCAACGCGTGGTCGTAGTCATCACCCCCCAGCGCTGAGTCGCCACCGGTGGCCACCACCTCAAACACACCTTGCGTCAGGCGCAGGATCGAGATGTCAAAGGTGCCGCCACCCAGGTCGTAAATCGCATAAACGCCTTCACTGGCGTTGTCCAGCCCGTAGGCTATTGCCGCGGCGGTGGGCTCGTTGATCAGGCGCAGCACGTTCAGGCCGGCCAGCTGCGCGGCATCTTTGGTGGCCTGGCGCTGGGCATCGTCAAAATAAGCCGGCACGGTGATCACCGCACCATAAAGGTCAGCATTGAAGGTGTCTTCAGCGCGGTAACGCAGCGTGGCCAGAATGTCGGCACTGACCTCGATAGGAGACTTTTCACCCTGCACGGTCTGGATGCCCAACATGCCGGGGTGATCGACAAAATGGTAGGGCAGCTTGGCGGCCAGCACCACGTCTTTGAGGCTGCGACCCATAAAACGCTTGACCGAAGCGATGGTATTTTCCGCGTCGCCCACACCGCCCAACACGGCGTCATCGCCAATCTGGCGGCCACCGCCTGCCAGATAACGCACCACCGAGGGCAAGATCACCCGTCCTTTAGCATCTGGCAGGCATTCGGCCACGCCATGGCGCACCGAGGCCACCAGCGAATGGGTCGTGCCCAAATCAATGCCCACGGCAATGCGCCGCTCATGCGGGTTGGGCGTTTGCCCGGGTTCGGATATTTGGAGTAAAGCCATGGTCAATTTGAAAATTGGGGGGAGCCAGGAAAATCATCCCGGCAAAGACAGACTGCGCTTCAGAAAAGTCACTTTAGGCGGTTCACTGGTAGGCCACTTTTTGCAGAGATCACATCAGGCCATCATTTCAGACATCGGTGAGGCGTCACACCAGGGGTTGCTCAGGCTTCAAGCTGGTCCAGACGTGCCTCCACATCGGCGGCAAAACGTTCAATGAACATCAGCGCCCTGACCTGGGCCACAGCCGCTGGGTAGTCTTGCGACAGGTCCAGCAGTTGCTCTATGTTTTGTAGCACGCTACGCAATGCCTGTGCGCACTGCAGGCTTATTTTCTCTAAATCTTCAGTGGTTTTGGCGTCGTCAAGCTCCTCACGCCATTCCATTTGCTGCATCAAAAACGCGCCCGGCATGGCGGTGTTGTTTTCAGCATTCACCGGCGCGCCGTGCAACTCACACAAATAAGCCGCGCGCTTGAGCGGGGTTTTCAGGCGCTGATAGGCCTCGTTGATGCGCACCGACCACTGCATGGCAATGCGTTGCGCCGCAGCGCCTTGCGCCGAGAACTTGTCGGGGTGCGCCTGGCGCTGCAGGTCTTTCCAGCGCGCATCAAGCACCGCGCGGTCTAGCCCAAAACACTGTTCCAGACCGAACAGCTCGAAGTCATTGGATTGGAGATTCAATTTAGTCACAGACCTATTCGTGATTGAAAGCGTAGCGAGCGGACGTCAGGCTGACAGCGCAGTGGCTTTAAACGCGAAACGACTCGCCACAGCCGCAACGGTCACGCTCTTTGGGATTGTTGAACTTGAAGCCCTCATTGAGACCTTCGCGCACAAAGTCAAGCTCGGTGCCGTCCAGGTAAGCAAAGCTCTTGGGGTCCACCAGCACCTTCACACCGTGGCCTTCAAACACCATGTCTTCCGGGGGAATATCGTCGACATATTCGAGCTTGTAAGCCATGCCGGAACATCCGGTGGTTTTGACGCCCAGGCGCACACCCACACCCTGACCGCGTTTGGTCAGGTAGCGGGTGATGTGCCGGGCAGCGGCATCGGTCAGTGTCACAGCCATGTTGTTAACCATCCAGGTCGATGCCAGGCTGTCTGCACCTCAAGGCGCAGGCAGCCTGGCGTTTTTGTTAGTGGGTTTGAGCTTCGGCGTGTTTTTGGCGGTAGTCGTTGACTGCGGCCTTGATGGCATCTTCAGCCAGGATCGAGCAATGGATTTTGACAGGTGGCAGGGCGAGTTCTTCAGCGATCTCGCTGTTTTTTAATGCCGCCGCCTGGTCCAGCGTCTTGCCCTT
>JBBQSS010000283.1:0-3089 GCA_038213665.1 Burkholderiales bacterium | reverse complement strand
CATCAGGCAGAGCAAAATCACGCCATCTGACAGCCCCAGCCGCCCATCAAGTGAAAACAACAACAGCAGCAAGCTGGCCCCCAGCATGATCGGCACCTCTTGCCGGATCAGTTGAATGTTGACAATCAGCGGCGTGATCAGTGCTGAAACACCCAGGATGAACAACACGTTGAAGATGTTGCTGCCAATGGCGTTGCCCAGCGCCAGGTCGGTCTTGCCCTCCAGCACCGCGCCGATGCCCACCGCCACCTCGGGTGCGCTGGTGCCAAACGACACCACGGTCAGCCCCACCACCAGCGGTGAAATGCCCAGCGTCAAGGCCAGTTTTGAGGCGCCGCGCACCAGCAGCTCCGCCCCCAGAATCAGGGCCACCAGGCCCACAACAAACATCAGAGAAGTCATGCGCTGGCTCCTTTGGTGGCGCGGTCAACGCGGGGCATCAGGTGGCTCCTTGTAAAACACATTTTTCTGCAACACCCGCCCCGGCATGGGTGCCACTTTGTCGTGGATGGCGCCAATGTGCTCGGGCGTGGTGCCGCAACAGCCGCCCACGATGTTGACCAGGCCCTCGGCGGCAAATTCACCCACCAGCCGACTGGTGACCTCGGGGGTCTCGTCAAAACCGGTGTCACTCATCGGGTTGGGCAAGCCGGCGTTGGGGTAGCAGCTGATGAAGGTGTCTGGTGCGGCCTTGGCCAGCTCCTGAATGTACGGGCGCATCAGCGCGGCACCCAAAGCGCAGTTCAGGCCAACGGCCAGCGGCTGCGCGTGGCGCACGCTGTGCCAGAACGCCGTGACGGTCTGGCCGCTCAAAATCCGGCCCGACGCATCGGTGACGGTGCCGCTGATGATGATCGGCAGACGCTCGCCCGACGCCTCGAAATACTCGTCAATGGCAAACAGCGCCGCCTTGGCGTTGAGGGTGTCAAAAATGGTTTCTACCAGCAGCGCATCGACGCCGCCTTGCACCAGCGCGTCAACCTGTTCGTAATAGGCGGCACGCAGTTGCTCAAAGGTGATGTTGCGCGCGCCGGGGTCGTTGACATCGGGGCTGATGCTGGCGGTCTTGGGCGTGGGGCCGAGCGCGCCCAGGGCAAAACGTGGTTTGTCGGGCGTAGAAAACTTGTCGCAGGCGGCGCGGGCCAATCTTGCGGACGCCAGGTTCATCTCAAACGCCAGGTCCGCCATGTCGTAGTCCGCTTGCGCGACGGTGGTAGCGCCAAAGGTGTTGGTCTCGATCAGGTCGGCACCGGCTGACAGGTAACTTTCATGAATGTCACGGATCACGTCCGGGCGCGTCAGGCTCAGCAGCTCGTTGTTGCCCTTGATGTCTTTGTGGAAGTCTTTGAAACGCTCACCTCGGTACTGGGCTTCGCCCAGCTTGAAGCGCTGGATCATGGTGCCCATGGCGCCGTCAAGCACCAGAATGCGTTTTTGCAAAATGTCGGGCAGCGCCTGGCCGCGGGTGTAGGTGGGGGTCTTCATAGCCGCGTATTGTAGAAAGCCAGGGATGCGCCCTGTGCGGGTGGGACAATGCAAGGCGTCTTGCAGTGCGCGCCTGTCCATGCTTTTAGTTTATAAGCCTTTTAGGCCTCTAGCCCCTGTGTAATAAGCGCAAGTAGCTATTAAAAAAGTAGTAAACCATTTTGTCCATTGAATCCATTCTTCAAACGGTTTTTGGCTACCCCCATTTCCGCGGGCCGCAGCACGACATCATTGAGCATGTCACGGCCGGTGGCGACGCGCTGGTGCTGATGCCCACCGGTGGCGGCAAAAGCCTGTGTTACCAGATTCCGGCGATTGCCCGGCAGCAAGCCGGGCAGGGCATCACGGTGGTGATCTCGCCGCTGATTGCGCTGATGCACGACCAGGTCGGGGCGCTGCACGAGGCCGGTGTGAGCGCGGCGTTTTTGAACTCGACCCTCTCGATGCAGGAAACCTCGATGACTGAGCGGCGCCTGGTGCAGGGCAACATCACCTTGCTTTACGCCGCGCCCGAGCGCATCAACACGCCGCGTTTTCTGGCCCAGCTCGATTCGCTGTACGAGCGCGGGGCCTTGAGCCTGTTTGCCATTGACGAGGCGCATTGCGTGAGCCAGTGGGGCCACGACTTCCGCCCGGAATACCGCGCCTTGACGGTGTTGCATGAGCGTTATTCACAAGTGCCGCGCATCGCACTCACCGCCACCGCCGATGCGCTGACCCGTGCCGACATCATTGAGCGCCTGCAACTGCAAGACGCGCGCCTGTTCATCAGCAGCTTTGACCGCCCCAACATCCGCTACACCATTGTGGAAAAACGCGAGGCCACGCAGCAACTGCTGCGCTTTATTCGCCATGAACACATGGGCGACGCCGGCATCGTCTATTGCCAGTCGCGCAAAAAGGTGGAAGACATTGCCAATTTGTTGTGCGACGAAGGCATTGCCGCGCTGCCCTACCACGCCGGGCTGGACGCCAAAGTGCGCCAGGCCAACCAAGACCAGTTTTTGCGCACTGAAGGCGTGGTGATGGTGGCCACCATCGCCTTTGGCATGGGCATTGACAAGCCCGACGTGCGTTTTGTGGCGCACCTGGACATGCCCAAAAACATCGAAGGCTACTACCAGGAAACCGGTCGCGCCGGGCGTGACGGCCAGGCCGCGGATGCCTGGATGTGTTACGGCCTGCAAGATGTGGTGAACCAGCGCCGCATGATCGACGAGAGCCCGGCGGCCGAGGAATTCAAGCAAGGCCTGCGCGGCAAGTTGGAGGCCTTGCTGGGCTTGGCCGAGGCCACTGACTGCCGCCGCGTGCGCCTGCTGGCATATTTTGATGAAGCCAGCCAGCCCTGCGGGAATTGCGACAACTGCCTGCAGCCGCCCGATGTCTGGGACGCCACCGATGCTGCGCGCAAGCTGCTCTCCACCATTTACCGGGTGCAACAAACGAGCGGCTTCAGTTTTGGTTCCGGCCATGTGATGGACATCCTGCGCGGCAAGGTCACCGACAAGGTCACGCAATACGGCCACGCGGCCTTGAGCACCTTTGGCATTGGCGCGGATTTGTCCGAAACCCAATGGCGCGCCGTGTTGCGCCAATTGATCGCC
>JBBQSS010000282.1:0-3090 GCA_038213665.1 Burkholderiales bacterium | reverse complement strand
CCTGCGAAAAATATACCCACCTGACTTGTCTTTTTGTCCATCTGCTGCGTTGCAAAAACGGTTGTATAGCTCGCTATACGCCCATTTTTACGCCTTGCAGCTGAACAAAAATCCTGCGTCATCTGGGCATATTTATTCTTGGAAATCACCTAAAAGCTTTCCCAGTCCGTGGTGCCGTTTTGGCCTGACGCACTGAGGGCGATCTGCCTAGGCTTGTGTGCCGCAGCGGGTTTGGCGGGTAAGCGCGAAACATTGGTGGCGCGGCTGGGGCCTCGGCGATCAAAGGCTGAGGGGGTCTTTTGGCCGCCCCCCATCACACGGTTTGCGGGTTTTTCAGGCGACCTGTTAGCCCGTGCAAGCCCGTCAGGCAGCTTGAAAATGCTCACGGCCTGAACCAGTTGCTGGGCCTGCGTCTTGAGGCTGTCGGCGGCGGCGGCACTTTCTTCCACCAGGGCGGCGTTTTGTTGCGTGACCTGGTCCATCTGCATGACCGCTTCGCCGACTTGTGTGACGCCGGCACTTTGCTCGCTACTGGCCGCGCTGATTTCACCCATCAAATCGGTCACGCGGCGGATGCTGTTGACCACCTCGGTCATGGTGACACCGGCCTGGTCCACCAGTGCGCTGCCCTGCTCCACCCGGTCGACGCTGGCGCCAATCAGGTTCTTGATCTCTTTGGCGGCCTCGGCACTGCGCCCGGCCAGGCTGCGCACCTCGGTGGCCACCACGGCAAAGCCGCGCCCTTGCTCGCCGGCACGGGCCGCTTCCACGGCCGCGTTGAGTGCCAGGATGTTGGTCTGGAACGCGATGCCGTCGATCACGCTGATGATGTCGAAGATTCTTTTGGATGAATCGTTGATATGTTTCATGGTGTTGACCACCTGGGCCACCGCGTCGCCGCCCTGCACCGCTACGGTGGACGCACTTTGCGCCAGCTGGTTGGCCTGGCGGGCGTTGTCGGCGTTTTGTTTGACGGTGGCGCTGAGCTGCTCCATGCTGGCGGCGGTTTGCTCCAGCGCGCTGGCTTGCTCTTCGGTGCGGCCAGACAACTCGTGGTTGCCTTGCGAAATTTGTGAACTGGCCGTGGCGACACTCTCTGAGCCTTCGCGTACCTCAGATACCACTTTGGCCAGGCTGTCACGCATTGTTTTCATCGTGGCCAACAGGCTGCTCTGGTCGCCGGGGCGCAATTGCATCTCGACGCTCAGGTTGCCGGCTGCAATTTCGCGCGCCACGTTGGATGCGTAATCGGGTTCACCACCAAGCTGGCGGGTGATGGAGCGGGTCAGGGCCCAGGCGATCAGACCACCCAGCACCGCAGCGACGCCAGCGATGATCAGCATCAAAACGCCGGTCGACGAGGCGATGCTCTGCACTTGTTTGGCTGAGTCCTGCATGGTCTTCTTTTGCAGGTCAACCAGTTCGTCGAGCGCCTTGAAGTAGGCGGCCTGCAGCGGCCGGTTTTCCTTGATCAGTACGTCGCGCGCCTCCGCGCCCTTGTTTTCCAGACCTAAGGCCATGGCCTTGTCAATGGTAGCGGCATAGGGGCCACGGACTTCGACGAGTTTTTGCAGAATCGCCTGAGCATCATTCCTCTTGATCGATTCATTAAGCGTCTTAAACAGTGCTGTGTTTTTGACACGTGCATCCAGAACGCGCTGCTTTTCCGCCAGCATGCTTTTTTCGTCAGTCATGAGGGCAAGGTTGCGGACAGCTCGCGCAGTCACGTTCAGGTTTTCTTTCACCTGGTTAAGCATCTCCACTTTGACCATGCGGTTTTCAACCAGAGTCGTGACTTCCGCCTCAACCGCGCCTAGTTGCAGGCGGCCAAACACAGCCACCAGCAAACCCGCAAAAATAACCAGCGCGAAGCCCAGGCCCAGACGCATTCCGACTGTCATGTTGGCAAAATTCAAGAGGTTTCTCCCTGACTGATTGATTTACTGAAGCGACTGACCGACCAGACCCATGCCCGGGCTGCTCATGAGTTTTTCGATGTCGAGCAAGATCAACATCCGGCTTTGCACTGAGCCAATGGCCAGCAGGTGGTCGTTGTCGATGGCGGACGAAAACCCCGGCACCGGGTGCAATTGCTCGGGGGTGAGCGTGATCACGTCAGACACGCCGTCGACCACAATGCCGACCACTTTGCGACCAATGTTGAGCACAATGACCACGGTGAAGTCGTCGTAACTGACCTGCGCCAAGTTGAATTTCAAGCGCATGTCGATATCAGATACCGGGGATAAATTCATGTTGGCGACTTCTTGAGTTGCACACAATGTTGTGACTGGGCTCAAGGTTAACGCATCGATACCATCGCGTCAATCGTTTTAATCGAATTTAATTGTTTGATCGAATTTAATTTTTCAATCGACTTGATGATCGAGGCTGGGAGCCGGAGAGCTACAGCCCCTCAAACACGCCGCAAGCCCCCATGCCGCAGCCAATACACATGCTCACCGCCACGCGCTGGCCAGACACACCGTAGGGGTGGCCGACCGCAATGGCACCCCCACTGACATTCAGGCGCGCGTTGTCAAGCCCGCGCTTGTCGCGGCAATAAATCACTTGCACGGCAAAGGCTTCGTTGATTTCCCACAGGTCGATGTCGTCTACCTTGAGCCCCAGCCGACCCAGCGGCCTGGGGATGGCAAACACCGGGCCAATGCCCATTTCATCGGGCTCGCAACCGGCTACGACAAAACTCAAAACGCATGCCATCGTCAAATTTGCGCTGGGTGGCCGCCTCAACCGCGTCCACGCATTTCAGTGGCGCCGGGAAATGCTTGCCCATGCTGCCCACCCTGTTGCGGGCAAACTGAAAGAAGGCATCGCCCTGCGGGTGTTGGCACGGCAGCCCGCGCAGCAGCGGCAAGGGGCGCACATCGGCCACGTCTTGGGCATAGGCCAGCGCTTCAGCCATCAAGGTGTCCGCCGATTCCGCCAGCTTAGGTGATTTCCAAGAATAAATATGCCCAGATGACGCAGGATTTTTGTTCAGCTGCAAGGCGTAAAAATGGGCGTATAGCGAGCTATACAACCGTTTTTGCAACGCAGCAGATGGACAAAAAGACAAGTCAGATGGGT
>JBBQSS010000281.1:0-3159 GCA_038213665.1 Burkholderiales bacterium | reverse complement strand
GCAGGCAGATGGTGCGCCGCCAGACGCTGGCCAGCTGGCGCACCGCCGCAGCATGGTGGAGGCGCTCGCGCTGATCGAGAAAGCCGAACGAATGCTCAAAACTGCAGGCGCGGATGACCGCGAGGACTTGATCGACAACATCGAGGCCGTGCGCGACGCCATGAACAACGACACCGCCCAGGCCCAGGCTGAACTCGCGCAAGCCATGGCCGACTTGGCCGACGTGCTGTATTACCTCGACCAGTGAGGCCAGGCATGGAATTGCTGGAGCGCTGCCTGGCCTGCCGCGCGCGACTGGGCGAGGCGGATGTGTGTCCGCGTTGTGGCACCGATTTCTCCCTTTCCCGGCGTGCGCAGCGCCAGGCCACCGCGCTTGTCCGCGTCGCCGTGCATGAACTGGCAAGCGGGCATCACACACAAGCCGCCGCTGCCGCCCAGGCCGCCTCCCGCCTGGCCAACCCGTTGTTGGCGCAAGCGGTCGCCAGAGTGATCAGTCAACGGGAGGGCAAGCAGCGCGTCAGTGCGGCAAGACTGCCACTGCTGGAAAGCGACTGAAAAAACGCTGGCATCACCCGCAGGTGCCGGTGGGGAGTTGCCGGGTGCCCTGCGCCAAGGGTTGGGCTGTTTTGGCAGGCAATAAAAAAAGCCGTAACGGTGATGAATCGTTACGGCTTTGCATTTGGTCCCGCTGACAGGAATCGAACCTGTATCTAGCACTTAGGAGGCACTCGTTCTATCCGTTGAACTACAGCGAGCAAGCAGTGATTCTATTGGCTTGCGCTGGGGTGCTTGCTGGCCCTGCCGAAAGGCGTGCTGCTGGGGGGCGTGATGTGGGCGCACACATTCTCATTTGCTATGTAATCGATAGCTGCTAGCGCATATGAGAAAAGGGCTACAGGTCAATTTCTTATAAATCAGGGGGCGCGCACGGCGCCGGGCATGCAAGAAGCAGGGCGACAAAATCCGGGCTTTCAGTCGTAGCGGTGGGTCCAGATCAAATCGATGGCGCTTTTTTCACCGGTTTGTGCACGCAGTGTCAGCCGCTTGGACAGGTCGTAAAAAATGGTGAAGATGCCCATGGTGCCGGTCAGGCTGCTCTCATAAGCGACATAAAAATCGTTGCTCAGGCGTTTGCCCAATGTCACGGTGGCGCCGCTGGTGGTCTCGCCGGAACTCCCGCGAAAACTCAGCTCATCGAGGCCCAGCGCTTGCGTCAGGCTGGCGCTGGGGCCTTTGCCGCTGCCGCCGAGCAAGGCCAGTGCCGCCTGCTGCAGCAAGGCGGCTTCGCCACCGCTGCCACTGGCGGAGCGGCCCAGCACCAGCCAGGCGAGCTTTTCTGCCTCAGGCAATTCAGGCTCGGCGTACAGGCGCACGATCGGTGACAAAGCCGTGCCCAGCACTTGCACGCCCACACGCTGGCTAAGTTTGGGGCGAATTGCCAGGATGTCGAGCGCCGGGTTGTCGGCCGGGCCAAAAAAGCGCAGCAAGCCCTGCTCAATGTCCAGCCGCTGGCCGTAGGCCTGGTAAGTGCCGCGCACGGTGCGCACGGTGCCCGTCAAGGTCGGGTCGGCGCTGCCCACCGCGCGCAATTCAAGCTGGCCCGCCAGACGGGTGTCCAGCCCCCGCCCGCGCATCTGGAAGCTCGGGCCAAGGTCGAGCGTGACCTGGATATCTGGCGTGATGGTGGTGGCTGGAGGCTTGGCCGGGCTGGCCTTGGCCGCTGCGCTGCGTTTGGCTAGCGCATCTTGCGCCGCTTGTGTGGCAGAGGGGCGCACCACCACGTCGTCACCCAGCACGGGTGCAGTTTCACTGGGCAGCGTGATCAAGGCCTGGTCAGCCACCAGTTTGCCGCGCAGGGTCAAGCGGGCGTCTTTGAGCTGTGCCGTCAGATCGCCTGAGACGGTGATGCGCCGGTCAGAACGGGTGCTGATGCGCAGCGCTTTGGCGGTGGCCGCCAGGGTGATCTGCACGCGTTGTGCGAAGGTGTCCGCAGGTGTGCCAGCGGGCAGCAATTGGGCCACGCCGGTGACCCTGACCACGCCACCCACGGTGCCCCTTGCGCTGCCTTTGTCACCTGTGCCACCAGCACCGAACAAGGTGAATTCCTCAATGTTGAGTTGCTGGCCTTCCAGCCGCGCGGTCAGGGTGCCCTTTTGAAAATCAATGCCGTCGGCCACTGACCGCACCGCCAAGTCTTTGGCCTGCAGCGTGCCGAGCCACTGCGGCGACTTGCGTGTGCCGGTGAGCGTGGCGTGGGCATCGAGCGTGCCGCGCAAGCGCCAACCCGGTGGCGCCAACGCAGACCAGGCATCCACCGGCGGCAGCTGCATTTGCAGGCTGCCGCCCAGCGGTGCATCAATCGCCCAAGCCCAACCTTGAGACGCTTGAAGCTGGGTGCTGAAGGCCAGCAGCGCCTTGCCGGCACGCTCGCTGTCCCAGCGCAGGCTGCTTGAGAGCTGCTCGCCGTCCAGGTTGATGTTCAGGCGGGCTTCTTGGATGCGCGCGGGCAAGAGCTGCTTTTGGCTGGCATCGGGGCTCAGGCGCAGGTCGCCCGAGCTGCGCTCAAGCAAGGCGCTCAGGTGCACGGTGTCGGTGTATTTGGCGTCCCAGTTGCCCGCCAGGATCAAGTCGCTGCTCAGGCCCAGGTCGGCCATGCTTTTGCCGCTGATGGCATCAAGCCAAGCCAGCGGCAGCTCGCTGATGCTGCCTTGGCTGTGCCAACGCACTTTGGGTTTTGCCTGCTTGGCCGATGACAGTTGCTGGTGCGACCATTGCGCAGGTAGCCAGCGCAAGCGCGCGGTGCCCGGCAGGGGGCCGGTGAGTTGTGCGCTGGCGCTGCCCACGGAAAGTGTTTGCGTCGCGCCGCTTTGCAGCCAGTCCAGCGTGATAGCTTGGCTGGTCTTGCCGGTTTGGCTGGCCGCTTCCCCCGCGTTGCCACTGTTGCCCGTGCTGGCATTGTTGCTGCCCGTGCTGCCCGTGGTGAGTGTCCACAGGCCAGGCTGCGCCGCGTCCTGTGTGCGCAAGGTGAGGGTGTTCAAGCTGCCTTGCCAGTGTTGGGCGGTGCGCTGCCCGCCGCTGGCCTGTGCCTGCCAGTTGACTTGTCGGGTGCCAATGCCAGCCTGGCCTTGGGTGCTGAGTTTGAGGTCAGCCAAGCTGCCG
>JBBQSS010000280.1:0-3167 GCA_038213665.1 Burkholderiales bacterium | reverse complement strand
CCCATCTGACTTGTCTTTTTGTCCATCTGCTGCGTTGCAAAAACGGTTGTATAGCTCGCTATACGCCCATTTTTACGCCTTGCAGCTGAACAAAAATCCTGCGTCATCTGGGCATATTTATTCTTGGAAATCACCTAAGGAGTTTCACCGTATGTCAACCAATTTACGCATTTGCCAGGCCGACTATGCTGACCCGCAACACATCGGTGCACTGATTGGTTTGCTAGACGGGTACGCGCGGGATCCCATGGGGGGTGGCGAAGCGCTGTCTGACTTTGCGCGTGACAAGCTGCCCGCCGCGCTGAAAGCGCGGCCCTTCATGTTCAGTGTGCTGGTATTTGACGACACGCAAAATGGATTGCCTGTGGGGCTGATCAACTGCGTGGAAGGTTTTTCAACCTTTGCCTGCCAGCCACTGGTGAATGTGCATGACGTGGTGGTCGTGGCCTCACACCGTGGTCAGCATGTGGCCGAGCGGATGCTGGCAAAAGTTGAGGCTTTGGCCCGCGAGCGTGGCGCTTGCAAGCTCACCCTTGAAGTGCTTGCGGGGAATGCTTCTGCGCAAACACTGTATCGGCGGGTGGGTTTTGACAATTACCAGTTGGACCCCACCATGGGGCACGCCCAGTTCATGCAAAAGTGGCTTTGAGCGTCGGCAAGCGGCATCACTAATCTGCACAATCTCACCCGCCTCAAAAAATGTCCCCAGCAGCATCATTTGGTGTTGCCAGTGCCTAAAATGCGCGGATGAACTGGCTCAAAAAACTCCCTGGCTTTCAGCGCACGCCCTACGGCTTTGAAGTGCGCTTGCTGCGCATGTTGCCCAGTGTGGTGCTGGCCGGCACGGTGCTGCCGGCGGGCTTGGCGGGATTGGGCCGGTTGTTGTTCAGTCAAGGCACAGCCACTGAGATTGCGCATCAGATCCAGACCTTTGACTTTGTCATGATCGGGTTGGCGATTTTCATCTGGACAGCCGCGCTCACTGTCGCTATTGGTTGTGTGATTGTCTGGTTGATGAAAGGGCCGGCTTACGTGGCCGATGGCTACGAAGTGTCACACAGTGACAAACCCAATGTTTAGCTTGGGGTTAGCGGTTTCTTGTGTTGTGTGCTGGGCGTGTCTGTTCTGAGCAGTTCAGGCGGCATGATTTGTTCATCAGCCTTTCGAGAAACCTTATGAGTGATGACCCAGCACAAAGGAGGCTGCGCTGATGGACATGGTGTTATGGCGCCACGCAGAGGCTGTTGAATGTGATGATCCATCGCAGGACAGCTTGCGTAAGTTGACCCCGCGTGGCGAGAAACAAGCAAGTCGCATGGCAAACTGGCTGGACCGGCAACTACCGCAGTCCACCAGGGTGTGGGTCAGCCCAACGGTACGTACGCAACAAACGGCCCAGGCATTGGGCCGACCGTACAAGCTCCGCCAGGAGCTTGGGCCAGAGGCGTCGGCGGATCAAATTATCGAGACAATCGGGTGGCCAAACGGCAAAAGTCCCATCTTGCTGGTGGGTCACCAGCCGACATTGGGGCATCTGATTGCGCGCCTGTTGAACATCAGTTCGGGTGAATTGCCTGTGAAGAAGGGTTCGGTGTGGTGGTTAAGGTACCGACAGCGCGATGGTATCGGGCAAACGGTGTTGCTTGCTGTCCAGTCACCCGACACCCTGTAGTCACACCACAACCACATCCACGGACCAGGGCGTTTTTTGCCAGGCAACGCTTTCTTCGTTCAATAGGTAGGCTGACTGCGGGAACGACTTGGCCCATTCGCTGGGCAAACTTAAGATGAAATGGTGGTCATTCTTGGCATCGCGGTGCACGGTAATGCCCCTGAGTTCTGGTTCACGCCTGGCGTGACATAGCGCAACTGACATGCGCAACACCAACAGTTGTTGAATGAACAGCTCGTCTTCAAAATCTGCCTCAAGTTTGCGCAGCTTGCCGCGATGCCCCAGCACCAGCAGACTCAACTTGTGCAATTCGGTGAGTGCAAATCCCATGACATCGGTGTTGTCAAGAATGTAGGCGCCGTGTTTATGGCTGTCGCTGTGCGAAACATGGCTACCAATCTCATGCAATTGCGCGGCCCATGTGAGTTTTCGGGCCACGCGCTCGTCCACGGCGCTGGCTGCAATTTGCTCGAACAGCACATTGGCCACCCGACCCACACGATTGCCATGGATCGGGTCTGCGCCAAATTTGGCTGCCAGCCGTTCCACCGCGTGGTCACGCAAGTCGGTATGTTGTTGTCCACTGCCCAGCATGTCTTGCAAAAGGCCATGGCGTAGTCCGCCGCTGGTTTGCTCCAGGCGTTTGATGCCCAGCAGTTCAAACAGTGCTCGCAGCACGCTTAAACCCCCGCCGATGATGGCTTTGCGGTCTTCACGCATGCCAGCGAGCTTCAAACGGTCAATATTTTGTGCGGCCAGGAGTTTGTCCAGCAACCAATCAAGCCCCTCCTGCGTGACAGATCCTGCAGGCCAGCCGGCTGCCACCAGCACGTCAGCGACCGCGTTGATGGTGCCTGCCGAGCCATAAGCCACTTCCCACTGGTCACGCGTGTAAATCGTCAAAGCCTCGTCAAGCACCGCTTTGGCGGCGATTTCAGCCATCTGAAAAGAGCGCTTTGAAAACTGGTTGTCGGCAAAATAGCGCATCGACCAGGCAATGCTGCCCACCCGATAAGATTCCATCTGCAGGGGCTCGCGTCCCTGGCCCAGAATCATCTCCGTGGAACGGCCGCCAATGTCAATCACCAAGCGCCGCTCCTGGTTGTTCGGCAGGGCCTGTGCGACACCCTGGTAGATCAGTCGCGCTTCTTCCCGGCCTGAAATCACATCAATCGGAAAGCCCAGCATTTTCATGCCTGGCCCCAGAAATTCGTCGCGGTTACGGGCCTCGCGCAGGGTTTGTGTGGCCACGGCACGCACTTCTGTGTCTGCGAAACCGGCCAACCGCTCACCAAAGCGGGCCAGGCATTCCCAACCGCGTTGCATGGCTTGTTGCGTCAGGTTACGGTTGTCGTCGAGCCCATTGCCCTGGCGCACGGTTTCCTTGAGGTATTCAGTGCGGTAAAACTGACCATGTTCGATGCGACCAATTTCAAGTCGAAAGCTGTTGGAGCCCAAGTCAACGGCAGCCAGGCGAGTTCCACTGTTCATTTTG
>JBBQSS010000279.1:0-3191 GCA_038213665.1 Burkholderiales bacterium | reverse complement strand
TCCGGCTGGTGCTGTCAATCCAGACGTGGCTCGGTGTCTTGCTGGTGACGATGCGTTTGGCCAATGCCAGGTTGCTGCCGTCCCAACGGTAAATGTCCACATGGTTAAGCCGGTTGGCCGCGGTCACAAACCATTTCATGTCCGGCGAAAACCGCAGTTGGTAAGGGTCCAGAATACCTGTAAGCGTGCGCTGCACCACGGCTGTCTTGGGGTCGACGAACAACAAGGAGTCGCCCAGGGCATTGGCGATGATGAGTGATTTTTCATCCGGTGTCAGGTACAGGTGGTGCGGCTCCTTGCCAGTGGGAATGCGCTTGGTCTCGGTCCAGCTGCTCGGGTCAATCACACTGACGCTGGCCTCAAGTGAATTTAAAACAAACACGGGCATCGCCGCCTGGGCTGACCACGACACCACAACTCCCAGGCCAAAAATCAAGAGTGAAAGCAAGTTGCGCACAAACGACCTTAAAAAAACGAAAGCTGGTCAAGGGGCCAGTACCAAACCCAAGTTGAAATAAGCCAATTCACACCACTGGCCGGAAAGTGTAGCTGCCAGAAGGGCCTAAGCGCCTATGCGCTCTGAATGCTGGCCAAATCTGCGGCGTTTAGCCAGCGCCACTGCCCGGGTGCCAGGTCATCGGATAAACGCAGTCCACCAATTTGTGAGCGGTGCAAACCCTCCACCCGGTTGCTGACCGCCGCCACCATGCGCTTGACCTGATGGTACTTGCCCTCGGTCAGGGTCAGGCGCAAGTGAAACTCGCCCACCGCCTCACAGGCCGCCGCGCGCACCGGTTTGGGGTCGTCGTCCAACACCACGCCTGCCAACAACAGGTTCACCTGGCGCTCATCGAGCGGGTGTTTGACCGTGACTTCATACACCTTGGGCACATGGTGGCGTGGCGAGCTCATGCGGTGGATGAACTTGCCGTCATCGGTCAGCAGCAGCAATCCGGTCGTGTCCTGATCCAGCCGACCCACCGCCTGCACCCCTTGCACCGCACCTTTTTGGGGCCGCAAGCGCAGTGGCGAGGGCAACAAGGTGTAGATGCTGGGGTAGGTGGACGGCTTTTGCGAGCATTCGGTATGCATCGGCTTGTTGAGCATGATGTAGGCCTTGTCGGCATACGGCCAGTCCACGCCCTGGACCTGAAAGCGCAAACCATCTGCTTTAAATTCAATAGCTGCTTGCGCACATTTAACGGGGGCTAGAGGGCTATTTTCATCATAAACATGAACAAAACCCTGCTGAATCAAACCGGCACACACCCGCCGTGTACCAAAGCCTTGCGAATAAAGAATGTCTTGAAGTTGCATGGGGTGAGTATCGCAAAGCGTGGGACTGATGTGGCAGGCACTGCACGCCGCGTGATGGTGGCATCACTGCGGCATCAGCACACAGGCAAGACCCGCCAAGGCCGCTTCAGGCCGCCAGCAGCCTGGCCGCTTCGCGCGCCGCCACCACGCCTTCATCCGTGGGCACCACCCAGACCTCGATGGCACTGTTTGGCGCGTGAATGGCCATGACCTGGTCACCAATGGCCTGCAGGTTGAGCACCGGGTCGATGACCACCCCAAGCCAGGCCAGCCGTGTACCAAGCTCAAGGCGCAGCGCCACATCGTGCTCACCAATGCCACCACTGAAGGCCAGCACATCGAGCCCCTGCAGGCAGGCCACCAACGCGCCACTTTCACGCTGCACCCGGTAGGTGAACATGTCAACAGCCAGTTTGGCGCTGGCAGAGGTGTCCGCACGCAGGCGCCGCATGTCAGCCGAGAAACCCGACACACCGAGCAAGCCGCTTTGTTTGTACAAGAGCTTTTGCAGCCGCTCGTGGTCCCAGCCCTGTTCCAGCAAATACAGCATGACACCGGAATCCAGGGAGCCGGGTCGGGTGCCCATCATCAACCCGTCCAGCGCAGAAAACCCCATCGTGGTGGCACAGCTCTGGCCGGCACGCGCCGCGCACAGGCTCGCCCCGTTGCCAAGGTGCGCCATCAGCACCCGGCCGCTGGCGCGGGTGCTGCGCGCCAGCAGAACGCCCATCACATATTGGTAGGACAAGCCATGAAAGCCGTAGCGACGCAAACCCTGTTCATAGAGCGCCTCGGGCAAGGCAAACCGGTAATCCACTTCTGGCAGCGTGGCGTGAAACGCAGTGTCAAAACACGCCACCTGTGGCACATCAGGAAACGCCTGGGCAAAGGCCCGCACACCGTCAAGGTTGTGCGGCTGGTGCAACGGCGCCAAGGAATTGAGTTGCGTCAGATCAGCCAGCACCGCCTCGGACACGACCACGCTGGCCCGGTATTGAGCGCCGCCGTGCACCACACGGTGCGCCACCGCCTGCATGGCGGGTGCGCCTGGCAAGCTGGCGAGCAGGTCACGCAAACTCAGCAAGGCCTGGGCAAACACGTGGTCGGCATGAAGCAGCAAAATTTTGCGATGGGTTTGTCCTTGAAAGTCCCAGCGCATTTCAGGCGTGCCACCGGGCTCCAGGCCCTCAATGGAGCCGCTGAGCATTTGCGCTTGCACTTGACCGGCGGACAAAGGATAAAGAGAGAATTTGAGCGTGGACGAACCCGCATTGACAGACAAAATAGCCATATGGAGCTCCTTACCAGACCGGACGCGGCTGGTCACGGCGGGCGTTGTGTGCCACCAGCAGCGCCAGCAGCGCCGAGGCCACCCGGTTCAACGGCCCATCCGCGCGGCTGGTCAAGGCAATCGGCACGCGCGCACCCAGCACAATGCCGGAGCCACTGGCGCCTGCCAGGTATTCCAGCTGTTTGGCCAGCATGTTGCCGCTTTCCAGATCAGGCACCGCCATGATGTCGGCATGACCCGCCACCTCGGAGGCGATGTTTTTGATTTGCGCGGCATGCGCTGAAATGGCGTTGTCGAACGCCAGCGGACCATCCAACACGCCACCGGTAATTTGCCCACGGTCGGCCATTTTGCACAGCGCAGCCGCATCCAGGGTCGAGGGAATGTTGGGGTTGACGTTTTCAACCGCCGACAAAATTGCGACTTTAGGCACGGCCACACCCATGATGCGGGCGAAGTCGATGGCGTTTTGAATGATGTCGACTTTTTCCTGCAGAGTTGGGCGAATGTTCAGGGCGGCATCGGTGATCAGCAGGGGCTTGTGGTACAGCGGCACATCAAAGCGGAACACATGCGACATGCG
>JBBQSS010000278.1:0-3225 GCA_038213665.1 Burkholderiales bacterium | reverse complement strand
ATCGCACTGGACCGGGGCGAAACCGTTGAGCGCAGCCAGCTGGATGCGCGCTTTGGCAGTGTGCTGGGCAATTACCTGGCGCTGATCAAGGCGCAAAAGAACCTGGTGTGGTTCACCAGCTTTTTTGGCCAGGCGGCCGTTGTCTTTCCGTTTGTGGTGGCGGCACCGCGCTTTTTTAGCGGGGCCATCCAGCTGGGTGAGCTGATGCAAATTGCCAGCGCCTTTGGCCAGGTGCAGGGCGCATTGAGCTGGTTTGTAGACAGCTACAGCAGCCTGGCAGCATGGCGGGCCACCACCGATCGCCTGACCAGTTTTGAAGCATCATTTAGGGCTCTAGCCCATACAGATAAAGAACTAACAGCTATAAATTCAGAAGCACTTGAAGCCAGCAACCTGCGCCTTGAACTGCCTGACGGCACCGTGTTGCTGAATCAGGCGCAGCTGAATGCGCAGGCCGGTGACAGCGTGTTGCTGCAAGGGCCCTCGGGCAGTGGCAAGTCCACGCTGTTTCGGGCAATGGCTGGCATCTGGCCATTTGCCAGCGGCAACATGGCCCGGCCAGCCAACAGCATGTTTATTCCGCAGCGGCCGTATTTTCCCAACGGGCCGTTGCGTGACGCACTGGCCTACCCGCAAAACCCGGCACAGTACAGCGATGCAGAACTCAAGCAGGCACTGCACAGCGCCCTGCTGCCCACCCTGGTGACCCGGCTTGACGACGTGGCGGCGTGGGGCCAGACGCTCTCAGGCGGCGAGCAGCAACGGCTGGCGATTGCCCGCGTGCTGCTTAAAAAACCCAGCTGGATTTTTGCTGACGAAGCCACCAGTGCGCTGGATGCCGCAGCTGAAGAATCTATCTATAAAACGCTTCTAGCCCATGTAAAACAAGCGCAAGGAGCTATTATTTCAATAGCGCACAAACCCAGCGTTGCGGCCTTTCACACACGCCAGTGGGTGCTGGAGAAATTGCCGGACGGGGAATTGGCCCGATACACAGTGAATGCCAACGACCGTTCACACTGACAAAACATCTGGCCCCGGCGGTGTGCAGAGGCTGTGCGTCCGGTCAGGACTCGGGTTTTTCAGCCTTGGTGATTTTGGTCGGCGAGTAGGTAAACACCTCTGCCGACAGTGCGCCTTGCGCGGCATTGACGCCGGGCTGCGCCAGGTTGACCTGATTTTTGACTTGGGACTGCACCTGCACCGCGCTGGCGCTGGCTTCCCACAAGATTTTGACGTGTTCCATCAGCACTTTGTAGAGGGGCTCCGGCGGTGGGTCTTCCACTTTTTCAACGACGGGGCGCTTGATCGTCCAGTCTTTGGGCGGCGTCGCGGCCTCGGCACCCCGGCGGGTGGGGTCAGACACGCTGCTGTACACGCCTTCGCCATCATTGGGTTTGTTGGCCGGGTTGATCAGGTTCACCACGCTGGGCGACGGCACAGCCGCAGGCACGCTTTGGGTTGACGGATTGACCGGCGCCACAGGCACCACTTTGCCGGGCGCGAGCGAAGCCGACTCCGAGGCCAAAGGCCGCAAATTTGGGATTCGATCAATAGATGGCAGTTGCATGGTGTGGCAGGCGACAGAATAAGTCTGAGGTCTTTCCTCCGTTCGTAGATTCTTTAACGGCAGAAATGAGGGGTTATTTAGGCCTATTTCAAAAAATAACTCAATTATTTTTCATCGGCAAGGCGCCGCCCAAGAAAAAACCACCTGTTCTGGCTTGAGTCATCGGTGCGCGGGCAGACCTTGCAGGCTGATTGGGAGGTGTACATTGAGGGCATGAACACCACGCACACCCATCACCGCTCGGACCTGGTCCGCCTCGCCAACAACGCGATGACCGAACGCGGCTTGCAGCCCGAGTTTTCGGCCAACGTGGCGCAGCAACTGGCCAGCATCACCGGTCCCGGCCTCGATGGCAGCGCAGACGTACACGACCTCACCGGGCTGCTGTGGTGCTCGATTGACAACGACGACTCGCTTGACCTGGACCAACTCACCGTGTCTGAGGCGCTGGGCAACGGCCGCATCAAGATGCTGGTCGCCATTGCCGATGTGGATGCGCTGGTCAAAAAGGGCACACCGATTGACCAGCACGCCCTGGCCAACACCACCTCGGTGTACACCTCGGCGCGCATTTTTCCGATGTTGCCTGAGCGACTCTCCACCGACCTGACCTCGCTCAACCCCGACCAAAATCGGCTGGCTGTGGTGACCGAAATGGTTTTTTCAGCAGATGCCACATTGGTGAGTTCCACGGTGTACCGCGCCACTGTGCGCAACAAAGCCAAGCTGGCCTATGACGCGGTGAGCGCCTGGATCGACGGTGAGGGCGCACTGCCGGCTGCGGCTGTGGCCGTGCCCGGCATGGAAGCGCAACTGCGCATGCAAGACACGCTGGCGCAACAACTGCGGGTGCGCCGTCACGACGCGGGCTCGCTGGAGCTTGTCACCTTCCAGCCCCGTGCGGTGTTTGAGGGTGAAGACGTGGTTGACATTCGCCAGCAGGTGCAAAACCGCGCCAGGCAGCTGATTGAAGAAGTGATGATTGCCACCAATGGCTGCACTGCACGTTTTCTGGCCGCCCAGGGCGGCGCCTCGCTGCGGCGCGTGGTGCGCTCGCCCGAGCGCTGGCTGCGCATTGTGGGCGTGGCCGCAGAATATGGCGAGACATTGCCAAACGAACCCGATTCAAAAGCACTGGAAGCCTTTTTGGCGAAACGGCACAAAGCCGACCCGCTGCGCTTTCCTGATTTGTCGCTGGTGATCGTCAAACTCATGGGACGCGGCGAGTACGTGGTGGAAACGCCTGGGAGCTTGCCCATTGGCCACTTTGGCTTGGCCGTGCAGGACTACACCCACTCCACGGCGCCGAACCGGCGCTTTCCTGACCTGATCACCTCGCGCATGCTGAAGGCGGCATTGATCCATCAGAAAAAACCTTACACCAACGCCGAGCTGGACAAATTGGCGCTGCACTGCACCAAGCAAGAGGATGCGGCACAAAAAGTTGAACGCCGCATGCGCAAATCAGAGGCGGCGCTGTTGCTTGAATCTCGCATTGGCCAGCGTTTTGACGGCATGGTGACCGGCAGCACGACCGAGGGTGTCTGGGTTCGGATTTTCACGCCACCGGCTGAGGGCAAGCTGCTCAACGGCAACCCGGCCCTCAAGGTGGGCGAAAAAGTTCACGTCAAGCTGACTTCAGCCAATGTGGAACG
>JBBQSS010000277.1:0-3233 GCA_038213665.1 Burkholderiales bacterium | reverse complement strand
TCCTGCGAAAAATATACCCATCTGACTTGTCTTTTTGTCCATCTGCTGCGTTGCAAAAACGGTTGTATAGCTCGCTATACGCCCATTTTTACGCCTTGCAGCTGAACAAAAATCCTACGTCATCTGGGCATATTTATTCTTGGAAATCACCTTACTTGGCGACCACGCGCACCATTTCCAGGCACTTGTTGGAGTAACCCCACTCGTTGTCGTACCAGGCAATCAGCTTCACAAAGGTGCCGTCCAGCGCGATGGAGGCATCGGCGTCAAACACGCTGGTGCGGGTTTCGCCACGGAAGTCGGTGGCCACCACTTTGTCGGTGGTGTAGCCCAGCACGCCTTTCATGGCACCTTCGGATTGCGCCTTGATTTCGGCGCAAATTTCAGCCAGGGTGGCGCTGGTGTTGAGTTCCACAGTCAGGTCCACCACCGACACGTCGGAGGTGGGCACGCGAAACGACATGCCGGTGAGCTTTTTGTTCAGCTCAGGAATCACCACGCCCACCGCTTTGGCGGCACCGGTGCTTGAGGGAATGATGTTTTCCAAAATGCCACGGCCGCCGCGCCAGTCTTTGTTGCTCGGGCCGTCCACGGTTTTTTGGGTGGCGGTGGCCGCGTGCACGGTGGTCATCAAACCGCGCTTGATGCCAAACTTGTCATGAACCACCTTGGCCAGGGGCGCCAGGCAGTTGGTGGTGCAGCTGGCGTTGGAGATGATGGCCTGGCCGGCGTAGGTCTTGTCGTTCACACCAAAGACAAACATCGGGGTGTCGTCTTTGGAAGGCGCCGAGAAGATGACTTTTTTGGCACCAGCTGCCAGGTGCTTTTCGCCACCGGCTTTGTCCAGGAAAATCCCGGTGGATTCGATCACGATGTCGGCACCGACTTCGTTCCACTTCAGGTTCGCTGGGTCTTTTTCTTGCGTCAGGCGAATCTTTTTGCCATTGACGATGAGCGTGTTGCCGTCCACCGACACGTCGCCCTTGAAGCGGCCATGCACCGAGTCGTACTGCAGCATGTAAGCCAGGTAGCCGGGTTCCAGCAGGTCATTGATGGCCACCACTTCGATGTCTTGGAAGTTTTGCAGGGCTGAGCGCAACACATTGCGGCCGATGCGGCCAAAGCCGTTGATACCAATCTTGATCGTCATACTTTTCTCCAGAAGTTAAAAAATCGCCTACCGAAACTCGTTCTTTGCGCAGCACCTGCGCTGCCGTGTCTGCCCTATTCTCGGGCGTAAAGCCAAAGTGCTCAGAAAAGATAAAAACAAAAACGTCATTTTTTGATTTTAGTATTGCCCGCCAACGGACCATGTGTCAAAGGCGTTCATCACAGGCTCACAGCGCCGCAGACAACGGGTTGGACACCCAGGTCTGCCATTCATGGATGCGTGGGCGCACCGCCAACACGGGCGGCTTGGGAAAGGCGTGGCCAAAGCAAAAAATCACGTTCACAGCGGCCAAGATGTCGCGGGCGATCTCGCCGCCATGCAGCAGAAGAAACGGGCTTTGCCGTAGAGAAGCCATGAGCGTGTGGGCTGTCGTTGGTTGCGCTTGTCCGCCACCGATTGGGTTGAAGGCAGCTGGGATTTGCCGCAAAGCGTGGCGTTTGCCCAAAAATTGAAAGCAGCCGGTTGCGACTTTATTCATGTGTCGTCCGCAGGCGTGTCACCGCAGCAAAAATCACCCTGGGTGCCGTTTGCCCGCGCCATCCGGGCGGCCACCGGCATGGTCACCACCGCCGTGGGCCTGATCACCGAGCCGCACCAGGCCGACGCCATTGTGCAAGCAGGCGATGCGGATCTGGTGGCGCTGGCGCGCGCCTTTTTGTATGAGCCGCGCTGGGGCTGGCATGCGGGCACCGCTCTGGGTGGCACGGTAGAGGCCAACCCGGTGCATTGGCGCTGCCTGCCGCGCGAGGCGCAAACCGCGTTTGGCAAGGTGTCGGTTGGCCAGCGCTGACTGGCAGGGTGCCCCATGCAAGGTCTGCACCTGACCGCTGTTGAGGCGTTCATGGGTGGTTGGGGAGTGCTCTGCTTTTTGTAGCTGCTTGCGCTTATTCCGTAAGGGCTAGATGCCAATTTGATCATTAAATTTTGGCGCCAATGCAAAGCCATCTTGCGGCCCAAGTGGATGCCCGCTCAGGGCGTGAAACGATGCTTGACTTATGGTGCGCGTTTATGGCGCAAACGCATACCGGCTGGTGCTGGCTTTGGCCCGGTACATCGCCTTGTCCGCGCTCTGAATCAAGGCGTCCGCGGTGGTGCCGTCTTTGGGGAAAACGGCAATGCCCATGCTTGCGCTGATGCTTTTCTGGAGGGTGAGCTCGCCCACTTGAAGGGTGCACGGCTTTTGAATTGACGCCATGACCTTCTCGGCAATGAGCGACAAGTCTTGTACGTCTTTGACGGCTGTGAGCAGGTACAAAAATTCGTCACCACCATGCCGACTGACGGTGTCATCGTCGCGCACTGAGTCGGACAGCCGTGCCGCAATGGTTTTCAGCACGCTGTCACCTGCGTCGTGCCCAAGCGTGTCATTGATTTGCTTGAACGCATCCAGGTCGATGAACATCACGGCCAAATTCCAGTCGTGTCGTCTGGCCTGCGCCAAGCCATGTTCCAGGCGGTCAATGAACAACACGCGGTTGGGCAGGCCGGTCAAGGGGTCGTGAACGGCGGCGTGCCGGGACGCTTTTTCGCGCGCCGTGACAGCCGCCAACTGGCTTTCAAGCACGTGACGCTCATGCACCTCGCTTTGCAACGCCGTGTTGACGATGGCCAATTTTTCGGCGGCTTCCTGCACTTTGTCTTCAACAGCTTCACTTTTTTGCCGCACTTCTTCAATAACGGGCGTTGCGTTGCGCCCGTCAGACCCCTGCTTGAGCACTGAGTTGACCGAAGACAAATCCTGCGCAGCTTCTTCCACCAACCCCTTGACGATTTTTGTTTGTCCCAACACCTCGGTCAGGGCCTTGCCGGGTGGGTTGCGACCCGGCGCAGTTGTTTTTGGATTGGTTTTCATGGAGGTACATCCGTACAAATATGGGATGGCATTGGCGGCTTGTGTTCACTGGCCAGTAAACCAAAGGCTAAGGTGATTTCCTGCGAAAAATATACCCATCTGACTTGTCTTTTTGTCCATCTGCTGCGTTGCAAAAACGGTTGTATAGCTCGCTATACGCCCATTTTTACGCCTTGCAGCTGAACAAAAATCCTACGTCATCTGGGCATA
>JBBQSS010000276.1:0-3253 GCA_038213665.1 Burkholderiales bacterium | reverse complement strand
TACCATCCACCGTCGTTGCATTCGCGGTGGCGCTTACACCTGTTTGAGCGGTTAATTCGTTGATGGCTGCAGCTTTAGCGATACCACTCGCTGACCTCGACGCAATTGCGCCGACGGTGGTGTAAGAATACGATTTTGTATCTGACGAAGCCAGCGACGCGCCGATGGTTGCGCCATTGATGGTGAAGTCACCCGCAGTAAATGCCGTAGCACCACTAACCATGGGAGCGACTGACAGGCTCGAAGCATAGGCTGTTTGCGCCTGGAAGGTTCCAACCGTCAAGCCTGCATCTTTGATACCACCGGTGCCCAGCGCACCCGTTTGATTCGACGTGATGGAAATGGCCTTGTCAGAGTTGAGGGTAATGGAGCCAGTGTAAGTATATTGAGTAGCAGCAGCAGCTGCCTGCAAACCCGTTTGTGCCCCCGTTACCGTAGTCAAGGTCAGCGAGATGTTGCGGCCATCTTTGGCCACCAAGCTGACACCGCCTTTGTCTGTGCCAGAGTCAACAGCTTTGACCCCCGTTAAGCCTTCCTGGGCATTGATGGCGGAAATCACTGCGGCACGTGTGGACGCAGCATCGGCCGTGGTATTGATCGTGATGGCAACACCGTTGATCGTGGCAGTTCCTGCAGACACACCTGCAGTCATGGCGTTGCCCGCTACTGTAGTCGCATTGATGGTGGCTGTGACACCGGTCTCCTCTGATTTCAAATTCACCGCTGCGGCTTTGGCGATTGAACTGGCTTCGGCTGCGACAGTGGATGCCGTGTCTGCGGCGGCCAGTGACGGTCCAATCATTACACCATTCAGAGAAAACGCGCCTTCCGTCAAGCCTTTAAGGCCGATACCAGTAGCGCCCGTTCCTACAGCTGGACTTTGCGAGGTGCTGATGGCTGCAGCAGCACTGCTACCGAGCTTGGCTGTATTCACCGAACCCACTGACATGGCAATGGTTTCGTTGGCATTGGCACCGACCTGGAACTGCTGATTTTGCATCGAACCGTCGAGCAATTTCTTGCCATTGAAGTTGGAGGTGCTGGCGATGGACTCGATGTTTTTGCGGATTTCAACGAACTCGTTGTTCATCTTGGTGCGCTCGGCCGCGCTGTAGGAACCGTCGGCCGATTGCACGGCAAGGGTCCGCATGCGCACCAGACCATCACGCATCAGGCCCAAATCGGATTCTGCTGTTTTTGCCAGCAACATGGCACTGCCGACATTGCGCGCAGCCTGGCCCATGCCGGACACTTGGGCGCCAATGCGCGAGGCAATCGACATGCCGGCGGCATCGTCCTTGGCGCTGTTGATACGCAGCCCTGAAGACACACGCTCCATGGTGGAACCCAAACTCTTGCTGACGCTGTTCAAGTTGGATTGCGCATTGAGCGAACCGACATTGGTGTTGATAGACATGCCCATGATATTTCTCCTAAAAAAACGTTTGACATAAACACGCAGTGACTGCGTGTCGCCAACTTTGGTTTTCGTCCTGTAAGGTTGAGGAGTAAAACCGCTGTTGACAATGATTTCGGCGTTAGCCCGAATAAGTTGAGGGTGACTAAAAAATATTTGTTGTCACGCCGATTCAAGCCGGGTTGGGCGAGGTGCTTATTCACTAACAGGCGGTGGCCACCAGTCCCGAATCAGCAAATGGCGCGGCAGGCTGATCAGTTCTTCACTGTGCGACCATGGCTTTAAGGATGTGTTTTTCATGTGAACCTCTGATCAGAATGAATTTGGCGCAAGCTTACAAACCCTGCACCGCGTCAAAAGCGTGATAAGCAGGGTTGGTTGCGGCCATTTCTGACCTAACGCGTTTTTTAAACTGGCATATCCTCAGGACACCACGACCCACCACACCCCAGACATGACCACGAATCAAGCCACGCAGCCACTTGCTACCCTCTTGCAGCAATCTTTGGAACAGGTGTTTCAGCTTGCGCTGAATCACCATCAAGCTGGCCAGCACAAAGAGGCAGAAGATCTGTACCGAACTGTGCTGGAAATTCAACCCGACCATCCCGATGCAAATCATGGCTTGGGTGTTTTGGCGGTAGCAAAGCAGCGCCCCGCAGCCGGGCTGGAGCACTTCAGGCTGGCTCTGGTGGGGGACACGGATCGTGAGCAGTATTGGCTGAGCTACATTGATGCGCTGATACAAGCCGGCGATATGGAGGTGGCGCGCAAAATGCTGGCACTGGGTCTGCAATCTGGTTTGAAAGGTGAGGCAATCGATAGCTTGGTGGTGCGCCTGGGTGGGCAGGATCTGTTAGCGGCAACCGCCCTATCTATGAAGAAAAATGCGCCAAACAAAGCATCACGACAAGCCAAAGTGAAATCTCCAGGCGACAAGGAAATACGCAAGATAGTCAAGCTCTTTGAGCAGGGCAAGCTGGCCGAATTGCAGCCGCTGGCCAACTCGCTCATCAAGCGCTTTCCCCTGCATGGTTTTGGCTGGAAGTTGTTGGGTAACCTGCACCACGCCAATGGTCGCAATGAAGAAGCCGTGCATTGCATGAAGAAAACTGTTGAACTGATGTCCGATGATGCCGAAGCACACGCCAACTTGACCACGGCCTTGTATGAGTTGGGTAGGAATGCTGAAGCTTTGGTCGTTGCACGCAGGGCTTTGGCGCTTGATCCAGACAACGGCAAAATCAACTGCAATCTGGGTGTAACGCTTTATGCCCTGGGCAAGCTCGATGAAGCAGCTGTTTTTTTACGGCGTGCTACGGCATTGCAACCCAACGAACCCAAAAACCTCAGCAACCTTGGGCTGACATTGCTAGACCAGGGCCAAATTACCGAAGCCACACAGGTGTACCGGCGCATGCTCGCGCTACAGCCAAACTTTGCCTGGGGTCACAGCAACCTGCTGTTTTGCCTGAGTCACGACATTAATACAGATGTGCAGCAGCTTTATGCCGAACATCTGGCCTTTGGCGAGCAGTTTGAAGCGCCGCTGCGCTCTGGCTGGCAAGCCCATGCCAATAGCAAAGACCCGGATCGTTGTTTGCAGGTTGGTTTTGTCTCGGGCGATTTGTATAACCATGCAATTGCCAGTTTTCTGGAGCCAGTGCTGGTCAATTTAGTGAACCATAGAAATCTTTCACTTCACGCTTATTACACCCGCGACATTCAAGACGATGTGATGCTACGTCTGCGTACTTATTTTCCTCACTGGAATGCGGTCAAAGAACTTGACGATACTGAATTGGCTAACAAAATCAGATCAGACGGAATTGATAT
>JBBQSS010000275.1:0-3256 GCA_038213665.1 Burkholderiales bacterium | reverse complement strand
CGCCAGCCGCTCAAGGTCAGCAATTTGCTGCAGGGGTATTGGAAGCTGGGGCGCGACCCGCGCTTTTTCTTGCTGGCGCTGGCCAGCGGCATCCCGTTTAACGGCATGTTTTTGTACGTGCTGTCGGCCCCGGCATTTTTGGGCGAGCACATGGCGTTGGCCCCGACGCAGTTTTACTGGTTTTTTGTGCTCACCATCAGCGGCATCATGGCCGGCGCGTTTGTGAGCGGGCGCATGGCGGGGCGGCTGGCACCCAAGCAGCAAATCAAGTACGGGTTTTCGATCATGCTCGGCATTGGTGTGGTGAATCTGCTGGCCAACCTGATGTTCAGCGCGCATGTGTCGTGGGCGATGTTTCCTGTGGCGATTTTTGCCTTTGGCTGGGCCATGATGGTGCCGGTGGTGACCCTGCTGGTGCTGGACTTGCACCCGGATCGGCGCGGCATGGCGTCCAGCCTGCAGGCTTTTATTGGTTCCAGCGCCAATGGGCTGGTGGCGGGGGTGATTGCGCCGCTGGTGATGCATTCCACCGTGGGACTGGCAGCCGCATCGCTGGCGATGCTGTCGGTGGGCTTGCTGGCTTGGGTCGGGCTGCACAAACGCTGGCCCGACATTGGCCGTCTGATTGAACACCCGCTGGGTTGAAGTTCGGGTCAGCTGACAGTAAGCGGCCTTGGCTTGCCGACGTCATCATCCAGGCACCCGCTGGGAGGCATGCCATCAGTGGGCCGGTGGCGTTTGCAGCGCCAGGTCAATGCGACGTTGCAAGCTGGCGGCTTGGGTGGCATCACCCTCGGCCTGTGCGTGCTTGAGTTGCATCCCCAGCCACGCCAGCAGCGCTCTACGCCACCCCTGCTCAGATGCCGAATCAACTGCTAGCCCAATATCTTCGGGCGTAAGCAGCTCTCTTTGTAATAGCGCGGCAGCTGCAATCAGGCGCGACAACGGGTTCTCAATTTGGCTCAATCGGCTTTTTTGCAGGCTTGCGGCAGGTTGGATGCTTGCGCTTAACTTTGCACTTGCACTTGCACTTGCATTTGCATTTGCATTTGCATTTGCATTTGCATTTGCATTAGGCGGCAGGCTGCCTGGCGAAACGGTCAACGCTCGCGTCTGCAAGGCTTGTGCCACAACACCCTGATACGTCACCGGTAGCAGCTTGACGTCAAGCCCGTCCCACCTGCCGCTGATGAAGGCGGCGTAGGCCTGCTCTGGTGGTTGGGCATCGGCGGCCAGTGCCAGGTAGCCACGGCAGGGCGCAAGCACCAGGCTGGCGACTTGTGTGGCGCAGCGCACCAGTTCCAGGCGCGCCATCAGGTCTGGGCGGCCGGTGCGCGACACCTCGGTTTTGGCGCGGGCCAACTCAAGGTCTGCCACGCGGCTGTTGCCCTCCAGATACGCGGATGAATAACTGTTGAGTGCCGCAAAGGCGTTGGCCTGCCAGTCGGGCGGCGGTGGCGTGCTGGTGCAGGCGGACAAAACGGTGACGCAGAGATGCAACAACAACTTTTTCATGGCAGTTTGATCTCGGCATCTCGTGCAAACGGCCATTTGCGGTTGACCTCGTTGGTGAGCTGGCTGATTTTGCGCAGGCTGGCCTCAACCTCGGCGCGCAGCGTGCCCAGATCGGTGGTGGCGACGCGGGCGTTGGCACCTACGGCCTGCGCCTCGGTCAGGACGGCATCAACCTTGCCCAGCGTCTGACGGGCATCGTGCAGCACTTGGGTGAGTTGTCTGGCGGCCTCGTTGGCGCTGTCGAGCGTGGTTTTGGCGCTGTTGATGGCACTTTGTGTGCCGTCCATCACGCCATTCGGGCCAAACACACGCTGGTCTGCTTTGGCCAGCAGGGCGTTGGTGCGCGCCAGCGTGGCGATGATTTTTTTGGCATTGTCTTCGTTGCCGAGCACACCCGTCAGTACGCCGTAGCGGCCGGTCATGCGCTCGGTGGTGGTCTTGATGTGGGCCAGGCTGGCGTTCAGGCTGGACTCGGCACCGGTCATGCCCTCCAGGTTGTCCAGCAGGGCGCGGGCGCTGGCCACCAGGCGCGGTATTTCAGCCGCAGTGTCGCCGCGCAGCACTTCGCGCTCTGCGCCAGCTGGCAGCGGCGGGTCGCTCAGGATGCCGCTGAAGGCGCGGATGCGGGTGTCGCCCACCATGCCGCGCTCCATGGTGAAAATGCTGCTGGTGCGCAGCCAGCGTGCGTCTTTGATTGGCACATCAATCACCATGCGCACCTTGCCGTCCTCAGCCAACTCAATGCGGCGCACGCGGCCAATCGGAAAGCCCGAGAACGTCAGGTCCATGCCGGCAATCACGCCCTCGGAGTCGTCCGAGATCAGCACCAGTTGCTGGGTCGTCTCGAACACGCCGCGGGCGTACATCACGTAGCCCAAAAAGCCCAGGATCACGGCGGCCACCAGGGTCAGCAACAGCCCGGCCTTGCGCTCCAGGTAGGCGATAGGCTCGGTGGTGGGAGGGGGGTCAGGCGGGTTTATCACATCAATCCAGGTTCACACGTATTTGACCATCAGCGAGCCGCCTTCGAGCAGCAGCAGCACCAAAAACAGCCGCACCGCGCCAGGTTGCATGGTGCTGGCAGAGGCGGGTGCCTGCAGGCTGGCGGCCATGGGCACGACAGCCACGGCCAAGCTGAACAAGAAAACCTTGAGCATGAAGCCTAAGCTGACCGACAGGTCAAACACCTGCCCCACGGTTCGGGTAAAACCCGGCAGCCCCCAGGGCGACAGGCCGTAGACCGTGAGGTAAGCCAGCACCAGCACCACCGCGCTGTTGACCATGGCCAGCGTCAGCACCGAAAACGCCTCGGCCAGCACGCGCGGGGCCAGCTCAGTGCGCAGGCGTTTTGGGTCCAGGTCGCGCAGGCGGCGCACACGCGCCTCAGGCGGCAACGCTTGCGCACCGGCGTTGAATGCCAGACCGCTGCGCAAGGCGACAAACATGGCAGCCGCCAGCGGAATCAGCTCCAGCACCAGCACCCGCACCACCATTTGCAGCGCGTATTGCGACAAGCCGTAGCTCAGGGCCGTGACCACCACGATGCGGATCAGCACCAGGCTCAAGAGCGCCGCCAGACTGGTAAACCACGGCAGCACTTGCCAGGTGGTGATGACCAATTGGCGCGCGGTGGCGGCCCGAAACAAGGCGCCGTAGGTGCTGGGTGTCAAGGCCAACGCCAGCACCGCCGCCCCCAGTTGCAGCATGAACCACCAGCTGACCCACTGGCGTTGCGCCGCCA
>JBBQSS010000274.1:0-3273 GCA_038213665.1 Burkholderiales bacterium | reverse complement strand
CCCGTCGAACTCCACCAGCTCAGCCTCAAAGTCAAGACAAGTTTGCGCGAAGATCACGTGCAAGGCATCTAGGATTTCTTTGGTGAACACCTCACGCCGGTATTTGGTGACAAAGACCAAATGAACTTGCATCAAAAATACACAGTGTCTTCCTTGGCGAATGTCTGGATTATTTCTCATAGGCCAAGTATAATTTATGCATGTAGCGCCTTCAAGCCTACAAATACGAACTCATGCCCAATGGGGAGCAGCAGCGCGACATGCGCCGGTTTTCTGGTGCGTGTCGTTTCGTATTTAACAAGGCACTGGCGCTGCAAAAAGCCGACTTTGAGGCGGGCGAGAAGTTCATCGGCTACGTGGCAATGGCCAAACGTTTAACCGACTGGCGTAATGGCTCTGAGACGCCCTGGCTCAAAGATACCCCATGTCACCCCTTGCAACACGCCCTTAAAGACCTGGAGCGTGCCTACAAGAACTTCTTTGCCAAACGCGCTGACTTCCCGCGTTTCAAACGCAAAGGCAGTGGCGAGAGCTTTCGCTACCCCGACGCCAAGCAATTCAAACTCGACGCTGGCAATGGCCGCATCTTCCTGCCCAAGCTGGGCTGGATGCGTTTGCGCCTAAGCCGCGAGGTGCTTGGCACGCTCAAGAACGCCACCATCAGCCTGAACGCTGGCAGGTGGTACGTGAGTATTCAAACTGAGCGTGAAGTCGAGCAGCCGGTGCCAACGGCGACCACAGCCATTGGTATCGACATGGGCATCACGCGCTTTGCCACGCTGTCGGACGGCACGTTCGTTGCCCCGCTTAACAGCTTCAAAAAGCACGAACAACGCTTGGCCCGTCACCAGCGGCGCATGCGCCGTAAAGTCAAATTCAGCAAAAATTGGCACAAGGCCAAAAGGAGAGTGCAAAACACGTACACCCGTATCAGTAACGTCCGGCGCGACTATCTGCACAAGACCTCAACAACGATCAGCCAAAACCACGCGATGGTTTGTATCGAGGATTTGCGGGTACGGAACATGTCCAAGTCAGCGGCAGGCGATACTGAAAAACCGGGGAAAAACGTTCGGGCCAAGTCTGGCCTGAACAAGGCCATTCTCGACCAAGGCTGGTTCGAGTTTCGCCGTCAGCTGGAGTACAAACTCGGCTGGAATGGCGGGGCGCTGGTAGCCGTGCCTGCGCACAACACGAGCAGAACGTGCCCGTGCTGCGGGCATATCGCCAAAGAGAATCGGCTCACGCAATCGAAGTTCTTTTGTGTCGATTGTGGCTATGAGGAAAACGCCGATGTCGTCGGCGCAATGAATGTATTGGCGCGGGGACACCGCGTTGCAGCCTGTGGAGAGGACGGCTCTGGCCTGGGGCGTAAGCCCAAGGCGAAACCAGCCTCAGTGAAGCAGGAACCCACCGAAGCGACTATGCACGAGGTTTCTCATGCGTAGCACCGTAGGAATCCCCGTCGCGCGCGGCGGGGAGGATGTCAATGGCTAATTGGTTTCTGGAAGCATGCGCTCCACATAGCGCGCAATCAAATCAATTTCCAGGTTCACCTGGGAGCCTGCAACCAGTGCGCCAAGGGCGGTGTTTTGCACGGTGTGGGGGATCAGGTTGATGCTGACCTCGCAGCCGTCCGGCAAATCCGTGACCCGGTTGACCGTCAGGCTGACACCGTTGATGGTGATGGAGCCCTTGAATGCCAGGTATTTGGCGAGGTCTTTGGGGGTCAGCACCCGCAATTCCCAGCTCTCACTGATTTGCGCGAAGTGGGTGACGCTGCCCACGCCATCCACGTGGCCCGAGACCATGTGGCCACCGAGCCGGTCATTTGCGCGCAGTGCCTTTTCGAGGTTGATCGGGCCGATGGCCGCCAAGCCGGCGGTTTTGCTGAGTGACTCGGCGGAGATGTCCACCGTGAACTGTGGCCGTGCTTTATCCAGCGAGGTGACTGTCATGCACGCGCCGTTGAGCGCAATGCTGTCGCCTAAGCTGGTGTCGTCAAGAAAGTTGGGGGGGCAGTCGATGGTGAGTCGTTTGCCGTGGGATGCCGTTTGACCCAGGGGCTCAATGGCGGTGATGCGGCCGATGCCGGTGATGATTCCAGTAAACATCTTGGTATTTTCGCAGGTAAAGGACAAGGTGGCTTCGGCGCTTGCAGTATCTGTCATTGCAAGCGGAAGTGCGGGCACCCACGTTGCTGACAAAGTTTTTAATATTTTGGCCTCTAGCCCTTATTTATAAAGGGCTGTATGCTATGTATTAAATAGCGATTTGCAAAGGCCTGTCAAGCCGACCTAAAAGTTGCCGCGTTCTGGTGGTCGGGCAAGCACGCGCAGGTCAGCGCCCACACGCTCAATGCTGTGAAAGTTCAGGTGAACGGCATCGTCAAGTGCGGTGAGTGGGCCAAAGTTGGTCATGCCTTGCCCAAGCCCGAGCAGCTTGGGCGCGAGGTAGACCAGAAATTCGTCGACCAGCCCCTCGCGAATGAAAGAGCCGTTGAGTTTGTGGCCGGCCTCCACATGCAGCTCGTTGATTTCGCGCTTGGCCAGATCCAACAACATGGCATTGAGGTCGACTTTGCGCTCGGTGCCAGGCGTTTTTCCGGGCAGGTAAATCACCGTGGCGCCGCGCGCCTCAAGTGCCAACTTCTTTACATCATTTGGCACTGCAGCATAGATGTAGCAAGCGCGACCAGCTATGAAAAGTGCAGCATCCAGAGGTGTCTCAAGGCGGCTGTCCACGATCACCAGATGGGGTTGGCGCGGTGTGTCTATCAGCCGCACGTCCAGCTTTGGGTTGTCGGCCAGCACGGTGCCAATGCCGGTGAGCACGGCACAGGCTCTGGCCCGCCAGGCGTGGCCATCGGTGCGTGCGGCCTCTGAGGTGATCCATTGGCTGAGGCCGTTTTGCAGCGCCGTTTGCCCATCCAGCGAGGCGGCTATTTTCATGCGCACCCAAGGTGTTTTGCGGATCATGCGGCTGAAAAAGCCGATGTTGAGTTCGCGCGCCTGAATGGCAAGCGGGTCATCGGGCGGCAGCACCTGCACCTCCAGGCCAGCGGCCCGCATGCGGGCAAAACCCTGGCCGGCCACCAGCGGGTTGGGGTCCAAGTTGGTGGCAACCACTTTCTTGATGCCTGCTGAGATCAGCGCGTCGCAGCATGGCCCGGTGCGGCCGTGATGCGAGCAGGGCTCCAAAGTGACGTAGGCGGTAGCACCCAGAACATCATGGCCATTGGCGGCGGCATCGCGCAGGGCCATGATTTCGGCG
>JBBQSS010000273.1:0-3312 GCA_038213665.1 Burkholderiales bacterium | reverse complement strand
TTGACTTAGCTCAACAAAACGCAAGTGGCTTGCACGCGATGACGGCCATCCGCCCAAACTGCGCAACCCTCGCCTCAAGACCAAAGAACCGCCTGTGACCTACGCTTTTGAAACCCGCCGCCGCCGCACCTTTGCCATCATCTCCCACCCCGATGCCGGTAAAACCACGCTGACTGAAAAACTCTTGCTGTTTTCGGGTGCAATCCAGATCGCCGGCTCGGTGAAAGCGCGCAAGGCCACGCGCCACGCCACCAGCGACTGGATGGAAATCGAGAAGCAACGTGGCATTTCGGTGGCATCAAGCGTGATGCAAATGGTCTACCGCGACCATGTCATCAACCTGCTTGACACCCCCGGCCACAAAGATTTCTCAGAAGACACCTACCGCGTGCTGACCGCCGTGGACTCGGCGCTGATGGTGATTGACGCGGCCAACGGGGTCGAGTCACAAACCCGCCGACTGATTGAAGTCTGTCGCCAGCGCAACACGCCCATCATCACCTTCATCAACAAGATGGACCGCGAGGTGCGCGACCCGCTGGACATTCTGGACGAAGTGGAACGCGAGCTCGGCATGCCCTGCGTGCCCATGACCTGGCCGGTGGGCCAGGGCAAAACCTTCGGCGGCATCATCAACCTGCGCACCGATGCCATGACCGTGTTCGAGCCCGGCAGCGACCGCGGCCCGAAAGACTTCACCACCCTGCCAATGCGTGATCAGGCCACCTTGCTGAAACGCTTTGGCCACGAGTTTGAAACCGCTGTGGAGAGCATGGAACTGGCCACCGGCGCGTCGCCGAAGTTCGATGCCGAGGCCTTTCTGGCCGGCCAACAAACCCCGGTGTTTTTCGGCTCGGGTGTGAACAACTTTGGTGTGATGGAGGTGCTGGACGCGCTGGTCGATCTGGCCCCCTCCCCCGGCCCACGCACCAGCAGTTTTGTGGTCAACAAACAGCCGGTCATCAAGCAAGTGCAGCCCGAAGACGACGCGTTCTCAGGCGTGGTGTTCAAGGTGCAGGCCAACATGGACGCCAACCACCGCGACCGCATTGCCTTTGTGCGCATTGCCAGCGGCAAATATGTGCCGGGCTTGAAGCTCAAGGTGATGCGCACCGGCAAAGAACTGCGCCCGACCAGCGTGGTGACCTTCATGAGCCAGCGCCGCGAGGCCGTTGAAGAAGCCTACGCAGGTGACATTGTGGGTTTTACCACCCACGGCGGTGTGCAGCTGGGCGACACCATCACCGACGGCTCGGTCAACCTGTTGTTCACCGGCTTGCCGTTTTTTGCCCCCGAGATGTTCATGACCGTGGTGCTGAAAAACCCGCTGCGCACCAAACAGTTGCAACAAGGCCTGGCACAGCTCGGTGAAGAAGGTGCCATTCAGGTCTTCAAACCCGAGATGGGCGGCAACATGCTGCTCGGCGCCATTGGTCAGTTGCAGTTTGAAGTGGTGCAGCACCGCCTCAAGGGTGAATACGATGCCGACATTCGCCTGGAAGGCAGCCAGTACACCGGCGCCCGCTGGATCACCGCTGACTCTCCCGCTGAGCTGAAAGAGTTCGTCTACGCCTACCCGCAGCGCATGGCGCGGGATGCCGCCAACACCCTGGCCTACCTGTGCACCAGCCCCTATGACGTGCGCCTCGCGCAAGAGCGCTTCCCCAAAATCCACTTCCACCCGCTGCGCGAACACGCCGGGCTGGCGCTGCAGTCAGCGGCCTAAATTATTGATAAAAAAGGCCTCTAGCGCTCATAGAATAAGCGCTACCAGCTATGAACTTTATAGTGATTTCTGGGGCTGGTCAGGGCGGCATCCCGCACTGACTTGAACCATGGCCACACCCCCTGTGCCCCACGCCCAGCGCGGGCTATTGGCCGTGTTTGGCTCGACACTGTTCCAGCTCTCGGGCATCTTCATGCTCAGCCCGCTGTTGCTGTTGCTGCTCAAACAGGCCGGGGTGTCCACCACCCTGGCCGGCTTGTTTGCCGCCACCACCTGGTTGGGCATTTTCATCATGACCCCGTTTGCCTCGCAACTCACCCAAAAACTGGGGCGGCGCACCACCATGTGGCTAGCCTCCACCCTGCCCATCGTGGCCGCTGCGGGCTTCATGCTCACCGACGTGTTGTGGCTGTGGTTTGCGCTGGAACTGATGGCCGGTGTCGCCGGCGGCCTGCGCTGGGTGCTGGCTGAAGCCTTCATTGCCGAATTTGCACCGCCCGGGCAAACCGGCCGCTTCATTGGCGCCTATGCCACCCTGGTCGGCAGCACCTTTGTCATTGGCCCGGCCCTGCTGGCCTGGATCAGCACTGAGAACGCTCATGCGCTGTGGCTGGTGATTGCCTTGCTGGCCATCGGCCTGGCCTGGACCGCCCTGATTCCGACGCTGCCAGCAGACCACGACAGTCACACCGCGCCGGTTGGCCTGCACGGCCTGTGGCTGGCCGTGCAGGCCAACCCGGTCATCATGCTGGCGGGTTTTGTGGGTGGATTTTTTGAGCTTGGGTTAGCCTCCATCCTGCCGTTGTACGGGTTGATGCTTGGCATGGGTGCGAGTGCTGCCGCCCTGCTGGTGTCCGTGAGCGGCCTGGGTGGCGCCCTGGTCGCGCTGCCCGCAGGCATGCTGGCGGACAGGTTTGCGTCTCCCGCCAAAGGCCGCCGGACCTTGATGGCGGCATTTGCCGCACTCATCTTTTTGTGCACGGTGGCCAGCCCATGGGTGGCACAGCACACCTGGCTGATCTGGCCGATGGTGGGCTGCTGGGGCGCAGCGGGTGACGCGCTCTACACCCTGGCCATGGTTGACATTGGTGCGCGTGAAAAAGGGATCACACTGGTCAACAGCACCGCCGTGCTGGTGCTGACCTACACCCTGGGCGGGTTGGTGGCTTCGAGCTTTTCTGGCGCGCTGATGGACTGGTCGCCTACCAAGGGCTTTCCTACGATGCTGATGGCCGTCGCCGCGTTCGGTCTGGTGGCGTTGATGCGCACGCGACGTGACGCCAACATTTGAGGGGTCTTTCCATGTTTTTTGCATCTGATCTCAGCACCGTCACACACGGCATTCAGCTCGCCGTGGCGCCGGTTTTCCTGCTCACCGCCGTGGCGGGCATGATTGGCACCGTGGCCGGTCGGCTGGCACGCATCATCGACCGCGCCCGCATTCTGGAAGAACGGATTGACGCGGCGCCTTCGACCGACGCCATGGTGCCCGCCTTCGCGGAACTCAAGCGACTGCAGCAACGTGGGCGACTGGCCAATGTGTCGATTGCGCTGCTCACCTTTTGCGCCATCCTGATCGGGTTGAC
>JBBQSS010000272.1:0-3314 GCA_038213665.1 Burkholderiales bacterium | reverse complement strand
GATACCGTATCCCGCCAAGTCTCTTCAAACTCTAAGTGGTAGTTATCGAATAGCGGGACAAACCACGGGCACAGCGTCACCAATTCTCGGGTGGGTAAATAGACAGGGGGCAAATTGAGTCGTTCCCGCGGTGCCTTTAGGACCTCAACTTGAGACTTTGCATTTGTGGCAAAAGCAATTCCGCAACTCTTGTCGGCATCGCTCATTTCTAAAGTGATTTCGCAGCGGTCGCGGCCTTGCTTTCGCTTCACCAGCCGCCCTATAGATTCGGGACGCATTACACCAACGAGCTTGTCTGCATAGGCTTTTTCGAGCGTCGCTTTGGACAGTTCGGTTGGTTTGCCTGACTGAACTTTTAGCAGGGAGTAGATGGCTTTGAGTACATGGGACTTGCCTAAGCCGTTTTCACCCACGATCACATTTAGCCCGTCTGCAAAACGCCATTCTGAGTTGGGTACAGTAGTAAAACTATGGAAGTTGGCTGAGCGCAGCATGAGTAGTCCTTCGGTTATTGGCTTCGGCATCTTGTTTAGTTGTCGACTCGCCGCCTCTTAGTCCATCCTGACAGACTAATTCCATTATCTGTCGGGATTCTCTCTTGCCGCTTTTGGAAACGCTAGAACAAGGTAAATGGCAACTGATACGTCAGGCTTCAATGCCCGTTTTATTGCGTCAACTCCCAAACAAACTGACCAGCTGCGGATAAGCAGGGGGAAAGGGTCTTTCCCCCTCGTTTGCGTAACGCGGGGACTATTGATACAAAAGCGAATGGTAGGCGGCTTTTGATCCCCCAAATGAGAGATGCAGCCTATCCGGGTCGTTGGATCAGTGATCCCCAGAAACTTCATCAGACAGCCTTCGCCTGACGGCACCACGCATCCGTCATAATCCCCTCCGCTAGAGGTGCCAACCGTTTGGGGTGGCTGAGAAATACTCTTAGGGCCAGTGCTGAACTGACCCATCACCTGATCTGGGTCGTGCCAGCGTAGGAAAGCGTCAAAAACTTGCTTAGCGTCGTGCGACTTCGGGTCTTTAACCTGTAATGGCCATGACGACATCTTCCAACGCTTTAACTTCTCTTGACATCTGGGCTGACGTGCTCGCGGTACGTGCGCAGCGCCCGCTGGTGCATTCCATCACCAACCTGGTGGTGATGAACTACAACGCCAATTTTTTGCTGGCCATGGGTGCCTCACCGGTCATGGCACATGCCCACGAAGAAGTGGCCGACATGGCCGCCATCGCACAGGCGCTGGTGCTCAACATTGGCACGCTGGAGCCGTACTGGATCAAGAGCATGCAACTGGCGCTGCAAGTCGCCAGTAAAAGGGGCATAAAAACTGTGCTAGACCCAGTAGGGGCGGGCGCTACCAGCTATAGAAATGAGAGTATTTCGGCGCTGATGAATGTGGCCATGCCATCGGTGATACGGGGCAACGCCTCGGAGATCATGAGCGTGGCGGGCAGCACCGCGCAAACCCGTGGTGTCGACAGCGGTGCTGCGGTGGCGGACTCGTTGCAGTATGCGCGTGACCTGGCCCAACGCACCGGCGGTGTGGTGTGTGTCAGCGGCCCGGTCGACCATGTGCTCGATGCGCAAGGGCGCCACGCCAGCCTGGCCAACGGCCACGAGTGGATGACCCGCATCACCGGTGTGGGTTGCTCGGCCACCGCCCTGGTGGGTGCCTTTTGCGCCGTGCAGCCCGATGCCTGGCGCGCCACGGTCTCGGCCATGGCCTATCTTGGCGTGGTGGGTGAAGTGGCCACACAACAGGTTCAGGCGCTCGGCGGCGGTGTGGGCAGCTTGCAAATCGCGCTGCTGGACCAGTTGCAGTTGCTTGACGCAGTCACCTTTGAGCGTCACTTGAAGCTGGAAGCTGCGGTGCACTGACGATGGAAAAAGTCGCTTTGACTGCTCCTAGGCTGCAGGCAAGCGCTGCCACCAAACCCCTTAATTTGCCTGACCTGTTGCGCTTGTACTTGGTGACAGACCAAAAAAGCCTGTGCGGGCGCAGCCTGACCGACGTGGTGCTGGCGGCTGTGCAAGGCGGTGTGACCTGCGTGCAATTGCGTGAAAAAGACCTGTGTTCGCGCGACTTCGTGGTGCTGGCTTTGGCGGTGAAAGCTCTGCTGGCACCCACCGGTGTGCCGCTGGTCATCAATGACCGCATCGACGTGGCGCTGGCCTGTGGCGCTCAGGGCGTGCATTTGGGGCAATCCGACATGCCGGTGGCCCTGGCCCGGCAATTGTTGCCGCCCGGGGTGTTCGTTGGTCTGTCGGTGGAAAACCTCAACGATGTGGTGCGCGCAGCGGGTCAAGCGGTGGATTACTTGGGTGTCAGCCCGATTTATGCCACCCCCACCAAAACCGACACGGCGCAGCCTTGGGGTCTGGCAGGGTTGCGCCAGGTGCGCGCCATGACCGCTTTGCCCCTGGTGGCGATTGGCGGTGTGCATTTGGGTAACGCCGCAGAGGTGCTGCAGGCCGGGGCTGACGGGTTGGCGGTGGTCAGCGCCATTTGTTCGGCGCCAGATCCGAGCGCGGCAGCGCAGTCTTTCGGCAGGTTTTTTCAGCCGTTCAGTGAAGGTGAAAGAACAGACGGCCCCCCACGGGCTGTCATGCCAGGCCCGATCTGGCATCCATGACACCAGCGGCATGGCTTGCGGATCAATGCCAAAATATATGCCTTTTGAGGCTCTAGCCCTTTATATATAAGCGTGAGTAGCTATGAATATGGAATTAATTCACCACTATCACCGGGTCTTGTCCATTGCGGGTTCTGACAGCGGTGGCGGCGCCGGCATTCAGGCTGACCTGAAAACGTTCTCGGCCCTGGGCTGTTTTGGCATGACGGCCATCACCGCGCTCACCGCCCAAAACACCTGCGGCGTGCGCAGCATTCACGGCGTGTCGCCCGAGATGCTGCGCGACCAGATCGACGCGGTGCTGGAAGACATCGGTGTGGACGCGGTCAAGGTGGGCATGCTGCACTCGCCCGACATCGTGCGCACCGTGGCGCAGGCGATTGACCGGCACCAGATGCAACGCGTGGTGTTTGACCCGGTGATGGTCGCCACCAGCGGCGCCAAGTTGATTGACGACACCGCCATGGCCGTGCTGGTGGCCGAGATGTTTCCGCGCGCCATGCTGATCACGCCCAACCTGGATGAGGCGGCCTTGCTGGTCGGTCGGCCACTCACTACCCCGCAGGATATGGCGCTGGCGGCGGCTGAACTCATCGGGCGCGGTGCGCGGGCGGTGCTGCTCAAAGGTGGGCACCTGGCCGGTGACACGGTCACGGATTTGCTGCTGG
>JBBQSS010000271.1:0-3391 GCA_038213665.1 Burkholderiales bacterium | reverse complement strand
CGGGCCAATCGGCTGATTGCAACCCAGTTTCATGCCGGCATCAATATCCTCAGCAGTGGCCAGGCCTTCGGCCAGCACAAAAAATGCCTCGTTGATCATCGGCACCAGGATGCGGTTCACCACAAAGCCGGGGGAATTCTTGACCGTAATCGGGGTTTTGCCCAGCGTCATGGCCATGGCGTGCACCGCTGCGTGCGTTTCATCGTTGGTTTGCAGGCCGCGAATGATTTCCACCAGCGCCATCATCGGCACCGGGTTGAAGAAGTGCATGCCAATGAAACGGTCCGCACGCTTGGTCACAGCGGCCAGCTTGGTGATGGAGATGGAGGAGGTGTTGGACGCCACCATCACGTCCGGGGCCAGCATTTCGTCAAGCTGCGTGACGATCTTGACCTTGAGGTCGTAGTTTTCGGTGGCGGCTTCAATCACCAGTTGGGCGCTGATGAGGTCACCGTAGTGCGTGCTGCCCTTGATACGGGCCAGCGCGGCGGCTTTGTCGGCGGCGGTGATTTTTTCTTTCTTCACCAAACGGTCCAGGCTGCCAGATACGGTGTCCATGCCTTTGGCCACAGATGCGTCTGAAATGTCAACCATGACCACGTTCAGGCCAGAAACTGCACACGCCTGCGCAATGCCGTTGCCCATGGTGCCCGCGCCAATGATGCCTACTGTTGTGATGACCATCTTTGAAAATTCCTTTGAAATTAAGCACCGATGTTAACGGCTTGGGCATGCCAAAACCCTGACGCACAGCCGGTGTCGTGCATCACCGGCTGTGATAATTCGTGCCCATCAAACCCTGGAGACTTCTCCCATGAATCTCACCGAACAACTGCTGCACGCGCTCAAAAAGCACGGTGCCCGGCAGATTTTTGGCATCCCCGGCGACTTTGCCCTGCCCTACTTTCGCATCATTGAAGAGTCGCAAATCTTGCCGCTCTTTACCCTAAGTCATGAGCCCGGCGTGGGTTTTGCAGCCGATGCGTCGGCCCGCATCAATGGCAGCCTGGGCGTGGCCGCCGTCACCTACGGCGCCGGTGCGCTGAACATGATCAATTCGGTAGCCGCCGCCTTTGCTGAAAAATCGCCGCTGGTGGTGCTCTCGGGCGGGCCGGGCAAGCACGAGTCGCGCTCTGGCTTGCTGCTGCATCACCAGGCCAAAACGCTCGACAGCCAGTTTCAGATTTTCAAGGAAATCACCTGTGACCAGGTGCGCCTGGACGACGCCGAACGCGCCCCGGCCGACATTGCCCGCGTGCTGGCCAGCTGCCTGCGCCACTCCGAGCCGGTGTACATCGAAATCCCGCGCGACATGGTGGCCGTGGCCTGTGCCGAGGTCCTGCCTGAACCACCCACCGAAGTCGACCCCGACGCGCTCGACGCCTGCGTGGACGAAATTCTGGAGCGGCTGGCACAAGCCAAATCCCCCGTATTGATGGCGGGTGTGGAAGTGCGCCGCTATGGCCTGGAAGACAAAGTGGCTGCGCTGTCGCGCCGCCTGGGCTTGCCGGTGGTCACCAGTTTCATGGGGCGCGGCCTGCTGTCGGACCAGGACGTGCCGCTGGTGGGCACCTACATGGGGGTGGCGGGTTTTCCGGAAGTGACGCAATTGGTTGAAAGCTCAGACGGCCTGTTTTTGCTGGGCGAGATCATCTGCGACACCAACTTTGCCGTGTCCGAGACCAAGATCGACATGCGCAAAACCATTCAGGCGCTCAACGGCCAAGTCAACATTGGCTACCACACCTACGCCAAGCTGCCGCTGGCTGCGGTGGTGAACCGCATGCTGGCACGTGTGCCCGGGCCTGACAAAGTATTCAGCGTGACCACCCAAGTGTTTCCGACGGGTTTGCCTAAAGACGGCCAAAGCATCACCCCCACCGACATCGCCACCGCGGTCAACGACCTGATGGCCGCGCACGGCAAGATGCCGATTGCCTCCGACATGGGCGACTGTCTGTTCACCGCCATGGAGATCAAACACACCGCGCTGGTGGCCCCCGGCTACTACGCCACCATGGGCTTTGGCGTGCCCGCCGGCTTGGGCCTGCAAGCCGCCACCGGCGAGCGCCCGCTGATTCTGGTGGGTGACGGTGCTTTTCAAATGACCGGCTGGGAGCTGGGCAACTGTCGGCGCTATGGCTGGGACCCGATCGTGCTGGTGTTCAACAACGCCAGCTGGGAGATGCTGCGCACCTTTCAGCCCGAGTCAAGCTTCAACAACCTGGACCATTGGGGTTTTGCCGAGATGGCCAGCGGCATGGGCGGCGACGGTGTGCGCGTGGGCACGCGGGCTGAACTCAAAGCCGCACTGGACAAGGCGATGGCGACGCGCGGCAAGTTTCAGTTGATCGAGATCACCATTCCACGCGGCGTGCTGTCGAATACGCTGGCGCGGTTTGTAGCGGGGGTCAAAAGGCTGAACGCGGCCAAGTGACCCCCTTGGCGGTCCGCTGAGCCCAGCTTGCAAACACCTCGCCACTTGTCCCGTGGTAAGACCACCACCGATGCCAGAGTGACCCCACCACCATGAAGATGTGAAAATTCAGTGACGGCTTGCGCTTGTGCTAGTTGGCGGTTGGCGGTTGGCGGTTGGTTGTCGTACCACGGCAGCCAGGTGGACATTCGCCCAGTTTTCGCTATCTTCGCCGAGTCATCCATGGATGCAAATTGTTAACTCCTGTAACATGGGCAGCCCGATGCGGCCACACGGTTCTTGAGATATGGATTCACCAAATATACCAACTGGAATGGAGTCATTGACGGTATTTTCTGAGTTGTTGAACGACTTGGGCTTGGGCATGTGCGCTTTTGATGCCAACGATTGCACGCTGCTTTGGAATCCAACTTTTTTGCAACTATTTCCAGAGCACGACGGACATGTAAGGGTTGGTGAACACTACCGTCACAACCTGCAACGTTTTTATGCCCAGCGCTTGATTCCTACGGAAATGGTCCACATCGCGCAATTCATCGCAGACGGACTGGCACGCCACCGCACGCAGAGTCGCCCATTTGTTTTTTTTCACCATGAGCGCTGGTTGCGCGTAGCTTCACAACCGCTGCCTGAAGGAGCCGGCCGAGTGCGTATATGGGTGCAGATTTCAGCGCCCAATGCATCCACCCTTGCCAGCTCGGCAACCAACACCACCACGTCAACCGACAAGCAAACAGGCACCCAACAAACCTCACTGGAGCATGTCGCTGAAGGCATGATGGTGACCAACCTGAATGGCTCCATCACCAACCTTAACAGCCATTTTTTGCGGCTTTACAGATTGAAAAATCCCCAGCGGGCCCTTGGACACTCCCTGCGCGATGTGTTGGCCCGACTGTGGAGCGAAGAATCAACAGCCAACGCCCATAGCGGCACCCTGCCAGCGTGGGAAGC
>JBBQSS010000270.1:0-3404 GCA_038213665.1 Burkholderiales bacterium | reverse complement strand
TCGTGCCTGACGCACGCTGTGAGGGTTTCAGTTGCTGAAATTTTAGGCAGCTAGAATCTCGCACTCCTACTGATCTTGAAACTTTCTTCCCCCTTTTGCCTGTTGAACTTGAACCTGTTCGCATGAACATCGGCCCCTATTTTTTGCCCAATCGCTATTTTGTCGCCCCCATGGCCGGGGTGACTGATCGGCCGTTTCGTCAATTGTGCAAGCGGCTCGGGGCGGGTTATGCGGTGAGCGAAATGGTGACCAGCCGACCTGATTTGTGGGACACGCTGAAAACCTCAAGGCGTGCCAACCATGAAGGCGAGCCAGGGCCGATTGCCGTGCAGATTGCGGGTACCGAGCCGCAGATGATGGCGGACGCGGCCCGCTACAACATCGACCGCGGCGCCCAGATCATTGACATCAACATGGGTTGCCCGGCCAAGAAAGTCTGCAACAAGTGGGCTGGCTCAGCCCTGATGCAAGACGAGGCGCTGGCGCTGCACATTGTGGCGGCGACTGTGCAGGCCTGTGCGCCGCATGGCGTGCCGGTGACCCTCAAAATGCGCACCGGCTGGTGTCATGCCGAGAAAAACGCAGTGCAATTGGCGCGTGCGGCAGAGGCTGCTGGCGTGCAACTGGTCACAGTGCACGGTCGCACCCGCGAGCAGGGCTACCGTGGCGAGGCAGAGTACGACACCATTGCCGCCGTCAAAGCCGCGCTGAAGATTCCCGTCGTGGCCAATGGCGACATTGACAGCCCTGAGAAAGCCCGCGCCGTGCTGGCGGCCACCGGAGCCGACGCCGTCATGATCGGCCGCGCGGCGCAAGGCCGACCCTGGATTTTTCGCGACATCGCACATTTCATGGTCACCGGCGAGCATTTGGCGCCACCGCTGGTGGCTGAGGTCAAGCAGCTTTTGCTGGCGCACCTGCAAGACCACTACAGCCTGTATGGCGAATTCGCCGGCGTGCGCACGGCGCGCAAGCACATTGGCTGGTATGTGCGCGAGCTGCCTGGTGGCGAGGCGTTTCGCGCCCACATGAACACACTGCCGGACTGCCAGACGCAATGGGCGGCAGTCGCGGATTATTTTGATGCACTCAATGCGCGCATGGACCGCCTGCCAGCGCTTGCCGAAAAAAATACCAATCACGAGAGGGAGACTGTTGAATGAAACCCCTGCACATTGCAGATGCTGTGCGCACCAACCTTGAGAGCTACTTGCACGACCTGGGCGGCAGCGAGCCCAATGGCATGTACAACATGCTGGTCGCGGTGGTAGAAAAACCTCTGCTTGAAGTGGTGATGCGGCACGCCGACAACAACCAGTCCAAAGCCGCGCAGTGGCTGGGACTGAACCGCAACACTTTGCGCAAAAAACTGCTGGAGCATAAGCTCATTAATTGATAGCTGTTCACGCAATATATATAAGGGCTACAGCCCGATTTTCTATATAAAACCTGGTTTCTTTTCTAAATCATCCATGTCGTTGCTGCCACGCCATGTCGTGCGATGCCACACCCCATCCACTTTTCAACCCACGCACCATGAACGCTTTAATTTCAGTCTCCGACAAAACCGGCATTGTTGAATTTGCCCAAGCGCTGCACGCCCTCGGCATCAAGCTTTTAAGTACTGGCGGCACCGCCAAGTTGCTGGCCGACCAGGGCCTGCCCGTGACCGAAGTGGCCGAACTCACCGGTTTTCCAGAGATGCTGGACGGTCGCGTCAAAACCCTGCACCCTAAGGTGCATGGCGGCCTGCTGGCGCGTCGTGACCTGCCTGAACACATGGCGGCTATCAAGGCGCACGGCATTGACACCATCGACCTGCTGGTGGTCAACCTCTACCCGTTTGAGTCCACCGTGGCCAAGACCGGTTGCACGCTGGAAGACGCGATTGAGAACATCGACATTGGCGGCCCGGCCATGGTGCGCAGCGCCGCCAAAAACTGGAAAGACGTGGCGGTGCTGACCGATGCAACGCAATATGCGCAGGTGCTGGCTGAATTGAAAGACGGCGGTTTGACGCGCAAGACCAAGTTTGCCCTGAGCGTGGCCGCCTTCAACCGTATCAGCCAATACGACGGTGCCATCAGCGACTATTTGTCGTCGATCGACTTTGAAGAACGCGCCAGCACCCCCGTGCGCAAGCTCTTTCCTGCGCAGGCCAACAACCAGTTCATCAAGCTGCAAGACCTGCGCTACGGTGAAAACCCGCACCAGCAAGCGGCGTTTTACCGCGACCTGTACCCGGCACCCGGCTCGCTGGTGACAGCGGTGCAATTGCAGGGCAAGGAGCTCAGCTACAACAACATCGCCGATGCCGACGCGGCCTGGGAATGTGTGAAAAGCTTTGACACACCGGCCTGCGTCATCGTCAAACACGCCAACCCCTGCGGCGTGGCGGTGGGTGCGGATGCGCTGGAAACCTACAGCAAGGCCTTTGCCACCGACCCCACCTCTGCCTTTGGCGGCATCATTGCCCTGAACTGCACGGTCGACGAGCGGGCCGCGCTGCAAATGGCCAAGCAGTTCATTGAGGTGCTGATGGCACCGGCCTTCACGCCCGAGGCGCTGGCGGTGTTCAAGTCCAAGGTGAACGTGCGCATTTTGCAAATTGCATTGCCCGCCGGTGGCACCACCGATTGGGACAACGGCCGAAATGCCATGGATGTCAAACGCATTGGCTCTGGCCTGTTGATGCAGACTGCCGACAACCACATCCTCAAACTGGCGGACCTGAAAGTCGTCACCAAGCTGCAACCCACGCCTGAGCAACTGCAAGACCTGATGTTTGCCTGGACCCTTGCCAAGTTCGTCAAGAGCAACGCCATCGTGTTCTGCAAAGGCGGCATGACCATGGGTGTGGGGGCAGGGCAGATGAGCCGACTGGACTCTGCGCGTATTGCCAGCATCAAGGCCGAGCATGCCGGCTTGTCGCTCAAAGGCACAGCCGTGGCCAGCGACGCCTTCTTCCCGTTCCGCGACGGGCTTGACGTGGTGGTCGATGCTGGCGCCACCTGTGTCATCCAGCCGGGTGGCTCAATGCGCGACCAGGAAGTGATTGACGCGGCCAATGAGCGTGGCGTGGCCATGGTTTACAGCGGCGTGCGCCATTTCAGGCACTGAGTGCAGGCGCTGAAAGAGACATGCTGGTGGGGTTCGAGTTTTACGAGCGGCAACAAGAGGCTTTGGGCGGGTACTTTCCAGGCACCAGGCAGCGTGTACGCAAGCTGTCGGGGCGTGGTTAAGCCGTCACCAAAACTCACAGATTCGCGAGCGTTGATTGATTGACGGGTAAGTTGCTGGATTTGAAGCATCAATAAAACGACCGGTTTTTGAACGCCTGTGGGGGTCAATTACTGGCAGCAAGCCGACGATCAACTCGGTGCCGCGAATTGGCACACAGTGCC
>JBBQSS010000269.1:0-3431 GCA_038213665.1 Burkholderiales bacterium | reverse complement strand
GCGTACCAGAAGTCGCCCTTGCTGGCGGCCATAGCTGCTATCACACATGTAGCTACCCACGCAATAAGCGTAAGGGCTAGAGCCACTTTATGCCCAATAATATCCTGCAAATAACCCCAGGCAAAGGCGCCGGCCGCTGCGGCCAGGTTCAGCACAAAAATCAGCACCATGGTTTCCTGCGGCGCAAAGCCAATCACTTGCTCGGCGTAAATGGCCGCCAGTGTGATTGCCACCGCCACCCCAGCCTGGTAAGCCACGGCGCAGGCCATCAGCCACATGAAATCGGTGAACTGGCGCGCCTGATGAAAGGTGTGTTGCAACTGCGTCAACGACGCCTTCATGCCACCTTGGCGCAGTGCCGCCGGGTTGGGCTGCGCCCGCTCGGTCAGCAGGGCAAAGGTGACCAGCGCCGCAACGCCGTAGATGGCCGCCGTGATCAACATCGTGACCGGCACAAACTGCGCAGCTGGCACGCCCCGGCCCTGCGCCCACAGCACATAAGCCAGGCACAGGCCCAGCGCCAGCATGCCACCAAAATAACCAAAACTCCAGCCCCAGCCACTGACCCGGCCCAGCGCGTTGGTACGCGCCAACTCGGGCAAAAACGCCGCCGAGAGGGACTCGCCCCAGGCGTAAAACGTGTTCGACACCACAATTAGCACCAGCGCCAGCGCCACGCCTCCCGGCACAACCAAGGCCAACGCTGCGGTAGACAGCACGCAGCCCACCGTGAACCCCATCAACATACGCTTCTTGGCGGCACGCAGGTCGGCATAGGCCCCTAGACTGGGCATGGTCAGCATCACGATGGCGTGTGACACGCTGAGCGCCGCCGTCCAGGCCAGCGTGGCCCAAGGCGCGCCCTGCGCCACCCCGCCGACAAAATACGCGGCAAACACGGCGGTGATGACCACCGTGGTGTAGCCCGAGTTGGCAAAGTCATACATGGCCCAGCCAAACACCTCGCGCTTGCGCACACCGGGGTTCAGGTTGTCTTGCGAGAAAAGTGCCATGTCTGTCCTTTAATTTTCAAAAATGTGGGTGCCAGCCGTCGCTTGGCTTACGCCCGTGGCGTCACGTCATTGACTGCACCGGTCCGGGTCAGCCAGCTCAGCAAGACCTGAAAGGTTTTTTGCCGGGGCTCAGGGCCTGACAGCACCAGGTCGTGAATGCCATCTGGAATAGCCTGCACCTCGACCTGCGGTCCGAGACGGGGTGACAGGCGCGCCGTATCTGCCACGTCCAGCACGATGTCGGTGCAGGTGGCATCTACATGCCACTGGGTGGGCCAGGCGCTGCGCCGGGCGTGCAGCACCAGCACCGGGCATGGAATGGCCAAGCCCCGCGCCACCTCGGCATGGGCCCGGTGAATGGCGCGCAGCCAGCCGGCATAGACCGGAAACCCATAGAGGGGCTTCCAGTCGGTGTTGTAACGCCACGCACCGTGGCAAGTGATGTGCAGGCTTTCCCCGTAACAACTTGGCGAGGCCGGCAAACGCAGGCGCGGCAGCCACGCACCCATGGCCGATAACAGGGGCTCCAGCAGCCATTGCTGCCATGTCGGCAGGTTCATGTCGAAGAACGGGCTGTTGAGACACAGCGCATTCACATCGGCGCGTTGCGCGCCACGGTGCGCATACAGTGCCGCCACCAGCCCACCGGTTGAATGCCCGTTCAGCAGCAGCCAGTCAATGTGCTCTTCGCCCCGGATGAGCTGCACGGCGGCGTCCACGTCTTGCAGGTACTCGTCGATGTCGCGGGTGAAGTTGGGCAACTGACCCGCCCGCAGGGCGCGGCCATGGCGGCGCAGGTCCAGCGCATAAAAATGCAGGCCATGCAGGTTGAAAAAGTCAGCCAGGTGGGTTTGGAAGAAGTAATCGACGTAGCCATGCACGTACAGCACCGCTCGGGTGGACGGCTGGGTGCAGCGCCGGCGCACCAACACCGGCTGGGCCGGGCCATCTGCTGCCATGAGACCGTTCAAAGTGCATTGTTCAAAACCAGGCAGCACGTCCGCCATCCAAGCTGTGTGTTCCATGGGTTTTCCGGCCAAGATCGCAAGGCAGGCATGTTACCAACACCCGGTGTCAGTGGCTGGCTAATCTTCTTGACACCTGCCTTTAAAACCGTATAAACTATATAAACCGTTTAATTCAAGAAAGGTTACCATGACATCCATTGAGCAGACCCAAGTCGCAACTGCACCGGACGCACCGCAAGCACCTGAGGCGTCAAGTGCAGATCAGCCAAACACCGTCAACACGGTGCCAGCAACAGCAACCGCAGCTCCGGCAGCGGCCAAAAAAATCAGGAAAACACCCGTGAAAAAGGTGGCGCAACCGGTCCCGGCCACGGAGGCGGACGCGGTCAAGCCAGGGGTTACATCAGCGGCTAAAGAAACACGGCAGGCGGCAACCCGGCCGGTCGCCAAGACCGTTGCGACAAAAACATCGGCAACAAAACCCGCAGCAAAAAAAACCGTGACCCCACCCGCCGTCAGCGCCGCACCCTTGGTGGCGGCCCGGGCCGCCACCAAGCCAGCCGTGAAAGCTGCCTCCCAGGCGCCCATCACACCGGTTGCCAAACCCCTGAGCACGAAACTGCTCAAGGCCAAGAAGCCAAAACTGGTCCGTGACAGCTTCACCATCCCCAAGCTTGAGTATCTGGTTCTGGAAGAGTTGAAGCAGCGCAGTGGCAAGCTAGGCAATTCGATCAAAAAAGGCGAGCTGATTCGCGCCGGCATCAAGGCCTTGGCCGCCATGTCAGATGCCAGTTTGCTGGCCGCCCTCAAGGCCGTTCCAGCCATCAAAACCGGACGGCCAGCCAACGGCTGAAACACTCACTGCAGATCAGCGCAGGGCCAAGGCCAGCGTGGGCAATCTGAACCTGCCCGCCACGTCTCTCAGGCCTCTGGCCTGATCCTGCAAGTTTTGCGCTGCCGCAGCTGATTCTTCAACCACGGCAGCGTTTTGTTGAGTCATCTGGTCCAGGCTGCTGACGGCCATGTTGATGCTTGAAATGCTGATGCTCTGGGCATTGCTGCCCACGTGGATTTCTCCGATGGCGTCAGTCACCCGCCCAACCGATTCAACAATGTGGTTCATGGACTCACGTGCCTGATGCACCTTGACGGTGCCGAGCTTGACTTTTTCTGCTGAGGCGCCAATCAGCGCCTTGATTTCGCGGGCGGCCAGCGCCGACCGATTGGCCAGGGTGCGCACCTCTGCGGCCACCACCGCAAAGCCACGCCCCTGCTCACCCGCACGCGCGGCCTCTACCGCCGCATTCAACGCCAGGATGTTGGTTTGAAACGCGATGCTGTCAATCACAGCGGTGATGTCCACAATCTTGCTGGAAAAAATACTGATGTCATCCATGGTCTGCATCACGTCGGACATGATGGCGCGGCCACTGGTGGCCTCCTGCGTCGC
>JBBQSS010000268.1:0-3465 GCA_038213665.1 Burkholderiales bacterium | reverse complement strand
CCAGATGACGCAGGATTTTTGTTCAGCTGCAAGGCGTAAAAATGGGCGTATAGCGAGCTATACAACCGTTTTTGCAACGCAGCAGATGGACAAAAAGACAAGTCAGATGGGTATATTTTTCGCAGGAAATCACCTTAGGCGGGACTTAAACTCAGGTGCCAATAAAAAAGGCACCCGAAGGTGCCTTTTTTATGGCCGTCAGGCTAAAAAGCGATTAAGCCTTTTTGCCAACCGAAGCGGCGGCGCTCAAGGCTTGCTCAGTCACGGCAGACATGTTGGTTTCTGCCATGGCCAGAGCTTGCTTGGCGGAGTTTTGTGCCGAATCAATGGCGGTCTGGCTGGAAGCCATGGCGCTCTTGAGCACAGCCACCACAGGCTCGCTGCCGGCAGGTGCGTTCTTGACTGCGGTTTCAACCGCTTCGCTGAGCGCTTTCTGGGTTTCAGCGGTCTTGCTTTCAATGGCCTTGGTGAATTCAGCGCCGGCTTCCACCGCAATGCCGTAAGCGTGGCGGCCGTAAGACACGGCCTTTTCAGCAATGGGGGTCACCATGGCCGTTTGCAGCGCAACAGCGGCTTGCATGTCTTTGGCGGCCAGCATGCCTTGGGCATGGCTGAAAGATTCGGTCATCAAAGCCTTGGCAGCAGCCATGTTGAGCTCAACCAGCTTTTCCAAGCCAGCAAAAGACTTGGCGGCCAAACCCTGGGCGGCGTCGAGGTTGGTTTTGTTGGTGGCAGCGATTTGGTCAGCGGTAATGAACATGGTGGAATCCTTGGGTTGGGGTTAACGGGTACATGCCACTGCGTCAACCAGGTGGTCTGGTTTATGTTGCAGTGCAGCATGGTCCGAATTATAGGGAAAACCTGCGACCGCGCACGTATTTTTGTTGCAATGCAGCAAAAATGACTAGAGCGGATCGCCTAATTGGCCTGTATAGCAATCGCCTCGACAGGTGAACCTCGGTAGGTACACGCGCCGTCGCAGGCGTCAGCGCTTTTTTGCGAATGCGCAATGGTCACAGGCCTTATTCGCCCAGAGGGCTGGGCTCCTGCAGGGGATATTCATGCGTTGCACGGTTGCCAGGCTAACGCCACACGGGATGGCGCACCAGCGTCTCAGCGCTTAACTGGTCAACTTCTGCCAGCAGCCGGGCCAGCGCACGCCCTGCCGCGTTGACCATCGCTTGACCTTTGGCAGCCGTGGCGTTGGCCGCATTTCCAACCGCACCCGCCGGGTTGTAGTCTTGCATCTGCCAACCCAGCTTGGCGCTTTTGCCATTGCCCAGAATGGCAAAACGCTGCGCCCGGTCTTGCGCGGTGGAATGAAAATTTTGCGCCTGCGCCATGTCCACCTGCGCCGGGCTGAGGGCCAGCATCATCGAGGTTTCAATGTCACCGGCATGGATACCAAAGCGGTGTTCGTCGGCACTGAACAAGGCATTCACGTCCTCGCCCTGCGCATCGCACAAAGGCAGGTTGAACCAGCTCACGCTGTACACCAGCATGTCGTGGCGGGCGCGCAGGTCACGTGCCACCAAGTCCATCACGCCCACATTGCCGCCGTGCGAATTGAACAGCACCAGTTTTTGGATGCCTGCGGCCGCCACCGACTCACCGATGTCGGTCCACAAGCGCAAAATCGTCTCGGCCTTGAGTGTGAGCGTGCCCGGAAAACGCGCGTGTTCCGGGCTCAAACCCACGGCTTGAGTGGGCAAAAACAGCACCTTCAAATCAGCGGCCAACTGTGGCAGGGCCGCCGCCACGATGCCGTCGACCAGCACGGTGTCGACACGCAACGGCAGATGCGGGCCATGTTGCTCGATGGCGGCTACCGGCAGCACGGCGATGGTCTGCGCCGCCTCGCCGCGCTCAATCAGGCGGGCAAAGTCCTGCGTCGTGAGATCGGCCCAGTATCTGGATGGGGTGGTCATGTGTTGGTCATGTGTTGGTCATGTGTTGGTCATAGGTTGATCATCGCGTAAACCCTGTCGCCCTCCATGGCGAGGGCGTCAAGGTGGCCCGCATGGTTGCTCATCAATGATCGGGCTTGGCCCAAGCGTCACGCTTTCTTCATGAACTCGGCCTTGAGCATGAAAGCACCCTGGTCGGTCTTGCAGTCCACTTCGTGGTCGCCGGCACCTTCGGGCAGGCGGATGCCTTTGATCTTGGTGCCTTTTTTCAGCACGATGGACGAGCCTTTGACCTTCAGGTCTTTGATCAAAATCACCGTGTCGCCATCGGCCAGCGGGTTGCCATTGGCGTCCTTGATCGGGCCACCGGCTGCTTCGCCCTCTGCCGCTGCAGCAGCATGGGGCCACTCGAAGCCACAGTCCGGGCAGACGTAGTGGTCACCGTCAGGGTAGGTGTTTTCAAGAGTGCATTGGGGGCAGGCGGGCAAATTGGACATGGCGTTGGGGTCTAAAAAGTGAATACTTTTGCAAGGGCTGCAAGCGGTTGAGACCAATTTTGGTCTTATGTACAGCGTATAACCCCACATTATCAAACCATGCACATGGACCCACTCAAAACAGATGTCGTGCAGGGGCGAAAATGGGCGCCATGACACCAGACTTCTTGCACACCGGCGCGTCGCCAACCCCATCCAGCGCCACTGTCTTCGCGGGTGCCGCATGAGCCGCGACAAGGCCAAGTTCATCCAGGACGGCGATTTTTTTGGCTGGGATGGCGATGTGCTGGTGGTCAACATTCTGGGCAAACCCAGCGCCAGCAAAGACGCCATCGGCAAGCCCAAGGGCAGCCAGCTCAAGGTCAGCGTCACCGCCAAACCCCTGAACGGCAAAGCCACTGACCACATGGTGCGCTTTCTTGCGCCGCTGTTTGGTGTGAGTGCATCCCGCATTGAAGTGGTGTTTGGCCAGGAAAATGTCAACAAGCAGTTGCGCATCAAGGCCCCCACCCAACTGCCTGCGGTGTTTGCCAGGCAGGCGGATCAGCCGTCGCTGTTCCCGGCTGATGACTCAGCTGCATGAACCGCATGTGCCACCTGAGCCTTGTCGTCCAGGTCGGACCATGCCTGACCCACAAGTCCCCCCATGGAACTTCGCCAGCGCCCCAACCTCTTACACAGTTATGACCTTTACCAAACGCCTTAAACTCTCCTTGTACGCTCTTGTTTTTATAGCTGCTTGCGCAATATCCACGGGGGCTAGAAGCCAGAATTTCATAAATTCCGTGATCACCACCGAGCAGGTGAAAGCCCAATTGTTGGCGCATGCGCCAGACGGTGCAGACCCCGGCAAAACCGTTTGGGTGGGTTTGCAGCTCAGCCACCAGCCACAGTGGCACACCTACTGGAAGAACTCGGGTGACTCCGGCCAGCCCACCACCCTCAGCTGGACGCTGCCGGTGGGTGTGCTGGCCGGCGACATTGCCTGGCCCGTGCCGCACAAGCTGCCCCTAGGCAACCTGGCCAATTACGGTTATGAGGGCACCGTGCTGTTGCCGGTG
>JBBQSS010000267.1:0-3493 GCA_038213665.1 Burkholderiales bacterium | reverse complement strand
CCAACTCGTGACTTTTGCGATACTGATCATGGTCGCATGGTTCATTTGTATCTAAATACATACTCGGAGTTGCGCGGAGCGCGTGTTTTTGTTATTCTGCGCATCACCCGCAACACAAATTCCAAAAAAAATGATCCGCTGCAACCTTTCCATCCTGATGGGCCGAGACAAGCTGCGTATCTCCGACGTCGCAAAAAACACTGGCTTGAACCGCAGCACAATCACAGCGCTGTACAACGAGACTGCGACACGCGTAGACCTGCCCGCGGTGGAGCGCTTGTGCCAACTTTTTCACTGCCAGGTGGGCGAACTGTTTGAAATCGTGCCCTCCAACATTGAGGTTCAACCATGAGCATGAGCGGTAACCGCTGGCACGTCATTGCTGAGTCCAATTTTCCCTGGGAACGTGAAGCACTGGAATGGCTTAAATCCCAGCTGCCTGATCGCGAGCCATGGAACGTCTGGACCAATTTCGAGTTCATCGATGACGAAGGCAAGATCAGTGAAGTCGATGCGCTGGTCCTGTCCCCCGCAGGCCTCTTCCTGGTGGAGATCAAAAGCCGCCCAGGCACTGTCGATGGCGACGCCCACACCTGGACGTGGACGACCGACGGGCGCGAATACACCTATGACAACCCGTTGATCCTGGCTAACCGCAAATCCAAGCGGCTTGCGAGCCTTTTGCGCCGTCAGTCCTCAATTACCAGATCCAAGATCCGCTTGCCGTTTGTAGAGCCGGCAATTTTTCTGTCTTCAACCACCTTAAAAAACCGTCTTCAAGGCATTTCAAAAACGGCCACATACCTGCGTGGCCAGCCTGGTGCGTTCGACGACCCGGGCATCGTCGCAGCCCTGACCAATGGCATCAACGCCAACCCAGCACACACGGTGGATGGTCAACAGGCACGCGCCATTGCACGAGGCCTGGCAGAGGCAGGCATTCGACCCTCGAACAAACACCGCCAAGTGGGTGACTACAAGCTGATCAGACTCATTGCCGAAGGCGAAGGTTTTCAGGACTGGCAGAGCCAGCACATCAGCCTTGAGAGCGTCCAGCGGCGCATCCGCATCTACACCGTAGCCAATGCGTCAAGCCCCGAAGCGCGCGCATCCCGTGTGCGTCAGGCGCGCCGGGAATTTGAGGTGCTGGAGGGCATCACGCACCCCGGAATCTTGAAAGTCAATGACTACAAAGAAACCGAAATGGGCCCTGCCCTGGTGTTCGACCATGACCCGAAGGCCCAGCGGCTAGACCATCTATTACGCGATCGTGGCTCTCAGCTAACAGTCGATCAGCGTTTGCAACTGGTGCGTGACATTGCCGAGACCCTCAAATACGCGCACGGCAAGAATCTGTATCACCGAGCGTTGGGTCCGCAAAGCATCATGATCTATGGCGCTGATGGAACCACTTTGGCCCCAAAGCTGATGAACTGGCAGACTGCATCGCGCGATGCAGGCAACCCTGACACGTTGCACCGCACCACAGGCACAAAGCATGTCGAAGACTACGTTGAAGATCCAGGGCTGGTTTACCTCGCGCCCGAAACCAATCGTGCCGACGCAACCCATGGCCCGAGTCTTGACGTGTTTTCCCTGGGTGCCATTGCGTATCACGTGTTCTCCGGCCAGGCCCCTGCGGGCTCCGTACTGGACCTTGCAGAAAAGCTGCGGCAGGGGCAAGGCTTGCGCCTGTCAGACGTCATGGACGGTTGCGGCATGCGCCTGCAGGAGCTCATTCAATTCGCCACCTGCCCAGACGTCATGGCCCGCTACGACGTGGTTCAGGGCTTCTTGGACGACCTGGTCAAGGTAGAAGAAGAGCTCACCACCCCTGATCCAGAAGCCACGGTTGACCCCAGCATCGCTGTCCAAAACGACCGGCTGGACGGAGGATTTACTGTCGTCAAACGCATGGGGCGCGGCTCGTCAAGCGATGTGCTCCTGGTTCGCGAAGATGGCACCCAGGAAGACCTCATCCTCAAGGTTGCGTGTGATCTGGCCCACAACGACAGGCTGGTTGCTGAAGGTAACGTGCTGGAGAATCTGCGGCACCCAAACATTGTTGAGCACCGCCGCACCCTAGCGGTGGCCGGTCGTACCGCTCTGCTGATGCGCAGCGCAGGCCCTAAAACATTGGCACAAAAAATCAAGGAAGACGGACGCTTGCAGCTCGATTTGTTGCAGCGCTATGGCGAAGAGCTGATTGCGGTGGTCAACCACCTTGAAGACCAAGGCGTGGCCCACCGCGACATCAAGCCCGAAAATATTGGCATCCGTGAAGGCGGCTCACGCAAACTGCAGCTGGTGCTTTTCGACTTCTCTTTGTGCCGCACCTCGGCCGACAACATCACTGCAGGTACCCACCCCTACCTTGATCCATTCCTCAGCGCGCGCAAGCCACCACGTTGGGATTTGTATGCCGAGCGCTTTGCCTTGGCCGTCACCTTGTACGAAATGGCCGTTGGCAAGCCCCCCATTTGGGGTGATGGGCAGACGTCTCCAGCCATGTTGGATGTCGAAGCCACCATCGCCAGCGACGTGTTTGACCCGGTCACCCGCGAAGGCTTCACCGCATTCTTTGCCAAAGCACTCAAACGCGAGTTCAAAGAGCGTTTTGACAACGCCGAAGAAATGCTGCGCGCCTGGCGCGCCATCTTTGCCTCCAGCCAAACCCAGCACCCACCCCAAGCACAAGGCTTTGAGGCTATCGCACTCACAGCAACGCCCACGACCACCATGACCGAGTTGGGGTACTCCCTGGAGGCCCAAGACGTACTGGAGCGCATGGCGGTCCATAACGCACGCGAACTGCTCGCAGTCGACAGAGTTCGTTTTCGTTATTTGCGCGGCGTCAGCGACAAGATTCGCAAAGAAATTCGCCTCACAGCCAAAGAACTGGCACACCTGCGCCCCGACCTTACCCAAGGCCGCACCACGCTGCATGATTCCGAAGACGATGTCTCCAACGATGGCGCAATCAGCGTCAACGAACTGGCAGTTCAACTCCTGCCCCGCCGACCCGCTGGCGATGACCGCCCTGAAGAAGCCGCATTGGCCCACTACCTTGGGCTTGAGCAGCCCCAACCCTGGGCAACCCTGGGTGATTCAGCCCAAGCCACGGGCCTGGACCGCAGCATCCTCACAGCAGCATTGATCAAGGCGCGTGAGCGTTGGCTCAAAAACCCAGCCTTCACCGAAATCCGCAACCAGTTGGAAAGGCTGGTGCGCACCCAGGGCCAGGTCATGACCGCCAACGAAGCTGCATTGGCACTTCTGGCGCTGCGCGGTTGTGCCATTCAAGACGATGCAGAGCGCCTTCAACTCGCCAATGCCGTTTTGCGTGCCGCGTTAGAGGCCGAGTCGCACTTGGACCAGCCGCGCTTTGAATGCTTTGACCACCATCCATCCCCCCTGATAGCCACCAGCTCAGCCTGGGCGGACTACGCCCGCCAGCTGGGCAATGTGGCTGACACCTGCGCGCTGGCTGAAC
>JBBQSS010000266.1:0-3570 GCA_038213665.1 Burkholderiales bacterium | reverse complement strand
CCCAGATGACGCAGGATTTTTGTTCAGCTGCAAGGCGTAAAAATGGGCGTATAGCGAGCTATACAACCGTTTTTGCAACGCAGCAGATGGACAAAAAGACAAGTCAGATGGGTATATTTTTCGCAGGAAATCACCTAAAGTGTCAGGGAGGGGCCCTGTGCGTCAGGGCTGGTTCAGGCGAAGCATCAGCGCATCACGCAAGCGACGCAATTGCTGGGCTGATTTCCACAGCCACCAAAGTCTGCCAGTCCACACGACAAAGCGGCTGGGCTTGAGGATCAGCAGCAGCGCCAGGCCAACGGCGGGCCATTGGGGGTGTTGGTAAAGCCAGGCCAAGCCGGCGTTGAACTGATCCAGCCACGCCGCCGGGCGCTGCAAGCCTTGCAGCTGGCGGTTCAGGTTGCCGCGCAACTCGGTGCTGCGAACCAGCAGCAGCTGCTGGCGCAGTCGCACGTCATCAGGGCGCATGGGGCGGGGCGGGTTGAAAAGCAGCGCGGTCCCGGTCAAGCTCTGCCAGGCTCACGCTGAACAGGTTGGTACTGGCGCGCAGCCTGCGCTGGGCACCTTGAAGCAAAAGCAGGCCGATGCTGAAAAAAAACACCGTCAGCACACCCACGGCGGCCAGTCGGTAACCGTCCCAGAGCAGCAAGATCACAAAGCCGCAGAACAGCACGGTGGCCACAGTCAAGCTCAGCACGGCAAGGGCGCCCCAGAACAGGCCGATGCCGATGCGGTGTTTTTCAAGTTCAAGCTCGGTGCCCAGCAGGGCCAGTCGAACCCGCAAGAGCTCTATGACCGTGCCCAGCGACCCCTGCAGTTGGCCGAACAGGCCACCCGGGGCGTTCGCGCCTGGCATACGGTTTAGCGGCGGCTGATCAACAGGCCCACCACAAGGCCCACGCCTGCGGCAATGCCAATGGATTTCCAGGGGTTTTGGTGCACAAACTCGTCAGTGACATGGCCCGCAGCCTTGGCTTTTTCAACCGTAACTTGTTGCAGGTGAATCAGCTCGGCTTTGGCTTGGTTCATGCGCTCACGCACGCGCTGACGCAACTGCACGGCACCAGCGCTGACTTCGTCGGCGGTGAGTTTGAGCATTTCCTCCGAGTCGGCAATGCCTTGGTGCAGGTCGTTGATGAGTTTTTCTTTGCTGAGTTGAAGGGCTTCGGACATGATGAGAACTCCTAGAGGAAATGAAATAAGGGCTGCACAGTTTAGCCCGTGCGGGTTGGCGTGTGAGGCTATCGTCTGGCGGCAAGCCCACAGACATTGCGGATTGTCAGTGTCAATCGACAAAAAAATTGACCGGCAAACCGGCGACATCAACACGCATGGACAGCACCTGGCCCGACAGCGCAAAAGCGGCCAATTCCTTGGCATGGCGGTGGTGCCGGGCACTGGTGAGGTAGAGAGTTTTGAGGTCTTCGCCGCCAAAACAAGGCATGGTGGGGCATTGCAGCGGCACAGAAAATTCGGCCAGTAGGCCGCCGTCGGGCGCAAATTGGCACACGCGCCGACCCTCAAACATCGCCACCCAGTAGTTGCCTTGCACATCTACTGCGGCACCGTCCGGGCGACCCCGGTAGCCGCCATTGAGCGCGTCTGATGGCTCTGACAACCAGGCCGCTGGCTTGGGTTTGAAGCTGGCAAATTCGCGCCGGGCGCTCAGGGCGTTGCGGGCCAGGTCAAGGTCCCAAGCCCACACCGTGTGACTGGGCGTGTCGGCCCAGTACAGGGTGCGGTTGTCGGGGCTGAAGGCCAGGCCGTTGGCGGTGCTGACGGGCAGGTCGTCCGGGCTGCACATGCGGCTGACCTGCGCTGCACCGGTTGTGGCCAGGTCGCGCGCGTCCACGCAAAACAGGGCCGCGTTGTGCTCGGTGCGGGTTTCATCGAGGGTGCCAACCCAAAAGCGGCCTAGTGTGTCGCACTTGCCATCGTTGGCGCGGTGGTAGGTGGGGTCGTAGCCCAGCGTGGCAATGCGCTGCAAGGGTCCGCCCCACGCTGGCGCGCGAAACACGCCGTCGCGCAGCGCCATCACCAAGCCGCCGCTGGCCGCCGGCGCGATGCAGCCGGGCTCGCTGGGCACATCCCAGGTCTCCACGGTGCCCATGTACACATTGGCACGCAGAATTTGTTTGCCCGAGGTGTCGACCCAGTACAGCATTTGCTCGTGCGGGTGCCAAAACGGTGACTCTCCCAGGGCGCAGACGTGGGGGGTGACGCTGTGCCAAGCTTCGTGTGAGGGTGCGATGGTCATGTGTGTGCTCTCCTGAGCATTGATTGTGCCTGACGCCAGGTCAGCCTAGCGGCCACTGCGCTCAACGGGCGCTTGAGACCGCCCAAGGCAACCGCGCTGACCACCGTACCGGCCACGGGCCTTGGAAGATATTCTTTACTTCACTTGATGACTTACGGCGCAAATCTACGAGTCGTTGAGCATCGAATATCCGGCGGCATTCGCCCGAAAATAGCCAAGCACCGACGAAGAAAAAGGTCGTATCCACTACAGATACGACCTTGAATCAATGCCCCAATTCTGCTAAAAATCCATCAACACTTTAATGTAATGGCTAGGCCGAAGCTGGGTGGGTTTTAAACCTCAAGGACAGCAAATAAACCACCCGGCTGCAGGCCCTTGATGCCTGCAGCCGCCTTGCCGGTTAACGGCTGTAAGCCGTTTCGCCGTGGGACGTGATGTCCAGACCTTCGCGCTCTTGCTCTTCTGGCACACGCAGGCCAATGGTCAGGTCAACAATCTTGTAGGCCACGAAGGACACCACGCCGGACCAGATCACGGTGATCAACACCGCCTTGGTTTGAACCCAGACTTGGGCCGCGATGGAGTAGTCAGCCTGGGTCACCATGCTGGCAGTGACCCAATCGGCCACATAACCAGGGCCACCCAGGGCTGGGCTGTTGAAGACGCCGGTCAGGATAGCGCCCAGGATGCCGCAGACACCGTGCACACCAAATACGTCCAGCGAGTCGTCAGCACCGAGCAGTTTCTTCAGGCCGTTCACACCCCACAGGCCAGCAAAGCCGGACAGGAAACCGATGACCAACGCACCGCCGATGCCGACATTGCCAGCAGCCGGGGTGATGGCAACCAAACCCGCCACACAACCCGATGCAGCACCCAGCATCGACGCCTTGCCCTTCATCAGCGCTTCACCGATGCACCAGGCCAGCACCGCAGCCGCAGTCGCACCAAAGGTGTTGATGAAGGCCAGGGCAGCAAAACCGTTGGCTTCCAGCGCAGAGCCGGCGTTAAAACCAAACCAGCCCACCCACAGCAGCGAGGCACCGACCATGGTCATGGTCAGGCTGTGAGGCGCCATGGATTCTTTGCCGTAACCAACGCGCTTGCCCACCATGTAGGCACCAATCAGACCTGCCACAGCGGCGTTGATGTGCACCACCGTGCCGCCGGCAAAGTCCAGCGCGCCAGATTGCCAGATGTAACCCGCTTTGGCGTTGAGGCCATCCACCAGCTCAGCCGCCGTGTAGGCATCAGGGCCCATCCAGAACCACACCATGTGGGCAATCGGCGCGTAAGAGAAGGTGAACCAC
>JBBQSS010000265.1:0-3585 GCA_038213665.1 Burkholderiales bacterium | reverse complement strand
AAATGACATTCCGTTGAATTCAAAATGGATGTCCATGGAGCGATACTAGCATTTGTATTAACTATGTCAATACAAAACCGGATGATCAGCATGGTGACGCCTTGATCGGCCTAAAGCCTCGCACACGCATGCGCTGAGCAGTCGGGATTTTCACTACCGATCAGCGCGCTCTGACAAAAACGAGGCCATCGGCTTTCCCGCCGCTGATGCCTGCGCGTCAATCAGCCTGAAACTGCGTGGCGTTCTTGCCTTTGAAAGGTGCGTAAAAAACCTTGATGGTTCGCATGTCGGCTTCCAGGTCGCCGGTGGGCACAAACATGGGGCCCAGGCCGCTGATCTTGCGCTCATAGTCCATGTAGGCCAGCACGATCGGCACCTGCGCGGCCACAGCAATGTGGTAGAAGCCGGTGCGCCAACTGCGTGTTTTGCTGCGTGTGCCTTCGGGCGGCACAATCAGTTGCAAGGGGCCTTGTGCGTCCAGGATGGCCTGCGCAGAGGCCGCCACCTGGTTGCTGGCCTTGGACCGGTCCACGGCAATGCCGCCCAGCCAACGCATCAACGGCCCAAAGGGAAAGCGAAAGATGCTGGCCTTGCCCATCCAGCAGATGTTCAGGTGCAACACAAACGCCACCATCAACGTGTAGGGCAGGTCCCAGTTGCTGGTGTGCGGAGCGGCAATAAAGACACTTTTTTGGGCTTGCACCGGCAAGGCGCCCAGCACTTTCCAGCCCGCCAGTTTCAGAAACGTCCATGAGACAGCGCGCAGCAGGTGATTGACGACCGGGGTTGAAAAAATGGTCCGTTGCATGCGAGTGATCGATTCGAACTATTGGGATGTTGTCTTGCAGCCCGGGAAGCTTGTGTGTGCCGACAAGGCCGGTTGAACCGTCGCAGCAACGTCGGATGTGGCACTGCCCGATCGGTACAAATTCCAGCCGTTGCCCTTGAAATGCAGCGTCCAGCCCGGCGTGTTCTCCACGATGGGGTTGCCCGAGCGCGTGACAAACCAGTGGCCCGGGGTCTGCGCCACGCGCGCCAACACCGCTTTGGGTTGCAACACCTGTCCTGCCTGAGCATCAAAGTCGGCCCCCTCAAACAGCTCGCGCTGCCAGCCGTCGCCCGACTTTTCACGCAGCGTGGGCCAGTCTTCCACGGCGATCATGGCCTGGGTGGTTTGCACGTAAAACGGCAAATCGTAGGGGTAGGCGCCCGACACATAAAACCTGTCGCCGGGGCTCGCCGCGCAGGCCAGCACTTCGGCCACGTCTTTCGAGCGGCCGGTTTTTGTGACCTCACCCACCTGGCGCAACAGCACCAGCACAATCGCCAGATTCATCAGGCAGAGGCCGACAAACCACTTCTTTGCATGCGTCCGGCGCGACATGGTGCGTTCCCAGCCCAGCGCAGCCAGCAAGGCCAGCGGCGGCAGCACCGGCAGGATGTAGCCCACCAGCTTGGAGTTCGGAATCGAGAAAAACACCAAAATGGCCAGCACCCAGGTCCAGCACAAGCGCCACCAGGCCTGGTCCATGCCGATGGCCGAGGTCAGTGTCATGGCGGTCACCCGGCGCAGCTGTCCGAGGGCAAAAAACAGCCAGGGAAACAACACCAGGGTCAGTGCCAGCAGGTAAAACCACCAGGGTTGCGGGTTGTTGTAGGTGGCGGCGGTGTAGCGGTTGAATTGTTGCCCGATGAACATGTAGTTGAAAAAATCCGGGTACTTTTGTTGCGCCAGCACAAACCACGGCAGGGCCACCAAGCCAAACAGGGTCAGCCCGCTGAGCCAGGGTAACAGCAGGATTTTCTTGAACTGACGTGTCCAGATCAGCCAGATCAGAAGCACCAGGCCAGGCAGCGCCATGCCAATCAGGCCCTTGCTCAGCACGCCCAGCGCGCAAGCCAGAAAACCCAACCGGGCCAGCCAGGCATTGGGTTTGTCACCAGCCATGAAGGCAAATGCAAAACAACCAATGGCCAGGCTGATCCAGGTGGCCACCAGCAGGTCGTGGTTGACATATTGGCCACCCACCCAAAACCCCAGGCCGGTGCCCAGCATGATGGCCGCGCGGCGGGCTATTGGCTCGGTGCTGATGTGGCGCGCCGCCAGGTACAGCGCGGTCAGCATCAGCCCGGCATGCAAGGCGGGCACCAGGCGCAAGGCCAACGCATTGACGCCAAAAGTGGCCAGGCTGATGGCCTCCAGCCAATACAGCAGCGGGGGCTTGTGAAAGAACGCAATGCCGTTCAGGCGCGGTGTCAGCCAGTCGCCACTCATCAGCATCCAGCGGCCAATTTCGCCGTAGCGCCCTTCGTCAGGCACCGCCAGGGGTCTGAGGGCGGCCAAGAGCAACAGCAGCAGCCAAAGTGCTGCCAGGATAAGCCATGATTTTTGTCGCTCTTTGGAGGACGGTGCCAGTGCGGTCATAAGACGGATGAAAAAGCCCGGGCTGACCTGGGCTTGGTGCGTGAAAGTCCCTTGGTTTACAAGCCCGCTGCCGTGCGCAAGGCCTGGGCGCGGTCGGTGCGTTCCCAGGAGAACTCGGGCTCCTCACGGCCAAAGTGGCCGTAGGCGGCGGTTTTTTCGTATATCGGACGCAACAAATCCAGCATCTGGATGATGCCGCGCGGGCGCAGGTCAAAGTGTGCATTCACCAGCACCGCGAGCTGGTCGTCGGGGATCACGCCGGTGCCTTCGGTGTACACCGTGACGTTCATCGGCCTGGCCACGCCAATGGCGTAGGCCACCTGAATCTGGCACTGGCGTGCCAGCCCGGCCGCAACGATGTTTTTGGCCACGTAACGCGCGGCGTAAGCGGCCGAGCGGTCCACCTTGGTTGGGTCTTTGCCGCTGAAGGCACCGCCGCCATGTGGGCAGGCGCCGCCGTAGGTGTCGACAATGATCTTGCGCCCGGTCAGGCCGCAATCGCCTTGTGGGCCACCCACCACAAAGCGGCCGGTGGGGTTGATCAGGTACTTGGTGTCGGCGGTGAGCCACTCTTTGGGCAGGACGGGTTTGATGATGTCTTCAATCACCGCTTCAATGAAGGCCGGTTTCATTTTTGCGCCGTCGCTCATCTCGGGGCTGTGCTGGCTCGACAGCACCACGGTGTCAATGCTGTGCGGCTTGCCGTCGACATACCGCAGCGTGACCTGGCTCTTGGCATCGGGGCGCAGAAACGGCAGGCGGCCGTCTTTGCGCAACTGGGCCTGACGCTCCATCAGGCGGTGCGCGTAGTAGATGGGCGCAGGCATCAGCTCTGGGGTTTCGTCGCAGGCGTAGCCAAACATCAGGCCCTGGTCGCCGGCACCGGTGTTGAGGTGGTCGTCACTGGCATGGTCCACGCCCTGGGCAATGTCGTTGCTTTGTTTGTCGTAGGCCACCAGCACGGCACAGCCTTTGTAGTCAATGCCGTACTCGGTGTTGTCGTAACCGATGCGTTTCAAGGTGTCGCGCGCCACCTGGATGTAGTCGACGTTGGCGTTGGTGGTGATCTCACCTGCCAGCACCACCAGGCCGGTGTTGCACAGGGTTTCTGCGGCCACGCGGGATTTGGGGTCTTGCCTGAAGACGGCGTCAAGGATCGC
>JBBQSS010000264.1:0-3647 GCA_038213665.1 Burkholderiales bacterium | reverse complement strand
GCGAATGATGCGGCGCTGCACATAACCGCGGCCTTCGTTGCCCGGCAGCACGCCGTCGCTGACCAAAAATGCAGTGGCGCGAATGTGGTCGGCAATCACCTTGAGCGAGTTGTTGCCCAAGTCAGCGCAATGGGTTTCACGCGCCGCGGCCTTGATCAGCGCAGCAAAAATGTCGATTTCATAGTTGCTGTGCACGTGTTGCAAGATGGCCGCCAGGCGCTCCAGACCCATGCCGGTGTCCACGCAGGGTGCGGGCAGTTTGTTCAGGCTGCCATCGGGCTGCATGTCGAACTGCATGAACACGTGGTTCCAGATTTCAATGAAGCGGTCGCCGTCTTCGCCGGGGCTGCCGGGTGGGCCGCCGGGGATGTGGTCGCCGTGGTCATAAAAAATCTCGGAGCAAGGGCCACAGGGGCCGGTGTCGGCCATCATCCAGAAGTTGTCAGAGGCGTATTTTTTGCCCTTGTTGTCGCCAATGCGGATCACGCGCTCGGGCGGCAGGCCAATCTCCTGGGTCCAGATGTCATAGGCTTCCTGGTCGTCGATGTAGACGGTGGCGGTGAGCTTGTCGGCGGGCAGTTTGTAGACCTGGGTCAGCAGCTCCCAACCCCATGTGAGCGAGTCGCGCTTGAAATAATCGCCAAAACTCCAGTTGCCCAGCATCTCGAAAAACGTGTGGTGGCGCGCGGTGTAGCCCACGTTTTCCAGGTCGTTGTGTTTGCCGCCGGCACGCAAACAAGCTTGCACCGAGGCGGCGCGCACGTAAGAACGCTTGTCGGTGCCCAGAAACACGTCCTTGAATTGCACCATGCCAGAGTTGGTGAACATCAGGGTGGGGTCGTTGCCGGGCACCAGCGGGCTGCTGGCCACCACGGTGTGGCCCTTGGAGGCAAAAAATTCAAGAAAAGTCTTGCGGATGTCGGCAACGGTGACCGGCTTGGTGGTTGGATTCATGGGTTAAGAAACCTGGTTGACAAGGTAAAGGATGGCGACTGCAAGCGTGTTGACACAAAACAAGGCTGCGCACGGGTGCCAAAACAGTCAATTTTAGGGGATCAGCCAGCTTTGCATTGCTCACCCAAAAAGGTGTAGAGCGCGGGCTCGTCACAAAAGATCACGTTAAAACGCAGCCATGGGCTGGTCTGCAAATCCGGGCTGAACAAATGGCCCGGGCCGAGCAAAATGTCCTGCTCGGTGGCCTTGTAGGCCAACTCGGCCGAATCGGCGATGGCCGGATGACGTGCCCACAGAAAAATACCCGCCTTGGGCTCACAAAAGATCTCGAAACCCACTTTGAGCAGTTGCGAGGCGGCTGCCACATGCGCTTTGGCCAGCCTTTCACGCAAACCTTTGACATGCTTGCGACAGCGTCCATCGGTCTGCGCTTCGTAAGCCAAGCGCTCGCTGAACTCGCTGGAGGTCAGACCCGAAATCATCTTCAATTGGGCCAAGTCTTCCAGCAAATCCGGATTCGCCGCCAGGTAGCCGACCCGGATGTTGGGTGAAATGGTTTTGGAAAAACTGCTGATGTAGATCACCCGATTCAACTGGTCCAGGCTGGCCAGCGAGGGGCGGGGCTCGGGGTCCAGGTCCGCATAAATGTCGTTCTCAACCACCAAAAAATCGTGCTTGTCGGCCAACTGCATTACCCGGTGCAGGTGCGACAGCTGGGCAATCGAACCGGTGGGGCTTTGCAGGCGCGGCTGGGTAAAAAATACTTTGGGGCGCTCCTCAATCACCAGGCGCTCCAGTTCGGCCAGGTCGTACCCGGCAGGCGTGCGCGGCACACCGATCAGCCGAGCGCCCAAAAAGCGCAATGAAAACAGCAAGTTGGGGTAGCCGGGGTCATCCACCAGCACGGCGTCCCCTGGGCGCACCAGGCGGCGCGCCACCAGGTCCATGGCCTGGCTGGAGCCCTGGGTGAGTAACACCTGTTCGGCGGTGACGGCGATTTCTTGTTCGGCCAGCAGCTCCCGCACCAGTTTGCGCAGTGGCAGGTAACCTTTGGGTTCGCCGTAGCCACTCAGATCCACATCTTCTGCGGCCAAACTGCGCAGCCCCCGACGCACCCCATCCTGAAACAGCCAGTCACCCGGCAACCAGCCACAGCCAGGCTTCATGCGCAGGGCGCGGTTCTCAAAAATTCGCCGCAAGTACCACATCGAATCAAAACTGAAGTTGGGTCCGTGACCCGGCAGTTCAGTGACCGAGGTGGGTCGCTGTTTGACAAAAAAGCCCGAGTGCGGCCGGGAGGCAAAGTAGCCCTTTGCCACCAGCCGGTCGTAGGCATCCACCACGGTGAATACGCTGACGTTTTGGGCATGGGCAAACTGGCGAATCGACGGTGCCTTGGAGCCCGGGCGCAGCTCGCTGCGGTCTATGGCGGCACAAAAGCCCGCCACGATTTGCAACACCAAAGGTGTGGCACTTTGAGGGTTGAGCGTGAACATGGGTGGCTTAGGGTTTGTATGTACTGGCCGCGCAAGCTGCACAGTGCATCCTCAAAAAAGACCCAACTGTATATGGTTGCAAGGTCACATCACCACTACAGTCACGTCACTTTATCAACGCCAACCCACTGTTCAGGAGTAACACCCATGCTTACCAAGACTCAAAAAACCAACGCCGCCCTGATGGCCCGCCGTGCAGCCGCCATTCCCCGTGGCGTTGGCCAAAGTCACGAAGTGTTCATTGCCCGCGGTAAAAACGCCGAGGTGTGGGATGTGGAAGGCAAGCGCTACATTGACTTTGCGGGTGGCATTGCCGTGCTCAACACCGGTCATTGCCACCCCAAGATCATGCAGGCTGTCAAGGAACAGATTGACTGCTTCACCCACACCTGCTTCCAGGTGCTGGCGTACGAGTCATATGTGGAACTGGCAGAGCGCATCAACGCTCTGGCGCCGGGCAACTTTGACAAGAAAACGCTGTTTTTGACGGCCGGTGCCGAAGCGGTTGAGAACGCCATCAAGATTGCCCGCTCCTACACCAAGCGCAGCGGCATCATTGCGTTCACCAGCGGCTACCATGGCCGTACCCTGCTCACCCTGGGCATGACGGGCAAGGTGGCCCCTTACAAGCTTGGCTTCGGCCCCTTCCCGAACGAAATTTTCCACGCCCAGTTTCCCAACGTCGCGCATGGCGTGAGTGTGGACGACTCAATTGCCTCCATTGAGTTGATCTTCAAGAACGACATCGAAGCCAGCCGTGTGGCGGCCATCATCGTGGAGCCGGTGCAGGGCGAAGGCGGCTTCAATGTGGCCCCGACCGAATTTTTGCAGCGCCTGCGTGCCCTGTGTGACCAACACGGCATTTTGATGATTGCCGACGAAATTCAAACCGGTGCCGGCCGCACCGGTACCTGGTTTGCCATCGAGCAAAGCGGTGTGGCACCCGACATGATCACCATGGCCAAGTCCATGGCCGGTGGTTACCCGATCTCCGGCGTGGTGGGTCGCGCTGAAGTGATGGACGCCCCAGCCGCCGGTGGCTTGGGTGGCACCTATGCCGGCAGCCCGATTGCCTGCGCTGCGGCGCTGGCCGTGCTGGATGTGTTTGAGAAAGAAAACCTGCTGGAACGCAGCCGCACGCTGGGCGCACACATGACGGCCAGACTGAAAGCCATGGCCGCCAAAGACCCACGCATT
>JBBQSS010000263.1:0-3648 GCA_038213665.1 Burkholderiales bacterium | reverse complement strand
AAGGGTCCAGGCAAACATCAGGTCTTGCAGTTGCTCAGGCGTGGGTTGCAGCTTGGTGACGACTTTCAGGTCCGCCAGTTTGAGGATGTGGTTGTCGGCAGTTTGCATCAACAGGCCCGAGCCAATGCGTTTGACATCCATGGCATTGCGGCCGTTGTCCCAATCGGTGGTGCCACCGGCGGGCAATGCAATTTGCAAAATGCGCACGTTCACCTTGGACTTGAACACCGCCAGCGCCTCGGGCGTGAAGGCGGGTGCCATCAGCACCTCAATGAACTGCTTGGACATTTGCAGTGCGGCGCGCTCGTCGACCGTGCAGTTCAGGGCAATGATGCCGCCAAAGGCCGAGGTGGGGTCGGTGGCAAAGGCCTTGCTGTAGGTTTCCAGCGCATCCGCACCCACCGCCACGCCGCAGGGGTTGGCGTGTTTGACGATGACGCAGGCAGGTGTGTCAAAGCTTTTGACACATTCCCAGGCCGCGTCGGCGTCGGCGATGTTGTTGTAGCTGAGCTCCTTGCCCTGCAATTGCACCGCTGTCACCAGCGAGCCGGGTGCCGGGTACAGGTCGCGGTAAAACGCCGCTTGCTGGTGCGGGTTTTCGCCGTAGCGCAGGTCTTGCAGCTTGATGAACTGGCTGTTGGCCTGGGCCGGAAAGAGCTTGCGCACGGGGGTGCTGGCGCCTTCTTCAAAGTCGATCGACGACAGGTAGTCGCTGATGGCACCGTCGTATTGGCTGATGCGGTTGAACGCCGCCACGCTCAGGGCGAACTTGGTCTTCAGGGTCAAGCCACCGTCTTTCAACTCGGCCAGCACCTGGGCGTACTGCGACGCGTCGGTCAGCACCGCCACGTCTTTCCAGTTTTTGGCGGCGCTGCGCACCATGGCCGGGCCGCCAATGTCGATGTTCTCAATGGCCATTTCCAGCGTGCAACCGGCCTTGGCCACGGTGGACTCAAACGGGTAGAGGTTGACCACCAGCAGGTCGATGGTGTCGATGCCGTGCGCCTTGATGGCCGCCATGTGCTCGGGCAGGTCACGACGCGCCAGCAGGCCGCCGTGCACCTTGGGGTGCAGGGTTTTGACGCGGCCGTCGAGCATCTCGGGGAAACCGGTGAGCTCGGCCACCTCGGTCACGGGCAAGCCCTGGTCGGTCAGCAATTTGGCGGTGCCGCCGGTGCTCAAGAGCTTGATGCCGAGCGCGTGCAGGGCCTGGGCGAATTCAACAATGCCGGTTTTGTCAGAGACTGAAATTAAAGCGTTCATGGTGCGCGGGTTGAAAAGTGGAGGGGGTGTGGCATCGCACGACATGGTGTGGCGCCAACGACATGGATGATTTGGAAAAGAAACCAGGTTTTATATAGAAAATAGGGCTCTAGCCCTTATGTATATTGCGCAAACAGCTATCAATTAATGAGCTTATGCGCCAGCAGCTTTTTGCGCAGCGTGTTGCGGTTCAGCCCCAGCCACTGCGCAGCTTTGGACTGGTTGTGGTCGGTGTGCTGCATCACCACTTCGAGCAGCGGCTTTTCCACCACCGCGACCAGCATGTTGTACATGCCGTTGGGCTCACTGGCGCCCAGGTCATGCAGGTAGCTCTCCAGGTTGGCGCGTACAGCGTCTGCAATGTGCAGGGGTTTCATTCGACCGTCTCCCTTTTTTGGTTGGTTTTATGTGCGGCAGGCGCTGGCAGGCGGTCCATGCGCGCATTGAGTTCATCAAAAAAATCGGCCACCGCCGCCCACTGCGTCTGACTGTGGGCCAGCAGGTTCATGCGGGCGCGAAACATCTCGCCACCCGGCAGTTCGCGCACATACCAGCCAATGTGTTTGCGCGCCGTGCGCACGCCGGCAAATTCGCCATACAGGCTGTAGTGGTCTTGCAAGTGCGCCAACAGCAGCTGTTTGACCTCGGCCACCAGCGGCGGGGCTAAATGATCGCCGGTGGCCAGAAAATGCGAGATATCGCGAAAAATCCAGGGCCGCCCCTGCGCCGCGCGCCCGACCATGATGGCGTCGGCTCCGGTGGCCGCCAGCACGGCACGGGCCTTCTCGGGGCTGTCAATGTCGCCATTGGCCACCACGGGAATCCTCAAAGCGGCTTTGACGGCGGCCACGGTGTCGTACTCGGCCTCACCCCTGTAGCCCTGCTCGCGGGTGCGGCCATGCACCGTGACCATTTGCACCCCCGCGTCTTCGGCGGCGCGCGCCAGTTGCACCGCGTTTTTTTCGCTATGGCACCAACCCGTGCGCATTTTCAGGGTCACCGGCACGCCGTGCGGCGCACAGGCCTGCACCACACTGGCCACAATGTGCAGCGCCAGCGGCTCGTTCTGCATCAAGGCCGAACCGGCCCATTTGTTGCAGACTTTTTTGGCCGGACAACCCATGTTGATGTCAATGATCTGGGCACCGCGGTCGATGTTGTAACGGGCCGCATCCGCCATCATTTGCGGCTCGGTGCCGGCAATTTGCACCGCAATCGGCCCCGGCTCACCTTCGTGGTTGGCGCGCCGGGAGGTTTTAAGCGTGTCCCACAAATCAGGCCGGCTGGTCACCATTTCGCTCACCGCATAACCCGCACCCAGGCGCTTGCAAAGCTGGCGAAACGGCCGGTCCGTGACGCCCGCCATGGGCGCCACAAAGTACCGATTGGGCAAAGAATAAGGGCCGATGTTCATGCGAACGGTTTCAAGTTCAAGGTGGAGGTAAGCGCAAAAAGTCAAAGAAAAGTCGGGGATACGGATTCTAACTGCCTACATTTTCAGCAACTGAAGGCCTCACCGGTTGCGCCGCGTTTGGCCGCAAACCTATACTCGCCCACCCATGGAACTCTGGCTCGAACACCTCCTTAGCTTGCTGGCTTTGCCCAAATTCGGGCTGAGCTCGGTGTTTGTGGTGTCGTTCCTGTCCGCCACGCTGCTGCCGCTGGGCTCAGAGCCCGTCGTGTTTGGCCTGATCGAACTCAACCCCCACCTGTTCTGGCCGGCCATTGCTGTGGCCACCTTCGGCAACACGCTGGGCGGCGCGGTGACCTGGTGGATGGGCCTGGCCTCTCACAAGGTGATTGAGCGGCACCAGCATTCCAAACACCACTTGCGGGCGCTCGAATGGCTGGAGCGGCTGGGCCCGAAAGCCTGCCTGCTGGCCTGGTTGCCCATCGTGGGCGACCCGCTGTGCGCTGTGGCGGGCTGGCTCAAACTGCCGTTCTGGCCCTGCCTGGCCTACATGGCGGTGGGCAAAGGTGCCCGCTACCTGACCATGACGGCGGCCCTCGTGGGCATGTTTGGCGCCTGACGCCCTTCAAGCTCACCGCGCAAGGCAGAAGCGGGACAGTGACCGGGGCGCGACATCAAGAACCACAGCTTCAGTCGTCCACGGCTCCTGCCCCGCTTTTGCAGTGTTCAACCCAGCGCAACCACAGGCCTCAATACGCTACACAATCAATAGCTGCTTGCGCTTATTCCACAAGGGCTACAGCCTAGTTTATTATAAATTATGAGCTGAACAGGAAGTTCATCACGTCGCCATCTTTGACGACGTAGTCCTTGCCCTCGGCGCGCATCTTGCCCGCATCCTTGGCGCCTTGTTCACCTTTGAAGGCAATGAAGTCTTCATAGGCAATGGTCTGGGCGCGGATGTAACCTTTCTC
>JBBQSS010000262.1:0-3685 GCA_038213665.1 Burkholderiales bacterium | reverse complement strand
GAGGCTCACGTGCGATTAAGCAGCGAGTGCGAAACGTTCGTCGTTTGCAGTTAGTTTTTTTGAATCAGTTTTACGAGCGCATTCAGCTCGACATGCCCTGCTGCGCGTCCGAATCCACGTCGAAACCAATGCAGCCCCAAGGTTTCTATTTTAAGCCTAGGCCGCCAATTGCAAGAGCGACAAGAGTTCATTTCCACAATTAATTGTGGCGTGGGCACCCCACTGACTGGTGTCAGCTTGCTGCCCCAAATAGCCATAAGTCACCGCCACGGTCGTCATACCGGCGGCCAAACCGGCCACGATGTCGCGTTCATCGTCGCCCACATAGACGCAACGGGCGGCATCCACACCCAGTCGGCGAGCAGCCTCCAGCAAGGGTGCAGGATGTGGCTTGGTGTGCGGCGTGGTATCACCACTCACGATGGCAGCAGCCGATCCGAACATGGCCATGGACCGTGTCAAAGGCAGAGTAAACCGCTCTGACTTGTTGGTCACCACACCCCAAAGCAGACCGTGGCGTGAGAGAGACTGCAACAACGCAGGTATGCCATCAAAAATTTGAGTATTTTGAGTCATGCAGCGCTCGTAGTTGCCAAAGAACTCTTCGCGCAAGACATTGAACTCGGGGTGCTCAGGTGTCATACCAAATGCCACCCCCAACATCCCCCGTGCGCCTGCGCCAGCCATGGGGCGGTACTGCGCCAACGGCAGCGAAGGCAGACCGCGTGCGATGCGCAGAGCGTCTGCGGCAGCAGCTAGGTCGGGGGCGCTGTCTATCAGGGTGCCATCCAAATCAAACAGCACAGCCTGCACATCGCGAAACACTGAATTTCTGGCAATCACGCCTGTGCGCCCGTTGGCTTTTGAGTTGCCAGCAGGTAATTGACACTGGTGTTGTCATTGAGCCAATAACGCTGGGTGAGCGGGTTAAATGACAAGCCACGAGAGTGCAACACGTTCAAGCCAGCAGCACGACAAAAGGCGGCCAGTTCGCTCGGGCGAATCATCTTGGCGTATTCATGCGTACCGCGCGGCAACATGTTCAGCACGTACTCGGCGCCCACAATGGCCTGTAAAAATGACATCGGATTGCGGTTCAGCGTGGAAAAAAATACCCAGCCCCCGGGCTTGACCAAGGTGGCACACGCCTTTACAACGGATGCCGGGTCTGGCACGTGTTCCAGCATTTCCATGCAAGTGACCACGTCAAAACCCGCTGGCTGCTCCAGCGCCATAGCTTCCGCACTGATTTCGCGATAGCTCACGTTGGCGGTTTGTGCATCTAGCGCATGCAACTGGGCAATGCGCAGCACTTTGGTTGACAAGTCAATGCCCGTGGCATGGGCACCGGAGCGGGCCAGCGAGTCGGTCAGAATGCCACCGCCGCAGCCCACATCCAAAACTGTTTTGCCCTGAAGAGAACACAGGCTACTCATCCAGGCAAGGCGTAAGGGGTTGATTTGATGCAGGGGGCGAAATTCGCCGTCTGTATCCCACCAGCGGTGGGCTATATCTGAAAATTTGGCGAGTTCGGCCGCGTCGGCGTTGAGTGATGGATTCATGCCCTGATTATCTAAAATTTACCAACACAACGCAGCGCTAGGCCCAAAAAACAAAACCCACCGCAAGGGTGGGTTTTGTTTGAACCGGGCAAGCCCAGCGGGATGCTTATGCCTTCTTGGCGTAAGCGCTGCACCAGCCTTTAGCGGCAACCTGTTTGCCGGCGAACAACGGGCAGCCGCCAGCTGCATCACCAGCCTTACCCTGGAACAAAGCACAGTTGCTGCACAGTTGTGTTGCGGCATGCTTGGGGTACTTCTTGGCATCAGCCTTGGTGGAATCAGCAACGTAACCCAGACCCTTAGCATTCGCATCAGTTTCTGCGACCATGGGCGCAGCAGCCATCACCATGCCAGAAGCCAAAGCACTGGTACCAACCACAGATTGCAAAATGAATACGCGACGTGTTGTCATAGAGTAGTTTCCAAGTTAGTTAAACAAAATCAGCAGCTGCACCAAGCACTGCCTAGTCACACAACGCTATTGTCGACCACATAGTTGACAAAACGCCTATGTCCAGTGAATTACCCATTAAATAAGTCGTTCATTATTTATGCATATTGAACGCCCGGCAAACCGGCTGACAGTGTAATGCCAGCGTTTGCAACGACCATTGATAAAAACCCTTGCCATCTTGCCATCCTTGCCATCACGTAGCGCCACCGTTGGCAGGCATGGGTGCTGTTTGCGCCGCATGCCTGGATCTGGCCTAGATTTCTTTCGCGCTGATCTGGTATTTGAAGCTGTCAGGTGAATACGAGTCAAGTCGCCCTGCTGCGGTTTCAGCCACCGGATACATGAAAAAGCCCAGCTTTTCGCCCGTGGAATGGGGCAGACTTACATCGTGTGCGGTGTTGTAGGCCATCCAGTTTCCTTCCCAGCCGCCGAACAGCCCCTGGTTGATGGGCGCAATCAGCGGATGCTGCACTGACTTGATCCACTCGGGCATTTCCTGACGCATCACCTTGGCCACGTCGGCCGGGTCCATCGCCACCCAACCGTGGTGCTTCAAAAACACTTCAGCGCGGCAATGCTGCGCGCCTTGGAGTTTGGCCGGGTTACCGCCCAATTCCCTGTAACCAAAGGCACTTGGCGCCAGGCGCAGGCCGTAGACGTCACGCGCAGGCAACCCTACCGATCGGCACATGCCGACAAACAAGGCATTCAGGTCAGCACATTTCCCACCCAGGTTGCCGGTTTCCAGCATCGATTTGATGTCGCCCTCGCCACATCCGCGGGTTTTCGGCTCGCGGTAGGTGTTGGTCACAATCCAGTCAAAAATGTGCTGCGCCTTTTCAACATCGGTGCGCGCGCCCTGGATGGCTTGCTGCGCGGTTTTACGCACGATGCCATCGGTGGGTAACAGCGTGGTGGCCGCCAGGCGCGCCTGCAAAGTAGACGCATCCTCTGACACGGTTTGCTTTTGCGCCCAGTTGATGGCACGGTTTTGCGTCTGGATGCGGCTGGTGAGCGCCACATAGGGTGGCGCCACGCCGTCTGCAAATTCAACGTACAACATGCGCGCACCGTCCTGTGCGTCACTGGTCAACTGCGACTTGCCGTTGCTGCTGAAACTGCTCTCCAACGACTTCTGCCAGTCGGTGTTCACACTGGGAATGGGCAACCAGACTTTGGTGACGCCTTCTGGCTTGGCAATGTCCACCCGCGTGGTGACTTCGAAGGTGCGCCACTGGCCCGGTTGTGGCGAAAACTGCCGGGCTGGACTGGCAGGTTGCGCAAAATTAATAGCTGGTAACGCAGAAGCTGCAAGGGCTACAGCCGATTTTCGTATAAATTGGCGACGTGCCAAGTCATGGACGGTGGTCATCAAGAGAACTCCGGTATTTGGTAAAAAACAAGCCAGAGGTAAAGAAAGGTACCCCAAGCTGGCGCGTGAGACTGGATTATCGCGGTCAATGCCAGAGACGCTGGATTCCCGCCTGCGCGGGAATGGCACACAGGCAGCCTATGCAGCGATGTGCCGGGCGAATTCAGCTTTCAAGCCATTCATCGCGTCCTGGCTGAGCCGGTTGCCATATTGCGACACCACCTGGCCTGCCGCTTGATTGGCCAGCCAGGCGGCATGGGCATGGCTGTGGCCGTGGGTCACGGCGTACAAAAAGGC
>JBBQSS010000261.1:0-3701 GCA_038213665.1 Burkholderiales bacterium | reverse complement strand
GCACTCATGCGCTTATTCCTTGGCCAGTTCGCGGGCGGAACGTTGCAGCAGGGTTTTCTCCAGCTTGTCGGCTGGCAGGCTGATCAACAGTTCAAGTCGGCGCTTGAGTGCATGCAGGGTTTGTCGGAAAGCTTCCAGTTTCTGTGCATCGTTGCCATCACCCGCAGACGGGTCGGGGTAACCCCAGTGCGCCGTGGCGGGCTGACCGGGCCAATACGGGCACACTTCACCGGCGGCGTTGTCGCACACGGTGATCACCAGTTCCATATGCGGGGCATCCGGCAGGGCAAATTCATCCCAGCTCTTGCTGTACAGGCCCTCGGTGGCAATGCCTGCATTTTGCAGAATCTGCAGGCCCAGCGGGTTGGGCTGCTGGTTGTCGCTGGGATGGCTACCGGCCGACCAAGCCTTGAAGCGGCTGCGGCCAATGTGGTTCAGTGTGGCTTCAGCCAGGATGCTGCGCGCGGAGTTGTGGGTACACAAAAACAGGACGTTGAGTGGTTGGTCAGACATGTCAGTTTCCCTCAGGTTTAAAAAATTCAGGTAAGTTAGCAGCCATTTGTGACAGTCGCTGGACCCCCACAGGCTCATCTTGCAAGAGTGGCACCAGTGCATAACGGCTGGCGTGGCGGGTGGCTACAGCTTCAATTTCACGTAGCTCGTTGTGGGCACGTGCTTTCAGTAACGGTGAGGTCACTTGGGCAGCGGCCACACTGTTGTTGATGACCCAAGCCCAGGGCTCAATGCCGGCGCGGCGCAAGTCGGCCTGCAAATTGGCGGCTTCCAGCACCGGCGTGGTCTCAGCCAGGGTCACGATCAGCACCTTGGTTTGCGTTGGGTCTTGCAGCTGCATCATCGGTGTGGTGAAGTGCGCGTTTGTGTCCATCTGGCGCGCGATGTCGCGGTGGTAGGCACCGGTGGCGTCCAACAGCAGCAGCGTGTGGCCGGTAGGTGCGGTGTCCATCACGACAAACTTTTTGCCGGCCTCCCGAATCACACGTGAGAACGCCTGAAACACCGCGATTTCTTCAGTACAGGGTGAACGCAGGTCTTCTTCCAGCACGGCGCGTCCTGCGGCATCGAGCTTGGCGCCTTTGGTGGCCAGCACCTGAGCGCGGTAGGCCTCGGTGACTTCATGTGGGTCGATGCGGCTGACCGTGAGGTGCGCCAGCGTGCCGTGCAGCGTTTCCATCAGGTGCGCGGCGGGGTCGGAGGTGGTCAGGTGCACTTCCAAGCCACGCGTGGCGAGTTCCACCGCCACGGCAGCGGCCAGCGTGGTTTTGCCCACACCGCCTTTGCCCATGGTCATCACCAGGCCGTGGCCCTCAAGAGTGATGTCGTCAATCAATGAAGCCAAGCTTGGGGCCTTGATTTTTGGCATGTCAAATGCGCAATTCGTCGTGGCGATTGCAGCGCGGCCATCCATGTCCTCCTGGACCGCCATGTCGCTTTTCGTCTCGCCAAGACGCGTAGCTGTGGTGTCTGAAATGCCCAGCAATTGCTTCAGGGCCGCCAGACCGAACAGGTTGAACGCCTTGAGTTCGATCTGGTCGGTGGGCAAATCGCGCAAGACCTCCGGCAAATTCGCCAGCACCGCCTGTTCACGCTTGCAAATAGCCTGAGCCAAAGGGTCGCTCGCCGCCTCATCCTCAGGAAACACACCGTTGATCACCAAATACTGTCGAGTCAGGCCAATGCCAGCCAACTCGCCATGCGTGCGCGCTGCTTCATTTAACGTAGCGGCCTGCGCCCGTGCCACAAGGACTAGACGGGTTTTTTGTGCATCAGCCAAGGCCTCCACGGCAGCCTTGTACTGGGTGCGTTGTTTTTCCAGCCCGGCCAGTGGTCCCAGGCACGAGGCATCCCCTTTGCCGTCTTCCAGAAAACCGCTCCAGGCACCGGGCAACTGCAGCATGCGAATGGTGTGGCCGGTAGGTGCGGTGTCGAGCACGATGTGGTCAAAGTCTTGTGTCAGCGCGCCATCGACCAGCAAGGCAGTGAACTCGTCAAACGCGGCAATTTCGGTGGTGCAGGCCCCTGAGAGTTGTTCCTCAATGCCTTTGACCACGCTCTCTGGAAGGATGCCGCGCACCGGGCCGACAATGCGGTCGCGGTAGGCCTGGGCAGCAGCTTGTGGGTCAATTTCCAGCGCGCTCAGGCCCGGTACTTCTGACACGGAGGTGATCTGGTTGCCAATGGTGATACCGAACACCTGGCCGACGTTGGAGGCCGGGTCGGTGCTGACCAGCAGCACACGTTTGCCTTCTGATGCCAGTTGGATCGATGCGGCGCAGGCAATCGAGGTTTTGCCAACGCCGCCCTTGCCGGTGAAGAACAAAAAACGCGGGGCTTGGGCAAGGAACTTCATTCGCAGCACGTTCCGCCACTGCAGCAAGAGTTGCTGATAGCTTCAGATGCTGGGTCGGTCAGGGTGGCTGGTGCGCCAACCCAGCGTGCCAGATCGACCCGGCTGGGGTAACGTCCGGCAAAGGCCACTTCACCATCCACCAAAGTGATGGGCAGGGCGGCTTCGCCCGAGCGCTCCAGTAAGCCTTTAACCGCAGCGTTTTCCGCAAAGGCCATGGGCTGCTGCGCCAGGTTAAGGCGCTCGATGGCCAAGCCTTGCTGTGTCGCCCAATCCACATCGGCAGAAAAATCAACCAGTTTTTGGTCAACGTCAGTGCCACACACGCCGCTGCTGCAGCACAGGGCGGGGTCAAATATTTGTACTTTTTTCATGCTGGTTTCCTTGGGTAAAAATCAATTTGAGGTGAATGTGCTGGGCCATTGCGAGCCCAGAGCGGCAAGCCATGAGGTCAGGCGGGCGTCAGCGTGTCCATACAGTCGAGTTCAGCTTTGAACTTTTCCAGGGTTTTTTGCAATTCAGACAACGGCAGTGCCAGAAAGGCTTCGATGCGTGCGCGCGAAATTTGGTAAGCGGTCAAAGGGGATAAAAGAAATGAAGGCGACTCAGGGGCAGACCGGTTCCAGGCAAATCTCGGCGCATTGTTCAGGGTGACCGGCGCAGCACTCGGCTGTCAAATAGGCAATGAGTTCCTGCATCAGGGTTAAGTTGGCGCGGTATCTTTGGTAGCGCCCCTCTTGCACTACCGACACCAGTTGCGCGTGGGTCAAGGCTTTCAGGTGAAACGATAAATTGGTGGGTGGCACCTCCAAGGCGCTGCCAATTTCACCGGCCCTCTAGGGCTGGTTTTGACCAGCAAGCGGTAGACGTCGAGCCGAACGCCCGAAGCAAGGGATTCAAAAATGGTGGTGGCGAGTTGTTTGTCCATTCTGCAATGATACAACTATTATTGAATTATTGAATTAATGGATTAATCCCCAGCATCTTGAGCATTCAGAATGCGTTTAAGGCTATTTTCTGCAAACGGAGTCCCGTTGAAGCAGAATAGGCGGCGTTACCCCGAACCACAGGAGTCGCGACTATGAACTCAAACCTCAACGCCGTTGTCAAACCGTCCGTGGACGTGTCGCACCTTGAAGACCTGAAGTTGGCAGCTTCGAACAGGTTGGGTGCACCGCGACGGGCGTTCCAAGCGGCGATGGCGCTCAAGTATTGCGCAGGCAGCGCCCGCCAGGGCGAACTGGTGTTTGGCTGGAATCGCCATACGCTTGCGCTGGGGTTGGCTGAAAAGCGCACGGGCATAGTCTGCCTGGGTGCGCAAGAGGCCTTTTGTGGC
>JBBQSS010000260.1:0-3738 GCA_038213665.1 Burkholderiales bacterium | reverse complement strand
TTCACGTCAAGCTCTTCTTCAAGCTTTTTCACCGCCACCGACAGCGTGGGTTGCGACACGTAACAGGCCTCGGCCGCCTTGCCAAAATGGCGCTCGCGGGCCACCGCCACGATGTATTTGAGTTCAGTCAGGGTCATGGCGCTATTTTCACCCAGAGCTTGGCAGGTTCAAAACACATGTCAGCGCGGCATCCAGGCGCCGCAGGCCCAGCACTGCTCAAAGCCGCCTTCAACCAATTCGCCGCAAACACACGCCCAGCGGTGCTGTGGCACATGCTGCAGGTGGTACAGCAACTCCCGCGCCCGTGGCTCTTGGGCCGCATCGGCAATCCAGACTTCGGGCAGGCACTGGTCCGGCGGCAACTCACCGGCCACGCCGCTGAGGTACTGGCGTTGCACGCTGCTGGCAATGCCTTCGACCTTGAGCGCATCGGCCCACAGGGTGGCAATGGCGAGGTTGGGGGCTTGGGTCAGGCGCGGCATGGTGGCCAGAGCATACGCGGGTTTTTTCGGCAGGCTTGAAGGACCAGTCAGCGGCCTCAGGCCTTCAAAAATTCTGCCCGGCCGCCGAGCCAACGCTGCACATGCAACTCGGCCAGCGCCGGGTGCAGGTCCAGCATCACCGGGGCCAGGCGGCGCGCCCAGTCGAGCAAGTGGGCATCTTCGGCCACGTCGACAAAACGCAGCATGGCATCGCCAGACTGGCGTGCGCCCATGAACTCGCCGGGGCCGCGAATTTCCAGGTCGCGCCGGGCAATCTCAAAACCGTCATTGGTCTCGGCCATGGCCTTGAGACGTGCGCGCGCCGTTTCACCCAGGCGCGGCGCGTCGCCCGTGGCATACAGCAGCACACAGGCCGAGGCCGCCGCGCCGCGCCCCACGCGCCCGCGCAACTGGTGCAACTGCGAGAGGCCAAAGCGCTCAGCGTGTTCGATCACCATCAACGAGGCATTGGGCACGTCCACCCCGACTTCAATCACCGTGGTGCTGACCAGCACACCGATCTGGCCGTCTGTGAAAAGGTGCATCACCGCTTTTTTCTCCGGCACCGGCATGCGCGAATGCAGCAAGCCAACCGTCACGCCGGGCAACGCGGCACTGAGTTGCGCATGGGTTTCGGTGGCGTTGCTCAGATCAAGCGCTTCGCTTTCTTCGATCAAAGGGCAGACCCAGTAAATTTGCCGCCCCTGGGCAACCTGGTCGCCCAGGCGGGCGATCACCTCGTCACGGCGCGCGTCATGCACCACTTTGGTGATGATGGGCGTGCGCCCGGGCGGCAGCTCGTCAATGGTGGACACGTCCAAGTCTGCGTAGTAGCTCATGGCCAGCGTGCGCGGAATGGGTGTGGCCGTCATCATCAAAAGGTGGGGCTCCAGCGTGTCACTGTCCTGCGAGGTCAGCTTGCTGCGCAGCGCCAGCCGCTGCGCCACGCCAAAGCGGTGCTGCTCGTCGATGATGGCCAGCGCCAAATTGTGAAACTGCACCTTGTCCTGAATCAAAGCGTGGGTGCCCACCACCAGCTGCGCCTGGCCGCTGGCAATCAGCGCCAGCATCTCGCGGCGTTCTTTGGCCTTTTGGCTGCCGGTGAGCCAGGCCACGGTGATGCCCAAGGGGTGCAACCAGCCCACCAGTTTGGCAAAGTGCTGGGTCGCCAGAATTTCAGTCGGGGCCATCAGCGCGCACTGCCAGCCCGCATCCATGCACACAGCGGCGGCCAGCGCGGCCACCACGGTTTTGCCGGCACCCACGTCACCCTGCAACAGGCGGTGCATCGGGATCGGGCGGGCAATGTCTTGGGTGATCTCGGCCACCACACGCGTTTGCGCGGCGGTGAGCTGGAACGGCAGCGCCGCCAGCAGACAACGGGTCAAGGTGTCAGCGCCTGACGCCGCCAGCACCGGCGCACGCAGCCGGGCGCGCTCGCGCCGGGACTGCAGTTGCGACAGTTGCTGCGCCAAAAGCTCTTCCGCCTTGAGGCGCTGCCAGGCCGGATGACTGTGGTCCTGCAGCGCATCCAGCGCGACATCAGGCGTTGGGTTATGTAAAAATGTGAGCGCCTTACGCATATTCCATAAGGGCTGCAGGCCGATTTCTTGTAAATATGCGGCTGGCACGGTGTCGGGCAACTCAGCGTGTGCCAGCCCGGCCTGCACCGCCCGGCGCAGGTAGATTTGCGGCAAGCCCGCCACCGTGGGGTACACCGGGGTCAGCGCTGTGGCCAGTTCGCCACCTGCGGGTTTCACCACCGGGTGCATCATGGTCAGCCCGGCAAAGCCACCCCGAATCTCGCCCCGCACCCGAATCCGGCTGCCCACCGCCATCGCCTTTTGCATGGACGGGTAAAAGCTGAAAAAGCGCAGCAGGCAGGTGCCCGTGCCGTCATCCAACGTGACCAGCAGCTGTCGGTGGCCGCTGAGCTTGACCTCGGCGTGTGTCACCGCGCCCTCAATCTGCGCCACATCGCCCTCGCGCACGTCACGCAGCTTGGTCAGCCGGGTTTCATCCTCGTAGCGCAGCGGCAGGTGCAGCGCCAGGTCGATGGCGCGGATCAGGCCGAGCTTGCGCAGGGCTTTTTGCGGCGCGGTCAGGGGCTTGGCAGATGATTTACCAGCTGGCGGGGCAAAAGACGTGGAGGTGGTCGGCGGCATGTGCCGATTTTGCATGGGTTAACTCGGCAAAACCCGCTGTCAGTGGGCACTCACCGTCGCCAAAAACGATGCGGGCGTCAAGATTGCATGCGGTTCCACGGGTGCAAGACGAGCAAATCGGCATCGCTCGACACCCATGCCACGGCTTGGAAATCCAGCGCCAGTGCCAAAGTTTGAGCTTGCCTCATTCCAGCGCCTTCCCCGCTGACCCCGGCGCCGCTTGGTGCCCGGCATTGAGCATCTTGAGAAACTCATTCATGGTCGCGGTAAATGCGTCGGCATGAACCGATTCAAAGCGTTGCTCACGCAACTTGGTCATGTGACGAAACTGCAGGGGATCGCCTTTGATCACCCCCATTGACCATTTCTGGAAGATCCGCTCGGTGGTGGGCGAGATGTGCAAAATCTGGCTGTCACCGTGTCTTTTGTCATCGAGAATCCTGGTGTACGTCCGCAGCACGTTGGCATCTGGCCCCTCCAGCACTTGCATGAACAGATTGCCGCCGTAGATCAGAACCCCCGTGAGGCCCAGGCCAGGGTTGTTCCGCCGCGAAGACTCCAGAATCTGCTGCACCTGTTGATCTGTGATGTTGTGTGCGCTTTGGCTCAAGTAAAGGATTCTGATCATGACGTTAGCTCGGATTGCGTTTTACTGAAAGAGGGGGCGGCCATGCACCGCCAAGAGGTACATCCCAGTGTAACGATGACGTTTGCACGAGGGATGTTTGAGGACAAAGGGGGCATGCGCGCATGAAGGCAAATCCGCCGCCAGCGGCAAACACAGCAAGATCGTAAAAAAGCGGCCCAGTAGCCGCTTTTTTATAACAAATAAGGCTCAAGCCCAAGTTCTACAAGCGCAAGCAGCTATCTATTAAATAGCAATTTTGCAGCACAAAACTGTGTTGAACCAGGCCAAAACTTTATACCGTCCGCGCGTTGACTGCCTGCAACTTAGTCGCCGAGAAAAAATAACTTGAACATTCCCCATCTTTCATACGAGTGCCATGCGGCGTTGCAAAGCGCTTGTTTGGCTCGCCAAACTGCGCGCTTTGCGCCTTGCCTGGCATCTCGTCTGAAAGCGGGTCATGGTT
>JBBQSS010000259.1:0-3761 GCA_038213665.1 Burkholderiales bacterium | reverse complement strand
GCGCTGTGGGATTTTGCCTTTGACCTGGAACTGGTCGTGACCGTGGGCGCCACCCTGCGCATGGCGCTGGTCACCCGCAACACCGGCACGGCAGCATTCACGATCACGGACGCGCTGCACACCTATTTTCAAGTGGGCGACATCGCGCACACCACGGTGCAGGGGCTGGACGGCTGCGCCTACCTGGACAAGGTGCTGGACTTTGCCCAGGCCCGGCAAGCGGGGGCCGTTGACTTCACCGGCGAAACCGATCGAATCTACCTTGACACCACCGCCGATAGCCTGATTGACGACCAGGCCTGGGGCCGCCGCATTCGCGTGGCCAAGCAGGGCAGCCGCACCACCGTGGTCTGGAACCCCTGGCGCGAGCGCGAAAAAGCCTTTGCCGACATGGCAGCGGGTGAATTTCAGGACATGCTGTGTGTGGAAACCTGCAACGCCGGGCCGGACCAGGTGACGCTGGCGCCGGGACAGGCGCACACACTGGGCGCACACATCTCAGTCGCCTGAACCCGGTTTGACCGGCGCCGAATAAAACTGCACGGCGTTGCGGCCTGAGGCTTTGGCCTGGTACATGGCGGCATCCGCACGCTGCAAAAAATCGTCCGCCGTGCCCTCGTCGTGAATGAACAGGGCCACACCAATGCTGGCGGTGCAATGGTGCTCGACCCGCAGGGCAGCACCCCCGGGCGGGTTGCAGGTGAGCACATAAGTTTGCGCCAGGCTGGCACGAATTTTTTCGGCGACGCTGTGGGCTTGCGCCTGCGCTTGCGCCAAGTCCACATTCAGGTCAGCCAGCATCACCACAAACTCATCGCCGCCAAAACGCGCCGCCGTGTCGACCTCGCGAACACTCTGTTTGAGACGTTGCGCCACTTCCTGCAAAAGCAAATCGCCCATGTCGTGGCCGTGGCGGTCGTTGAGTGGCTTGAAGTTGTCGAGGTCAAGAAACATCAAGGCACCAAAACACGCGCTGCGCTTGCTGGCGGTCAGGACGTGTTTCAAGCGGTCGATGAGCAGGCGCCGGTTGGGCAATTGGGTCAAGGGGTCGTAAAACGCCAGTTGACGCAGCTGCTGTTGCATCTGGTAGCGATCGGTGATGTCTTCGAAAATGGCATAGGCCTGTGCCACTTGTCCGTCCTTGAACAAAGGCATGGCGCTGACCAAAAGCCTGACCCAGCCGCGTCCGGGCACCTGCACCCCCACCTGCACATCTTTCACCGGCTGGCCGGTCTTGAGCGCGACGCTGACCGGATAAGTCGCCCAAGGAAAGTCACTGCCATCTTCGTGCACGCCGCACCAAAGGGGGTCCTGCAGGGTTCGGTCCTGCAACTGCGCCAGCGTCAAGCCAAAAATACGTTGGGCGGACGGGTTGGCCGAGGTGATGCGCCCGCCCAGGTCGTGGTAGACCACGCCATGCGGTGTGGTTTCAAAGAGGGTGCGAAACGTCTCTTCGCTGTCTTTGAGCGCCCGGTCCCGCTGCGCCAGAGTGTCGAGCATGCCGTTGAATTGACGCGCCAGCTGTGCCGCCTCGTCCTCACCGTCCAGGCTGGCCCGCAAGCTGGCGTCCCCGGCCTGAACGGCTTTGGCCACGTGCGCAATGGCATCAAGACGGCGCGTCAGGTAACGGCTGGTCAGCAGGGCCAGTAGCACCGAGAGGAGCATGGCCAACACGGTATAAAAATAACCGTTGCGCCGGATTTGGGCCAGTCGGACTTCCAGCGCGTCGCCAGCCAGTCCAATGCGCGCCCAGCCAATTAGACGGCCATTCATCATCACCGGGGCGGCCACATCCACCAGATGGGCCTCGCGGCGCAACACATTGAGTTCAGCAGTGGGCGGCAGATCGGTCAGGTACAGCCCGCGCCGGGTCGGGTCACTGTGCGCCAGCACCTGACCCTGGCCGTCAAGCACCATGGCGTAGCGCAAGTCCGGATACGGCGACAGGCCCTGCACAATTTCCTGCAGACCGGCGACATCCCGGGCCAGCACCCAGACCGCACCCGAGACCGCCACGCTGTGGGCGACGGCCACCGCCTGCTCGGACTGCCGGTCCAGCGCCTGCACCTGTTGCTGGCGCGTCAGGTCCCACGCAAACAAGGACATCATCGCGCTCACCACCAGCACCATGCCCAGCACCAGTTGTCGGCGCAGGGTACCAGCCAGCAGGCGGGTCAGGTGCTTGAACATCATGGGCGATCAATGGGACCAACCAGGCGTTCAAAGCGTTCGACGTACTGGGCCACCACCCGGTAGCTGGCATCGTTTGCCGCATGAAATTGCGCCGTGCCCATGCCCGCCAGAATGGCCGACCCGGACGGGGTACGCGCCAGCTCAAGCAGCAGGCGTGTGACCTGGTCCCGCAGGGCCACCGGCACATCGTCGCGCACCATGACCGAGTTGTTGATCAGGGCTTCGGTTTCCCAGACCACTTTGAGTTCGGACGCCTCTCTGGGATGGTCTTGCTGGAACAGGTGCCACGGCGGTGGCCAGGTGGCACCGGCGGCGGCTTTTCCCAGGTAGACGTTCATGATGGACGATTCCTGTGAGCCCACGTAGGTGTTGTGAATGTCCCGATTGACATCAATGCCGTGCGTCTGCAAAAAATACTGCGGCATGATGGCCGCAGCCAGCGCCGTGGGCGACGGGTAGCTCACCACCAGGCCCTTGAGGTCAGCGGGTTGTTGGATCGCGCTGTCTTTGCGGACAATAAAAATGCCCTTGAAGTCTTGTGCGTCACCCGCCATGGCGATGACGTGGTAGCCCCGCTGGATGGCTTGCAGGGTTTGCCAGGGATTGGGCAGCAAAAAGGCCGGCGCACGCGCGGCGTATTTCTGCTCAAAGGCCTGGTAGTCACGGGAAGCCTCCAACTCCAGCCTGGCACCGGGCAGCTGCGCGTTGAGGTGGTCCATCAGCGGCTGGTAGGCCGCGCTGAGCTTTTGCGGGTTGTGCAGCGGATGAACGGCAAAATGGTAAACCGGCAGCGCACCGGGCGCTGGCTGTGCGCTGTAACGCAAGCTTTGCTCTGCGGCTGGCGGGCTACAGGCAAGCAACAAGCCAGCCATCAGCAAAGTGGCTCGAATGGCGAGCTTGCGCAAATGTTCCATGCAGGTTGGCTGGTGAATATGCGGGTGCGCCAGAGGTGGACAAAGTCTTTGGACTTTAGCGGTCGCGGTTCATGCCGGGTCTGAGGATTGTCAAAGCCACCGGTTTCAGTGCCCCGCCGAACTCAACCCCGGAGCGTGGGGTAATCGGTGTAGCCCTTGGCGCCACCGCCGTAATAAGTGCTGCGGTCGCCCTCAACCAAGGCTTTGCCTTTGCGCAGGCGCTCCACCAGGTCCGGGTTGGCAATGAACGGGCGGCCAAAAGCCACCAGGTCGGCACCGTCCGTCAAAGCCGTTTGCGCCAGGGCCTTGTCCAGGCCGTTGTTCACCATCCAGGCGCCCTTGCCAGCCGCAGCCCGGTAGGCACGACGCAGGCCGGTGTAGTCAAACGGGCGGTCGGACAACTCGCGCGGGCCGCCGGTGGCGCCTTCGATGATGTGCACGTAGGCCAGGTTGAAGGTGGCCAGCTCGCGCACCACATAGTCAAACAAGGGTTGCGGGTCGGGGTCAAAGGCATCGTTGGCCGGGGTCACCGGCGACAGGCGAATACCCACCTTGCCCGCGCCCACTGCATCAGTGACAGCGCGCACCACTTCCAGCACAAAGCGGGCGCGGTTTTCAATGCTGCCGCCAAAGTCGTCGCGGCGCTGGTTGGAG
>JBBQSS010000258.1:0-3866 GCA_038213665.1 Burkholderiales bacterium | reverse complement strand
CTGGCGCATGATTTCGCAGTAGGGGCGCGGGTCGATCAGTTCGTCGGCGGCAATGCCGGCCAGCGCGTCGGTGGTGATGTTGCGGATGCAGTTGCCGCTGGTCTGGATGCCGTGCATGTCCACACTGGCCAGCAGGTCCATCACGTCGGCGCTTTTGTCCAGCGGAATCCAGTTGAACTGCACGTTTTGCCGGGTCGAGAAGTGGCCGTAACCGGTGGGCAGGTGTTGGGTACCGAGTTCGGCTTGCTTGGCGCTGGCCGTGCCAAAGACCTGGGCGCTGGGCTGATCAAACTCGCGGGCAATTTTTGCCAGCGCTCGCAGTTGGCGGCTGGCGATCTCGCCATAGGGCACGGCCACCCGCAGCATCGGTGCGTGGCGTTGCACATACCAGCCATTTTGCAGGCGCAGCGGGCGGAATTCGTCGTCACCCAGTTCACCCTTGAGGTTGCGCTCAAGCTGGTCGCGGTACTGGGCGGCGCGGCTTCGGATGAATTGGCGGTCAAAGTCGGTGTATTGGTACATGGGGTGTCATCTGGGTAAATTGGAAACTTTTGAGCGTTTGGGCTTTTGAACTTTTGAACTTTTGCGCGCTTGGGTGCTTGAATGCTTGAGTTTTTGGGCGTTTGAAGCGTTTTGTGGTTTAACCCGCGCAGCGGCAGTCTTTGGCGGCCGCCTCATACTGGGGTACCAGAAATCGTTGGCCGCCAAAGCCAGCCACTGCGCTGGCGCTGTTGGTGTTTGACGCAATGGAAAACAGAAACACGTTGGCGCTGGTTGGCACAAGCCGCAAATGAACCTGTCTTAAAAAGCGTCCGCCTGTCCCATATCTCGCGGGGCAATCGGCAGGGGCGGACACCGATTTCTGGTACCCCAGTATGAGGTGGCCGCCCCTGCCGGTTGTCCCGCGTGGCGCACCACAACCGGTGCCAGTAATCCACCGTGGCGCACCACAACCAGTGCCGGTAATCCACCGTGGCGCACCAAAAACGCTACCGGCTGCCCCAGGCACCGCATCAAAAACGTGACCGTTAGCCCCGCGCACCGCACCAAACCCAGTTGAATTGAAATAGTCAGCAGCCATCACAGCGCAATCAATTTGGTACCGGCATAAGCCAGCAACACGGACAACATGGAACGAATCACCCGCTCAGGCACACGGGTCATGAAATGCGAGCCCAGCCAGATGCCGGGCAGCGAGCCCGCCAACAACAAACTCAGCATCGACCAATCGACCGACCCCAGCGACGCGTGACCGGCACCCGCCACCAAAGTCAAAGGCACGGCATACGCAATGTCGGCAGCCACAATGCGCGGCAGCGGCAACATTGGGTACAGCACCATCAGCACCGTGATGCCAATGGCCCCGGCACCCACCGAAGTGATCGACACCAGCGTGCCAATCAGCGCGCCAAACAGCAGAGGCAGGCTCCAGTGGCGCGGTGTGGTGGCCAGCGTTTCTTGTCCGGCGGCGATGCGTGTGGGCGCAGTCTTGCCGCGCAGCGCCTTGTAAAGCGTGGCCGCCGCCGTGAGCAGCAAGGCCACACCCAAAGTGGATGTCATCAGACGCTGCACGGCGGCATCTGCCGGACCCAGGTTTTTCAGAACCCACAGCGTGATCAGCGCCGCCGGAATGCTGCCGGCCGACAAATGCAGCACCACACGCCAAGGCACCAAGCCCGAGCGCGCCATCTTCACCGTGCCGCCCAGTTTTGTGAACGCGGCAAACAACAAGTCGGTGCCGACTGCCATGTAGGGCTTGACGCCAAACACAAAGATCAGGATCGGCGTCATCAGCGAGCCGCCACCGACACCGGTCAAACCAACCACAATGCCTACAAAAAAGCCAGCGAAGATAAGGGTAATGTCATGCATAGGGGCAGACTGTAAAAGCTGGCCCATATATTTCAAACTACATTGTTGTGATGAACATATGCTTATTTGGCTATAAGACTTTGATTCGGATCACTTTGAGCGCAAGGCGCATGAACGGCGCGAATGGATAATGCGCCACATGGCCAGCCCCTTTTTCGCTGCCCAGTTTGCGAGACACCACCTTATGACATCCAAAGAATTCGAGCTTCCTGACAACAAAACCATGCTGGAAATCACGCTGCCCACGGCACTGGAGCTGACGCGTCTGGGTTTGGCCACATTGATCGATATCCGCCAGACATTTGAGATCGAGATGAAGGGCGCCATTCCCGATAGCTTGCATGTGCCCCTGTTTGAGGTCAAGGTCATGCTGGGGCACGCCTTGACAGAAGACGAGCAGGACATTCTGGATGCCGGTGAACCCAAAGACATGGATGCCAGGTCATTTTTCACCATGATCAACCAGTTGCACCACGAGCGTGACCATTTGTTGCTGTGTGTGTGCAACAGTGGCAAGCGCAGTGTGTCGGCGGCTTTGTTGCTGCGTTCGCTGGGTTACCCCAAGGCGCTGTCGGTGGTGGGTGGTTTTCAGGCCTGGAAGAAGTTGCAAGCGGCCAACGCGGCCGCTGCGGCAGAGGCAGCGCCTGCAGCCCCTGCAACCGAAGCAGCCTCTGCAGCGGCGAACGCCTCCGGCGCGTAGGTGTCAGAAATCGGGTCAAGCGTGTGCCGATGAGGGTCACGCGGTGTCGTGCCTGATGACTGCAGCGCTCACGCGCCGACCCCAAGGTCGCCCCGCATGACGATGGTGTTTCACGTCATCCGGGTGCGCTAATTTGTAGCTTCAGATTGACGCAGCAACCAGCTGATGACCTCGTGGTTCAGGCACATCTGCAGGTGGCCGATGTTGCCGAATTCAGTCACCGTGGCGCCGTCCAGCACTTGCTCGCGCTGCGGGTACACGATGTTGTCGTGGTGGCTGAGCGCCAGCTGCATCAGCTGGCGTTTTTGCGGTGTCTCGCTGCGTGCGAGTTCTTCAGTCCAGGCGCTGCGCCATTTCATTTGCTGGCCGTTGGGTGTGCTCAACCACTGTGGCGCCTGGGTGCCATGGTGCGGTGTGCCCAGCGTGATGATTTTTGCAACCTGTGCCGGACCGTGCGCTCGCAGCCAGGCGCGTATCGCCAGTCCGCCCATGCTGTGGCCCACCAGCACCACTTGTGAGGCACCGGTGTGGGCGCGCAAAGTGGTCACGCCACGCTCAATCAGCGGCGCGAAATCGTCTATGGAAGTAAAAGGTGGCTCCAGGTCAATCGCCAGCACCGGGTGGCCCGCCTGGCGCAGTGCCCGGGCCACCTTGTCCCAGACCCGGTGGTTGCACAAAAAACCGTGCACCAGCAGCACCGGCAGCCTGGGCTGCGCGGGCCGTGCGGTGTGGTCCGGTTCGCGGTGATCTGTGGGGCGCAAGATGCCAGGGTTGGACGTGGTCCAGGGCATGCGCAGGTAAAAAATCAACAGGGCCGCCCAAAACTCGCCCCAGACGGCTTTCAGCCAGGGCTGCAACGGCCCGGGCACACGCGACAGCCCCATCGACAGGCCGATGACCACCCCTTGCCACAGCAGCACCCAGCCGATGCCGCCCAGCACAATCAGCGCCAGCGCTGCGGCACCCCATTGGGGCGCCAGGTGCACCGCGCCCCAGGTGCCAATCAGCGCCCCGGTGAGGATTTGAACGAGCAGGGTGTAGCGGAGCAGGCGGGCAAGCATGGTGGTTTTTTGGCGATGGCAGGGGTCATAAGTATGCCTGCCGGCGTGGGCAGCGCAGGCGGCGGCCATCAGCGCTGGCGCCAACTGGCGGCATTAGGTGATTTCTAAGAATAAATATGCCCAGATGACGTAGGATTTTTGTTCAGCTGCAAGGCGTAAAAATGGGCGTATAGCGAGCTATACAACCGTTTTTGCAACGCAGCAGATGGACAAAAAGACAAGTCAGGTGGGTA
>JBBQSS010000257.1:0-3986 GCA_038213665.1 Burkholderiales bacterium | reverse complement strand
TGCGGCGTTGTCCTGCCCGCCGGCCTGAAAAATGCCAGCAAATTGCCCGAACCCATCTACACCCCGGCGGCCAAGGCCGAGATGGGTGAGCATGACGAAAACATCACGTTCGAGAAAACCGTGGAGATGATCGGCCTGGACTTGGCCACCCGCATTCGCGACATCAGCATCGCCATTTACAAGGCCGCCAGTGAGATTGCCGCCACCAAAGGCATCCTCATTGCCGACACCAAGTTTGAGTTTGGCCTCGACATTAACGGAGAACTGGTGCTGATGGACGAGGTGCTCACGCCCGACTCTTCACGCTACTGGCCAGCCGAGAGCTACGTAGAAGGCGTCAACCCGCCTAGCTACGACAAACAGTTTTTGCGCGACTGGCTGGAAACCGCGCAAGTGGCCGGCAAACCCTGGAGCAAAACCCCGCCAGCGCCGCATTTGCCGCATGACGTGATCGAGAAAACCGCCGCCAAGTACCAAGAGGCATTGAGCCGGCTCACGGCCTAAAAATTATAAGAATTATAAAAATTATAAAAATTCAGCCTATAGCCCTTATGGAATAAGCGCAAGCAGCTATATTTTTTATAGCTGTCTTGGGTTGTTCGGCGAACCGCTGGCCAGATTTGGGTGACGTGCTGTTACTCGACAACCCTGTTTGGCAACCACGGCGCTGGCTTCAGAATGACATCGCGGTCAACAACCATGCCTCAGCCAGTTTTGGGGAGTTTGCGGGCGGTGTGAACCACATCAACCACCTCCCAGACTGCGCCATTGAGTTGGCGGATAAACGCCACATACGGCAGGTTCGAAATGACCAGTTTGCGGGTTCCGGGGAACAACTCGCTCGCCGGGAGGCTCATGGGAAAACCATCTATTTTTTCAACCTTAGGACTTACGCAAAACCGCCCCAGCGTCGTTGTTCCTCCTTGTCGTACGCCTGTACTGTCTGCGTCGGAACGCCTAGCTGGGTCAATTTTGCGTAAGTCCTGTACCTGCTGCCAAATCCGGTTTTGCACGGAATCGGCCACCTGTCGGCCCGCTTCAAGTCCGTACCAGATGATGATTTCTTCAAAGCTTGCGAGCGCAAAGTCAGACCATTGGATCGTCATGAATTGATGGCGCGTGTGGCCTACGTTGGCAAATTCAGTGTGCTGCGACGGGCTTCAAGTCGCGCATGCAACACGACTTTGGCCGTTTCGTTTGAGTAACTCTTCATTTCGCCGCTGTCCAGGGCGTTGATGGTTTTTTGCAGACGCGCGCGCAGCCACTCTGTGTAAGCTTCGTCAGGCCCTGGGCCGGTATTTTCCGCGTCGGCTGCGATGACCAAGGGCAGTGTGCGGGTCCGGTAGACCTGGGTCATGAACACCCGCATGGCTTCAGACGGGCTGATGCCCATTTCGCGCAAGACGGCAAAGGCCCCGTCCTTGATGGTTGAGTTCATGCGGAACTGAATGGTTGCATCGACATCTTGCGTGCTTGACATGGTGATGCCCCCAGAAATGAATTTGTAATGTCAGTGTATTGACAATTCATCAAAAGTCAAATTCCCGGGTTTCAGAAATAGTAAAAGATCAGTTGAGCATCATGCTCAATTTCCGCCGGTAGCTTGACACCAGCGCGGCCTGCGGGTCTTCTTGCACGGCGGCTTTGCCCAGCACCTCAATGCCGCCTGCTGCCTTGCCTGGCGTTTGTGTTGCCGCTTTGGGTTTGGGTGGGGTCAGCAGCTCCAGGATGGCGACAAAGGCTTTGCGCGGCGCTTCGTCTGACCATTTTTTGTCGCGCATGATGATTTCCAGCAACTCGTCCATGGCAGGCACCCATTGGCCCACCGCCATCAACAGGCAGGCTTTGGCAAAGCGGGTGTCAAAGTCGCGCTTGTTCTGGGCAATTTTTTCGTCAAATTGCTCTACCGTCCAAGTGGAATATGCGCCAGTGGCTGCAAATTTGATCGCATTCATCCACTGCGCCAAGGCCTCAAACCGCAGTTTGCGCGGAATCTCGGTGAGCTTGGGGGCCAGCGCAGCTTCAGCTTCTTCCAGGCCACCGAGCTCGATCAGCAGCTTGATGTAGTCGTAGCGGCTGTCATCGTTGCCGGGGTCTTTGGCCAGGGCGTCGGCCAGTTTCTCCAGGGCCGCCTGCGGGTCACCGGATTCCAGCAACGCTGCGGCTTCATCTGCCTCGGCCTCGGCCGCCAGCGCGTCTTCGCCTGGCAGGTTCTTGTCCAGAAAGGCGCGCACCTGGGTGGCGGTCTGAGCACCGGTAAAACCGTCAACAGGTTTGCCGCCAGACATCAAAATGCAGGTGGGAATGCTGCGTATGCCAAACGCCTGGGCCAATTGCTGCTCGGTGTCAGAGTCGATCTTGACCAGGGTGAAGCGGCCCTGGTACTCAACTTCCGCCTGCTCCAGAATAGGCCCGAGCGACTTGCAGGGGCCGCACCAGGGGGCCCAAAAGTCGATCAGGATCGGTGTGGTCATGGACGCGGCAATGACATCGGTTTCAAAATTTTGGATAGTGACGTTAATCATGGTGTTTGTTCGCTCGGGTCAAACGTAAAATTCGGGCATGAACTCTACACAAATCGGTGTGCTCATGGGCTCCAGCTCTGACTGGGACACCATGCAACACGCAGTCCATATTCTCCAACAGTTCGGCATCACCTACGAGGCCCGGGTGGTGTCCGCCCACAGAATGCCTGATGACATGTTTGCTTATGCCGAAACCGCCGTGGGCCGTGGGCTTAAAGCCATCATTGCCGGGGCCGGCGGTGCCGCGCATTTGCCGGGCATGCTGGCAGCCAAAACCACGGTGCCCATTCTGGGCGTGCCAGTGGCCAGCAAACATTTAAGCGGGGTCGATTCGCTGCACAGCATTGTGCAAATGCCCAAGGGCATTCCGGTAGCCACCTTTGCGATTGGTGCGGCGGGCGCGGCCAACGCGGCGCTGTTTGCGGTGGCCATGTTGGCCAACCATGACATCGTGTTGCGCGCCCGGCTGGAAGACTTTCGGGCCGAACAAACCCAAATGGCCCGCGGCATGACGCTGCCGCCCAAGTTATGAGCGCGCCTGTGTTGCTGCCCGGAGCCACCGGATTGAACGGCAGTGGCCAGCAAACCACGCTGGGTGTGATGGGTGGTGGCCAGCTCGGGCGCATGTTTGTGCAGGCGGCCCAGGCCATGGGGTATTTCACCGTGGTGCTCGATCCTGATGTGATCAGCCCGGCCGGTCTGGTGAGCCACTACCACATCAAAACCGATTACCTGGACGAGCAAGGCCTGACGCAGTTGCTGCAGCGTTGCGCCGCCGTGACCACCGAGTTTGAGAACGTGCCCGCCGGTGCCTTGGTGACACTGGGTGCGGCGCGCCCCACCGCGCCAAGCGCCGATGCCGTGGCCATTGCGCAAGACCGCATCAAGGAAAAAGCGCATCTGGCACGCAGTGGTGTGCCGGTGGCGCCCTACGCAGTGATTGAAACCGCAGCGCAATTGGCGGCGGTGACCGACGACTTGTTGCCCGGCATCCTGAAAACGGCACGTCTGGGTTACGACGGCAAAGGCCAAGTGCGTTGCCGCAACCGGGCTGAAGTTGCAGCCGCCTGGGAGGCGTTGAAGGGCGTGCCCTGTGTGCTGGAGCAGATGCTGCCGTTGGCGGCCGAGTGCTCGGTGATCGTGGCGCGCGGCTGGAATGGTGACTGCGTCAACTTCGCCCCGCAGCTCAACCTGCACCGTGAGGGTATTTTGGCCATCACCGAGGCTTATGAAGGAAATATGCCTCTAGCCCTTTCAGAACAAGCGGTAGTTGCTACTAAAAAAATAGCTGAAGAGTTGAACTATGTGGGTGTGTTGTGTGTGGAGTTTTTTGTGCTGCAAGAGGGTTCGCCTGAGCGCGCCAAGTTGGGCGGCCTGGTGGTGAATGAGATGGCGCCACGCCCGCACAACAGTGGTCACTACACGCTGGATGCCTGCGATGTGTCGCAGTTTGAGCTGCAA
>JBBQSS010000256.1:0-4072 GCA_038213665.1 Burkholderiales bacterium | reverse complement strand
TGGTGCAGTGGGTGGTGCTGAAAATGCTGCCGTTTGACAACAAGAGCGAGTTTCAGGTGGTGGTTGAAATGCCTGCCGGCACACCGCTGGAAAACACCGCAGCCACCTTGCATGAATTGGGCGCGTTTCTGGCCCAGCAGCCCGAAGTGATGAACCTGCAGGCCTATGCGGGCACCGCGTCCCCCATCACGTTCAATGGCCTGGTGCGCCAGTATTACCTGCGAGGGGACGCCGAGCAGGGTGACTTGCAGGTCAATCTGGTGGATAAACACCAGCGCAGCGACAAGAGTCACGCCATCGCCCAGCGCTTGCGCCCTGAGCTGGAAAAAATTGGCCAGCGGCACCAAGCCCGCATCAAAGTGGTGGAAGTGCCGCCGGGGCCGCCCGTGATGTCACCTTTGGTGGCCGAGGTGTATGGCCCGAATGAAGCCGGTCGACAAGCCCTGGCGATGCGCGTGGCGCTGGCTTTTGCCGCCACACCTGACATTGTGGGGGTCGATACCTCTCTTGAAGAAGACGCGCCGCGCACTTACCTGCACGTGCGCCGCCAGCGGGCCGAGTCCTTGGGTATTTCTGTGGCAGCAGTGGCGCAAACCGCGGCCATGGCACTCTCCGGCGTAGATGCTGCGTTTTTGCACGACGGCCACACCAAGTACCCGGTGCCGGTGCGTTTGCAGTTGCCCTTGAATGACCAGGTTGGCCTGGATGCCATTCTGGCCATGCCGCTGCGCGCCGCCAATGGCCAGATGGTGCCGATGTCCGAGTTGGTGCGGGTGGAGCAGGGCGTCATTGACAAGCCCTTTTTCACCAAAGACCTGCAGGGCGTGAGTTACGTGTTTGGTGACATGGCCGGCAAACTGGACTCGCCCTTGTATGGTCTGTTTGCCATCCGTGACAAGCTTAAAGACGCGGCGCTACCCGGCACCGGTGAGTTGGGCGAGTACTGGATCAATCAGCCGAGTGACCCGTACCGGGAGTACGCCATCAAGTGGGACGGTGAATGGCAAATCACCTATGACACCTTCCGTGACATGGGCACCGCCTACGGCGTGGGCTTGATCCTGATTTACCTGTTGGTGGTGGCGCAATTCAAGAGCTACCTGGCCCCGCTGGTGATCATGGCTCCGATTCCTTTGACGCTGATTGGCGTCATGCCGGGCCACGCGCTGCTGGGTGCCCAGTTCACGGCAACTTCGATGATTGGCATGATTGCGCTGGCCGGCATCATTGTGCGCAACTCCATCCTGCTGGTGGACTTTATTGAGCTGCAGGTGTCTCAGGGCATGCCTTTCAAAGATGCGGTGGTGCAGTCCGCGGCCGTGCGCGCCCAGCCGATTGCCCTGACCGGTTTGGCAGCCATGATTGGTGCCTTTTTTATTCTGGATGACCCCATCTTCAATGGGCTCGCCATTTCCCTGATCTTCGGTATTTTGGTGTCCACCTTGCTCACGCTGGTGGTGATACCGGTTCTGTATTACGCGCTGTATTGGCGTCGTATGGAGGCGCGCAAAGATGCGCCGGTTTTACTTGACAAGGCTCACTAACTTCATACATTGAGGAGACAAAGACATGGCTCATATCGTCATCATGGGTGCAGGCATTGGCGGCATGCCCGCCGCTTACGAGCTGCGGGAAATGCTGCCACCGGAGCATCGCATCACGGTGGTCAACACCACCGACTATTTCCAGTTTGTGCCCAGCAACCCCTGGGTTGCCGTGGGTTGGCGTGACCGCGAGGCCGTGACACTCACGATTGCGCCTTACCTTGAGCGTAAAAAAATCGGGTTTATCGCCAAGGCCGTGACGACCATCGACGCCATCGCCAGCAAGCTCACATTGCTGGGTGGCGACACTCTGGACTATGACTACCTGCTGATCGCCACCGGCCCCAAGTTGGCGTTTGATGAGGTGCCTGGTGCGGGCCCGGTCAAATCAGGCGGCGGCGGTTTTACCCACTCCATCTGCCACGTCGACCACGCGCAGGCTTTTTTTGCGGACTATGAAGAGTTTTTGAAGAACCCGGGCCCGATTGTGGTGGGTGCCATGCCGGGTGCCAGCTGTTTTGGCCCGGCTTACGAGTTCACCATGATTCTTGACACGGATTTGCGCCGTCGCAAATTGCGCAACAAGGTCCCCATCACCTACGTCTCCAGCGAGCCTTACATTGGCCACCTTGGGTTGGGCGGTGTGGGCGACAGCAAATCGATGCTCGAATCCGAGTTTCGCAACCGCGACGTGAAGTGGATCACCAACGCCAAAACCACCAAGGTGGAGCAGGGCAAAATGTTCATCAGTCAGATCGATGACCAGGGCAACCCTTTAAAAGACCACGAGGTGGCGTTCAAACTGTCAATGATGTTGCCAGCCTTCAAGGGGGTGGATGCCGTGGCTGCGGTGCCCAATTTGTGCAACCCGCGCGGCATGGTGATCATTGACGAATTCCAGCGCAGCAAGGCCTACCGCAACATCTATTCGGCTGGCGTGTGTGTGGCCATTCCGCCCGTTGAAGTCACACCGGTGCCCACCGGTTGCCCCAAAACCGGCTACATGATCGAGAGCATGATGACGGCCATCTGCCACAACATCGTCGACGACTTGGCGGGCCGACCAGCCACCGCCAAAGGCACCTGGAATGCGGTGTGTCTGGCCGACATGGGCGACACCGGTGCCGCGTTTGTGGCCTTGCCACAAATCCCGCCGCGCAACGTGAACTGGTTTAAGAAAGGCAAGTGGGTGCACTTGGCCAAAATTGCTTATGAAAAATACTTCATGCGCAAGCTTAAAAAAGGCACTTCTGAGCCCATTTATGAGAAATACATCATGGGCTTGTTGGGTATCAACCGTTTGAATAAGTAACTTTAAAGGAGTAAATGCTGTGACCGTACAACGCTATATTTTGGTTTTCGCCGGGATGTTCATCCTGATTTCTTTGGCGCTGGGGGTTGAGGGCAGCCCGCTTTTTGTCAGCAAATGGGCCTTGGCGTTCACAGCATTTGTCGGCGCCAACTTGTTTCAGTCTGGTTTCACCAATTTTTGTCCGCTGGGCATCATCCTGAAAAAATTGGGTGTGCCTGAGTCAAAAATCGGCTGCGCCAAGTAGGGTGTGCCATTGAAATAAAGTGAGATGTCAACATGACAGCCTTGACCAATGAAGCTGCCCGTACGGAGGTGCTGAACCGCCTGCGTCGGGCCGAGGGCCAGATTCGCGGCGTGCAGCGCATGATCGAAGAAGGCGAGAGTTGTCTGAAGATCGGGCAACAGTTCTCTGCTGTGCGCAAGGCGCTCGACAGCACTTACCTGCGCATGACCATGTGTTTCATGGCGCAGGAACTGGCCAGCTGCGTACAAGCTGACGAGACGCAGAAAATGAACATGGACATCATGCTCAAAGACATGGAAGGGCTGCTGGCCCGCATGGGTTAGTATTTATAACAAAATAGCCTCTAGCCCTTATGGGTAAAGCGCAAGTAGCTATTAAAAATGTAGTAAATATCGCGACGATCAGTAGCGCTTAGTCATTGCTGATGTGGGTCAGCGTCACCCTTTGATGACACCGCCCCCCAGGCAGACATCGCCGTCGTACAACACGGCAGATTGTCCGGGGGTCACGGCCCACTGCGCTTGTGGAAAATCCAGCGTGAAGCTGTCTGTGCCATTGACGCTCAGGGTGCAAGCCGCGTCCGCCTGCCGGTAACGCGTTTTGGCGGCCAGCACGCCTGAGCCTGGCACGTGGCCCGCTACCCAACTGGCATTTTGTGCCGTCAGTTGGAACGATTGCAGCCACGGGTGATCATGCCCTTGCACCACCCACAAGGTGTTGCGCGCCATGTCCTTGCGTGCCACAAACCATGGCGCGTGGTCGCCGCCACCGCGCTGCGCGCCTTTGACTTTCAGGCCACCAATACCCAGGCCCTGGCGTTGGCCAAGTGTGTAGAAGCTCAGGCCCACATGCTCACCAATGGTGTGGCCCTTGTCGTTTTTGATGGGGCCAGGTTCTTTGGCAATAAAGCGGTTCAAAAACTCACGAAACGGCCGCTCGCCAATGAAGCAGATGCCGGTCGAGTCCTTCTTT
>JBBQSS010000255.1:0-4080 GCA_038213665.1 Burkholderiales bacterium | reverse complement strand
AATGCCCTTGAATTCACCGGTGGCGATGCGTTGTTGCCATTCGGCCGGGCCAGTGTTGTGCACGCTGACGCCCAGCGCATCGACCGCCACGGTGACCGGCATGTCGACCACGTCAAATTCATAAATGGCTTCCATGCCCAGGTCAGCAAAACCCAGCACCTTGGCCGTCTTGATGGCTTTGGAGACCAGATAAGCGGCGCCGCCCACGGCCATCAGGTAAGCGGACTGGTGCTTCTTGATGGCTTCAATGGCGACCGGGCCGCGTTCGGACTTGCCAATCATGGCGATCAGGCCAGTCTCGGCCAGCATCATCTCGGTGAAGCCATCCATGCGGGTGGCGGTGGTCGGGCCGGCCGGGCCAACGGCTTCGTCGCGCACCGGGTCCACCGGGCCCACGTAATAGATCACGCGGTTGGTGAAGTCAACCGGCAGTTTCTCGCCTTTGGCCAGCATGTCCTTGATGCGCTTGTGGGCGGCATCGCGGCCGGTCAGCATTCTGCCGTTGAGCAACAAGGTGTCACCGGGTTTCCAGCTGGCGACCTCGGCTTTGGTCAAGGTGTTGAGGTCGACCTTTTTGCTCTTGACGTAGTCAGGCGTCCAGGCCACGTCGGGCCAGGTGTCGAGCGCGGGCGGTGTCAGGTAGACCGGGCCACTGCCGTCCAGGACGAAATGGGCGTGGCGGGTGGCGGCGCAGTTCGGGATCATGGCCACGGGTTTGCTGGCGGCGTGGGTCGGGTACATCTTGATCTTGATGTCGAGCACGGTGGTCAGGCCGCCCAGGCCTTGGGCACCAATGCCTAAGGCGTTGACTTTCTCAAACAATTCCAGCCGCAGTTTCTCGACGCTGGAGAGGTCTGCACCGCTGGCTGCTTTGGCTTGCAGCTGGTACATGTCCAGGTCGTCCATCAGACTTTCTTTGGCCATCAGCACGGCTTTTTCTGCGGTGCCGCCAATGCCGATGCCCAACATGCCGGGGGGGCACCAGCCGGCACCCATGGTGGGCACGGTTTTCAGCACCCAGTCCACCACCGAGTCGCCGGGGTTGAGCATGATCATCTTGCTTTTGTTCTCACTGCCACCGCCCTTGGCGGCCACGGTGACTTCCACCGTGTTGCCGGGCACGATTTCGGTGAAGATCACCGCCGGTGTGTTGTCTTTGGTGTTTTTGCGCAAAAACTCGGGGTCAGCGACCACGCTGGCGCGCAAGGGGTTGTCGGTGTTGTTGTAGGCGCGGCGCACGCCTTCGTTGACGGCGTCGTCAAGCGAGCCGGTAAAGCCTTCCCAGCAGATGTCCATGCCAACTTTCAGGAACACGTTGACGATGCCGGTGTCCTGGCAAATCGGGCGGTGGCCAGTGGCGCTCATCTTGCTGTTGGTCAGGATCTGCGCAATGGCGTCTTTGGCAGCCGGGCTTTGCTCGCGCTCGTAGGCACGGGCCAGGTGCGCAATGTAGTCGGCGGGGTGGTAGTAGCTGATGAATTGCAGGGCGGCGGCGACGGATTCAATCAGGTCGTTTTGGCGAATGGCGGTGCTCATGAAAGGCGTCCTCAGAGTTGTAGCAAATGGGGTGACCCCAGCGGGGAATCATCTTGGGCCGGGAGTTTAACGACCCCACCCCAACGCAAGGCTGACAGGCTTGTCAGCCTGACACAGGGGTCATTCGTGCGATCGGGTTCCCACAGCCGGTGTCGCGGGTGGGGCTGATGCGTGCGCGGCATTTGGCGCATCTGGCAGGGGTGTCAATGATGGCAATGCCAGGTGCAGTGCCGCCTTGGCGAGCAGGTGCGCAGAAATGGGGGCGGTGATGAACAGAAACACACTGACCAGAATCTCATGCAGGCTTAAGCCCTCGCCAGTGATGCTGAAAAAAACCGATGACGCGATCAGCAGGCAACCAACCCCCAACGTGGTGGCCTTGGTGGGGCCGTGCAGGCGGGTGTAAAAGTCTTTGAAGCGCACCAGACTGAGCGAGCCCACAAAGGTGAAAGCCGCGCCAACCAAGACCAGCACCGACAAAAGAATTTCAGTGTTGGTGCTCATTCGATGATGTCTCCGCGCAGCAAAAACTTGCACAGCGCCACGGTGCCGACAAAACCCATCAGGGCAATCAGCAAGGCCGCCTCAAAATACAGCGGGCTTGCCAGGTGAATGCCCAGCAGCACCAGCAGGGCGATGGCATTGATGTACAGGGTGTCAAGCGCCAATATGCGGTCTGGCACGCTGGGGCCTTTGATCAGTCTGAAAAAACTTAAGGCAAAGGCCGCAGCGACCAGGCCAAAAGCGACAGTGAGGGCGGTACTCAGCATTCAAATATCTCCCGTAAAGGCGTCTCGAACCGTGCCTTGATGGTGCGCACCAGCGCATCCGGGTCGGTGCAATCGAGCGCATGCACCAGCAGCACCCGCTGGTCTGGCGAGAGTTGGGCCGACACGGTGCCCGGCGTCAGGCAGATGGTGTTGGCCAACAGGCTCAGCGCCAGGTCGTTGGTCAAATCAAGCGGCACGCTGACAAACAGCGGGTTGAGTGCATTGGGGCCGGCCAGCACCAGGCGCGCCACGGCCACGTTGGCCACCAGCACGTCCAACAAAAACACGCCGGTAAATCGCAGCAGGCTCAAGGGGCGGTAAATGCGCACCTGGTCCGGCCAAAAGGCCAGCGTGAAACGCGGAATGGCCCAGCCCAGCAGCAAGCCCAGCACAATTTGCCCCGGTGCCAGCGTGTTGTTGAGCAGCAACCAGACCAGCGTCAGGATGGGCGTGAGCAAAGGGTGGGGTAGCCAACGTGTCATGGTGTGCCTGTCAGTACCGCAGAGATGTAGCGCGCCGGATCAGTCAACTGCAGCGCGGTTGCCTGCGCAAAGTCAACGGCTGGCCCAGCCGCCACCGTCAGCGCCAAAATCAAACCGAGCAAGCCACCTACGGCCCAGAGCTCACGGGCACAAGTCAGCGGCACCACTTTGTCATAGGCCGCCGACTTGCCTGTCGATGCGGTCGAGGCAGAGACCGTGGCATCGAAAAAGATGCGGCTGCCGGCACGCGCCAGCGCAATCAGGCTCAGCAGCGCCCCCAGCAAGATCACAGCCCACACCCAGGGCTGTCCGGGCGTTGCCCGCAAAATCAAAAACTTGCCAATGAATCCGGACAAGGGGGGTAAACCGGCCACGGCCACAGCTGCCGCAAAAAACAACCCGCCCCACAGCACATGGCGCGGCAAGTCAGCGTCAGTGGCAAAAGTATCGCCACTGGCAAGGCGGCGGCGCTTGATGGCATCGGCCAGCAAAAACAGCAGGGCGGCAGTGAAGGTGCTGTGCGGCATGTAGTAGAGGGCCGCAGCAATGCCCTCGGTGCCCACCGAAATACCAGTCAGCAAGGTGCCCACTGACACCAGCACCAGGTAGGCCACCAATCGGGCTAGATTGCCTGCAGCCAGTGCACCCAGTGTGCCGATGACGATGGTGGCCAGCGCCAGTGGCAACAACCAGGGGTCAAACAACCCGGTAAGGTCGCCCGCCGCACTGCCAAAAAGCAGGGTGTGGGTGCGCAAAATGGCATAAATGCCCACCTTGGTCATGATGGCAAACAGCGCTGCCACCGGGGCGCAGGTGCCCACATAGGCGCGCGGCAGCCATAAATGCAGTGGCAGCAGCGCAGCCTTCAATCCAAACACCAGCAGCAGCAGCAAGCCACCGGCACGCGCCAGCCCCAACTGGTCAGGGGCCAGGGTGCTGGCTTTGGCGGCCAGGTCAGCCAGGTTCAAGCTGCCCAGTGCTGCGTAAATCAGGCCGGCGGCGAACAAAAACACAGCCGAACCCGCCAGGTTCATCACCACGTAATGCAGGCCGGCGCGGGTGCGTGTAGCGCCGCCACCATGCAGGGCCAGCCCGTAAGAGGCGATCAGCAAGACCTCAAAAAAGACAAACAGGTTGAACAAATCGCCAGTTAGAAAGGCCCCCGCCAGGCCGAACAACTGCATCTGGAACAGCACATGAAAATGCCGGCCCTGGGCATCCACACCGCCACCGGCAAAAACCACCGCAGACAGCGCCAGCAGCGTGGTGATCAGCACCATCCAGGCCGCCAG
>JBBQSS010000254.1:0-4087 GCA_038213665.1 Burkholderiales bacterium | reverse complement strand
ATGGCCAAATCAAGGCTGCCATTGGCAATGCGTTGCCAGGCCTCGCCAATGGCCACCGCAGACGATGAGCAGGCGGTTGAATAGGTCAGGCTGGGCCCGCGCAGTTTGAAGTCAATGGCGATCCATGCGGCGCTGGCGTTGTGCATGCCCATCAGGATGGTGAACGGTTTGATGCGGTCCGAGCCCTCGCCGTAAAGCGTTTGGTAGCCCTCGTCATTGGACAGCGACCCGCCCATGCCGGTGCCGACAAAGCAGCCGGCCCGGTCTGGGTCCACTGCCTGCCAGTCACAGTGGGCATCAGCAAACGCTTGGCGGGCGGCCACCAAAGCAAACTGGCTGGAGCGGTCCAGCATGCGCAGCCGGGCCGGGTCAAAATGCGCCGCGCCGTCAAAAGCTGCGGTGGCCGCCAGGGGTGCCTGGAGCCGGTGCGCGAACGGGGTCTGCAGCCGGTGGATGCCAGAGTAGCCGCTTGACGCGTTGCGGTAAACCTCAGCGGCCGTGCCACCAAGTGGTGACACCACGCCCATGCCGGTGACGGCGACGCGTCTCATGACACGGACAAGCCGGGTGGCAGGAGCTCATCGCTTTGGGCCTTGTGGCCATGCTGCACAGCCATGAGTTCATCGATGAAACGAACCACATCACCCAGGGTGTGCAACTGCACCGCATCGGGCGACAGCGTGATGTGGAATTCGTCCTCCACGTTGAACAGCAGTTCGGCCACACCCAGCGAATCAATGCCCAGCGCTTCAAGCTCGGCATCAAGCGTCACCAGATTGGGGTCAAGCTTGTAATCTTTGATCAGGAGCGCACGAAGGTGGTTAAAAGTAGTGGTCATATCTCAAGCCCTTGGTTGTGTCATGGCGGGGTCACAGAAGCCGTTTTGGATGGCAATGGCCGCAGGATCGGCGGCGCAGCGTGTCTTGCCACCCCACCCTGCCCCCAAAGTCAGCAGTCCAGGCCAGCGTTGTACCAGCGCCAGCATGGGTTTGGCAAGCAGGGGCCGCATCGCCACATGCGCCAGCACGGCGGCCAGGCGCAGCCGCGGGGCAAAGGCCAAACGCCACTGCGCCGCATACATTTGCAGCTGCTCGCGTTGCCAAACCGGGTCTGACAAGCCTAGCCCTGGCTTGGCATAAAGCAGCTGCGCGCACAGGAGCCAGGCCGACTGCAGCGCCATGCTCATGCCTTCGCCAATGATCGGGTGTGCCTCGCCAGCGGCATTGCCAATGCGAAACATCGTGTCGTCCGGGCTCAGGTGGATGCCGGTGTCAAGCGGGCCGGCGGCCAGCCAGGCACCCTCACGGGTGGCGCCCTGCAATGCCGCCTTGACCCCGCCACACTGTTCTTTCAGCAGGGCCTCAATCACCTCACCGGCGCTCAGGCCCACAGATGTGCGCCGACTGGCTTCAAGATGGTCGCGGCGAATGCAGCAGGCCAGCGTGGTGAGGCCGCCGTCGGCCCTGACCATGCCGCCATAACCGCCGTTGAATGCCAGCACCGGCAACAAGCTCTTGGCCAGCCGTGCCTGGCGAAAATTGGCTTTGAAAGCCAACAGGTCTGAGGCTTGGTGGACCCGGCTGGGGTGCGCCCGTGCGGCTGGCAGGGTCTCCCATGAGCCATGGGCATCGATCAGCACCGCGGCACGCAACGTCAGCAAGGTCCCGGTGTCGGTGGCACGAACGTCACAACGCCAGTGCCCTGCGGAGCCGTTGGTGCGCACCGCTGCCCAGGGCTGCATCACATGCACCCCCGCCAGGCGCGCCTGCGTGATGAGCAGCGTGTCGAGCGTCTCACGCCCCAACGCCCGGCCCCACGGGTAGTGGGCATGGGGCGCTGGCGGCAGGTCAGCCACCACCTGATGCGCGCCAAGCATCAGGGCAACTTTGCGCAACTCCGGCCCGGCCGCTTGTTCCAACGCGGGGCCAATCCCCAGCGCTTGCAGCAAAGGCAGGTTGCTGGCGGCAATGCATTCGCCACACACCTTTCGACGTGGAAAATTCTGCTTCTCGATCAAGGCCACGGACCAGCCAGCACGCGCCAGCATGATGGCCGTCGACGACCCGGCCGGACCTGCGCCGATGATGACGGCGTCAAATTCGGTGTTCATGCGGCAGCGCCCAGACGCTCGGCACAAAAACAATGGCTGAAAAGGCCAGCAGCCTTTTCCTGGAGTCGCCAGCGTTCGCCCATTGCGGGCCACAGGCCGCTGAGTTCGCTGTCGGTAAAACCGGCGTGCACGCTGAGCACCGCATCCTCACGGGTGACGGCATTGGCGCCGATCATGCCGGTCAGGTGGCTACCCGCCAGCGCCAGCCAGTCGCGGCGTGGCTCACAGGCCAGCAAGCGGTCACTTTTGTGGGCAATAGCCTGCAGCAACCGGGCCAATTGCGCACCTTCAAAATGGTGCAAAAACAGGTTGGCCACGATCAAATCCCAGCGCGCGGGCGCATGCGTTGGCGCACGGGTGTCTCGCTCGGCCCAGTCCAGCACATCGCCCACATCGGTGGCCACCGTCCAGCCCACCGCCCGGTAACTGGCCACGGTGGCCGGGGTGACGAGGGCTTGGCGGTCCAGCAGGGTCAGTGCCACCTTGGGCCAGGCACTGGCAAGCGCCTGCGCCACACCCAGCATCAGGCTGCCGTCCCCTGCGCCAATTTCCAGCACACGCAGCGGTTCGACTTCAAGGCGTGTGAGCTTCATGGTCTTGAGCGCACGCAGGATGATCTTGCGCGTGCCCATGGCCCGGTGCACACGCCTCAGGTCCCGGCGTGACCGAATGGCGCTGGGGTCATCCGAGGGCAAGCCATCAAGCACTTCGGCGGCAACCACCCTGGGTATCACTGGCCGACCTTCAACAAGGCGCCATGGCAACTGAAACCTGCGCCAAACGACGAGAGCCACCACCAGCCATCAGGGGCCTGGTCGGCCAGCGCCGCCTCCAGCACAAAGTAGACAAAGGCACTCGACAGGTTGCCGTATTCGTACAGCATGGCCGCGCTGTAGCGCAAATCCTGCGGGCCCAGACCAAATTCGCGCGCAATGGCGTGCAGCACATCACGGCCACCGGCGTGCATCGCCCACACAGCCACGTCTGCCGTGCTCAGGCCCGCGCGCCCCAGCACCGTCTTGAGCACCCGATGCGCGTAGTCAGCCGCCAGCGTGGGCACTGCGCGGGTCAGGATGTTGCGCAACATGCCATCGCGCTGCTCGAACATCAGGGCGTTGCGCTCGGCCGGGTTGATCAATGAGGTGCTGTCGGTCCATTCAATGCGCCGACTTGCCGCATCAGGTTGGCGTGACAGCACCGCTGCCCCGGCACCGTCACCAAACAGGCAGGCGCTGATCAGCACGCCGGGATCGTTGTCAAGGTCCATCGCTGCACTGCTGACCTCGACACAAATCGACAGCACATGCGCGCAGGCGCTGCCCATCAACAAGGCGCGGCTAAGTTGCAGGTTGGGCAGCGCTGCCGCACAGCCCTGCCCAACCAGGTCAAAGGCCTGTACGTCGGGGCGCAGCCCCAGGCCCTCAACCACATAGCCCGAGAGTCCGGGGCACAGGTAACCGGTGCAGGTGCTGACCACCACCGCGTCGATATCCTGCGCCGTCAAACCCGATTGCGCCAGCGCCCGTTGGCCTGCGGTGGTGGCAAGTGGGGGGGCGTGCGCAAGAAAACGTCTGGCCAGCGTGTTCGGGTCAATCTGGAACACTTCATCCAGCGAATCCACAGCCAGGCGACGCGTCTCCATGCCGTTGTCTCGCTGCAGCACGGTGCGCGCCACAAAATGCGCGCGCGCGTCAAGCCGGGCGAACCATTCGGAATTCTGGAACGCGACCAGGCATTCTTCTTTGGTGTAACGCGCTGGCGGCGTGGCGGTACCCAGGCCACGAAAGTACATGCTTGCAGGCAGTGCTGGATCGACCGTCATTCAATGGCCGATCGGTTGAAGGGCTGTTGCAGGGTTGTTGCCATCGTGTGTCCTTCGTTCATTGCCGCAGCGCGTCGGCCTCGCGTTTCGGATGACGGTGTTTGCCCAAGGCCGCAATAAAACCCTTGATCGCCTGCCCGGCTTTTGCCGGGTCA
>JBBQSS010000253.1:0-4127 GCA_038213665.1 Burkholderiales bacterium | reverse complement strand
CGCCATTCCTCAAGCTTATGCTCGCATTTGGCAAGTAGGTGCCTTGTGCCGCGCCATTGCAGACGCCTTGCAAGCCCGCTTTAACCCGGTCACGGTGCGCGGCGAACTCAGCGGCTTTTCGCGCGCGGCCAGCGGGCACTGCTACTTCTCCATGAAAGACGAATCCGGCCAGTTGCGCTGCGCCATGTTCAAGCGCGCTGCCACCGGCTTGGACTTTTCGCCGCGTGACGGTGAACTGGTCGAGGTGATGGGCCGCCTGGGGGTGTACGAGCCGCGCGGTGATTTGCAATTGATCGTGGAGCGCATGACACGCGCCGGGCAGGGCAATTTGTTCGAGCAATTCCTCAAGCTCAAGGCCAAGCTGGAAGCACTTGGCCTGTTTGATGCGGCGCGCAAGCGGCCCCTGCCGCCCATGCCACGCGCCATCGGGCTGGTGACCTCATTGGGCGCCGCCGCCTTGCACGATGTGGTCACGGCCCTGCAGCGGCGCGTGCCGCACATTCCCGTGGTGTTGGTGCCCGCCTCGGTGCAGGGTGCCAATGCCCCGGCCGAGCTGGTTGAAGCGCTATCAAAGTTATATCTACTCACGCAATCAGGACAAGGGCTAGCGGCTGATTCTTCGTATAAAAAGAGCAAAAAGTCAAAACCCGTGGTGGACGTGATCTTGCTGGTGCGCGGTGGCGGTGCCATGGAAGATTTGTGGGCCTTCAATGACGAGTCGCTGGCCCACACCATTGCCAGCAGCCCGGTGCCGGTGGTGTGTGGTGTGGGTCATGAAACCGACTTCACCATCGCCGATTTCGTGGCCGACTTGCGTGCCCCCACCCCCACCGCTGCAGCCGAACTGGTGGCGCAACCCCAAGATGCCTGGCTCAACGCCCTGGCGCACATGGCGCAGCGCCTGCAAGACGCCCTGGCACGCCAGCTGGACCGCCAGAGCCAGCGCCTGGACGGGGCCGCCACACGCTTGGGTAGGCCATCGAATCGCGTGGCGGCGCAGCGGCTGCGGCTGGCGGCAGGTGGGCAAAAGCTTCAGGCAGGTTTGCGCCATGCCCTGGCGCGCCGCCAGCAGCATCTGGATCACCTGGCACAGCAGTTGCCACAGGCCCTGCAGCGTGGCCTGCAAAACCAGACGCAGCGCCTGGCGCGTGCCACGCTCAGGCTTGAGCTTCTCGATCCGCACCTGGTGCTGCAGCGCGGCTACGCTTGGCTGAGCGATGCGCAGGGCCAAACGGTAAGCACCTGTGGGCAGACTTATGTGGGGCAGGCCATTACTGCTACCCTTGCCGATGGCGCGGTTGATTTGACCGTGGTTGACCCTGCGCGCTGAAAGTTTTTACAATTTCATTTTTCCAACAACACCACACCGAGGATTTCATGGAACATACTTTGCCCCCCCTGCCTTTTGCAATGGATGCCCTGGCACCCCACTACTCCCAGGAAACTCTGGAGTACCACTACGGCAAGCACCACAATGCCTATGTCGTGAACCTCAACAACCTGCAAAAAGGCACCGAGTTCGAGACCATGGACTTGGAGTCCATCGTCAAGAAATCCAGCGGTGGTGTTTACAACAACGCGGCCCAGATCTGGAACCACACCTTTTTCTGGAACTGCCTGACGCCCAACGGCGGCGGTGAGCCCACCGGCGCACTGGCTGCGGCGATTGATGCCAAATGGGGTTCTTACGCCGCTTTCAAGGAAGCGTTTGTCAAGTCGGCCGTAGGCAACTTCGGTTCTGGCTGGACCTGGCTGGTGAAGAAGGCCGATGGCAGCGTTGACATCGTCAACATGGGTGCCGCCGGCACGCCGCTGACCACCGCTGACACGGCCCTGCTGACGGTTGACGTGTGGGAACACGCCTACTACATTGACTACCGCAACGCACGCCCCAAATACGTCGAGACTTTCCTAAGCAACCTGGTGAACTGGAAGTTTGCTGAAGCCAACTTTGCCTGATCTGCTGGCACGCTGTCATTAAAAAACCACCTTCGGGTGGTTTTTTAATGACATTTTTGGGCTCTAGCCCTTATGAAGTAAGCGCAAGCAGCTACTTTTAATATAGCGCCTTCAAACCAACGCCGTCAGTTTACTGGCCGCCGAATGGCTGACCGCGCAGCTTGAACCCGACTTTGATGCCTTTTTGTGCAAACCAGCCCTGGTTCATTTCCAGCACAAAGCGCACCGGCTTTGCCGAGCAGTGGGATTCGGTAGTCTGAGGTTTCATATCGGCCAGGTTGACGATGGTGCCGTCGTCAGCCACAAAGGCGGCGGTGAGCGGTAGCAGGGTGTTTTTCATCCAGAAGCACTGCTCGCCGGGACGATCAAAGATGAACAACATGCCCTCAGACTGCGGCATTTGACGGCGAAACATGAGTCCGGTGGCGCGCTGCTCGGGGGTCGCGGCCACTTGCGTGTCGATCAAATACATGCCTGCGGTGATTGTGGTGCGTGGTAAGTTCGTTTGCGGCGCTTCCTGGGCGTGTCCGGGGTTGCCCCAGAAGGCAAGTGCAAAGAGTACAGCGGTAAATAGTTTCATGACCTGATTTTGACGCATTCACACCCGCCTGGTGTTTTTCAAGGCTTGCCGCGCTGCGGCTGAGAACGCCTGTGTCACAGTTGTTTGACAAATGATTGGGACTAGAATAAAAAATCAAGGTGCAAGCCCGGGGTCGCAGTCTGTCATCAGGGCGGCTCAAAACACGATCTTTGATCAACTAAAGGAGACTCAAACCCATGTACCAGCACATCAAGGTGCCCTCAGAAGGCCAAAAAATTACCGTCAATGCAGACAATTCATTGAACGTGCCAGACCAGCCCATCATTCCGTTCATTGTGGGTGACGGCACTGGTTTTGACATCACACCCGTCATGATCAAGGTGGTGGATGCTGCTGTGGCCAAGGCTTATGCTGGCAAGAAAAAAATTCACTGGATGGAAGTTTATGCCGGTGAAAAAGCCACCACGGTCTATGGCCCGGATGTCTGGTTTCCGACCGAAACCCTGGACGCGCTGCGCGAGTACGTGGTGTCTATCAAAGGCCCGCTGACCACCCCGATTGGTGGCGGTATCCGTTCGCTCAACGTGTTCATGCGCCAGGAACTTGACTTGTATGTGTGCTTGCGCCCCATCCAGTACTTTGAAGGTGTCCCCAGCCCGGTGAAAGAGCCCGAAAAAACCAACATGGTGATCTTCCGTGAAAACACCGAAGACATCTACTGCGGTGTCGAGTTTGAAGCCGAGTCTGACAAGGCCAAAAAACTCATCAAATTCCTGCAAGAGGAAATGGGTGTCACCAAGATCCGTTTCCCCAACACCTCTGGCATTGGCATCAAACCCGTCTCGCGTGAAGGGACTGAGCGTCTGGTGCGCCAAGCCATCAAATACGCCATTGCCAACGACAAACCCAATGTGACCTTGGTGCACAAAGGCAACATCATGAAATTCACCGAAGGTGCATTCCGTGACTGGGGCTATGCATTGGCACAAAAAGAGTTTGGTGCCGAGCTGATTGACGGTGGCCCATGGTGCAAATTCACCAGCCCCAAATCGGGCAAAGACATCATCATCAAGGACGTGATTGCCGACGCCTTCCTGCAACAAATTTTGTTGCGCCCGGCGGAATACAGCGTGATCGCCACCCTGAATCTCAACGGCGACTACATCTCAGACGCCTTGGCCGCACAAGTGGGCGGCATCGGTATTGCGGCAGGCGCCAATCTGTCTGACAACGTGGCCTGCTTTGAAGCCACCCACGGCACGGCGCCCAAGTACGCGGGCAAAGACTATGTGAACCCGGGGTCTGAAATCCTGTCGGCTGAAATGATGCTGCGCCACATGGGCTGGTTTGAAGCCGCCGACGCCATCATCAAATCGATGGAAGCGTCGATCAAGAGCAAGAAAGTCACCTATGACTTTGCCCGCCTGATGGACGGCGCCACGCAAGTGAGCTGCTCAGGCTTCGGTCAGGTGATGATCGACCATATGTAAACCCAGTTTGGCGGCTGCAGACCGCCATTGAAAAAGCCCTGACACCGGTTTGGTCTCAGGGCTTTTGTATGTGGAGCGGGTGATGGGAATCGAACCCACGCTATTTGCTTGGGAAGCAAAAGTTCTGCCATTGAACT
>JBBQSS010000252.1:0-4172 GCA_038213665.1 Burkholderiales bacterium | reverse complement strand
AGGTCGCGCTCGGTCGACAAACTCAGCTTGACGCGCCAGGTCCAGGCGACGCATTTGCGGATCAAATCATCGGCCGGGCGGCTTTGATGCTGCCAGCCCAACTTGAGGGCAATGCGGCCCTCTGCCAGCGACACGGCTGGTACTGCTCTTGATTTTGTAGCTCCCTGCGCTTTATCTACAAGGGCTTGAGGCTGATTTGTTATAAATTTCTCAGCCGTGCCGACGGCTGCTTCGGGCAACACCAGCTTGGCGTCGAGAATCTCCAGGCTGCGCCCGCGAAACACCGCCAGCGCCCGGTGCGAGGGCACACGGTGGATGGGCTCGTCGTAGTCAAAATAATCGCGGAACTTGGCGACATCGGGGTCGTTTTCGTTTTTTCCGCTCATCAGCTTGGATTGCAGCAGGCCTTCGGCCCACAGCCATTCGCGCAGGTCTTGCACCAGCGTTGGGGTTTCGGCCCAGCGTTCACTGAGCAAATCACGCACACCGTCCAGCACCGCTTGCACGGTGGAAAAGTCGGGCTGTTTGTCTTCACCCTCGACCACCGGGCGCATCGGAATCACGTAGGCCAGCGCCGCCTCGGTCGGCACCAGCGCGGGGTTGGCAAACAGCGCATCGGCCAGCGGCTCCAGCCCGGCTTCACGGGCCAGCTGGCCTTTGGTGCGGCGTTTGAGCTTGAATGGCAGGTACAGGTCTTCTAGCTCCTGCTTGGTGGCGCAGGCGTGCAGCGCGGCCAACAACTGGGGCGTCAGCTTGCCCTGCTCGTCGATCGCCTTGGTGACAGTCGCCAGGCGGTCGCGCAACTCGCGCAGGTAGCTCAGGCGGGCTTCAAGCTCACGCAGTTGAATGTCGTCAAGGCCACCGGTGACCTCTTTGCGGTAACGGGCAATAAAGGGCACGGTGGCGCCGCCGTCAAGCAGCTCCACGGCGGCCTGAACTTGTTGGTCTCTGACCCGGATTTCTTGCGCGATTTGCGTGATGATTTTTTGCATATCCCTCTGGCGTGATGCGACTCAAAACATAGAAGGCCGCGAGTGTGCCACAGGCCATTACGTCAAGCGTACATTAACAACTGCTTACGATTCTCACCCCATTTTGCAAACATCAGGCTATTGGGCCGACTCAAAATGGTCGAAAACCCATGAATGACATGCTCAGATCAGGACTTACGCAAAATTGACCCAGCTAGGCGTTCCGACGCAGACAGTACAGGCGTACGGCAAGGAGGAACAACGACGCTGGGGCGGTTTTTCGTAAGTCCTACTATCAATCCGCCAGGCCGCCCGTGGCGAAGGCTCAGGAAAGGCCGCTTGTGAACACACAGCTTTCAGAAGACATCAGAAGCCGCCTGTTGGTGGCACGTCTGCCAAGCCCGCCACAAACCCTGCTCAAACTGCTGACGCTGTGCCAGTCGGAGGATGCCGGCATTGCCGAGCTGGCGGCGTTGATCGGCAACGACCCCGCTGTCAGCGCCAAAGTGCTGGCGGTGGCCCACAGCGCCGCCTACCACCCGGCAGACACCCCACCGCTTTCGCTGCTGCAAGCCTCTGCCCGGCTCGGCACGGCACTGATCAAGGTGCTGGTCATCAGCGAAGCGGTGGCCCAGACCTTCAACCAATTCAGCCAAGCCAGCACGGTCGACCTGCGCGGTTTCTGGAAACACAGCCTGAGCGTGGCCCTGATGGCCAAAGAACTGGCGCAGCGACTCGGTCAGGCGCCGGTTGAAGAGGCGTACCTGGCGGGTTTGTTGCACAACATCGGTCGCCTGGCGCTGGTGGTGGCGGCACCGACGCAGTACCAAACCCTGTTCAACGCCCCGGACGACGACGCGCTGTGTGCACAAGAGCGGCAGCTGAGCATGTCACACACCCAGGCCGGTGCCTGGTTGCTGGCTCGGTGGCATCTGAGCGATGCCTTGATCGACAGCGTGCGGCACCACCATGAAACGGCCAGCGGCCCCACGGCCACACCCGGCACACCCACCCTGACCGGCCTGCTGCAACTGGCGCACCGGCTGGCCGCCATGCCACTGGATCAACCCGATGCCAGCGCCGAGCTGGCCGGTGAACAAGGCTTGAGTGCGGCCGACCTGCTGGCCGTGGCACAACGCGCCGCAAGCCAGCTGGAACGGATGGCGCGCGACCTGGGCATCGATATCTCTGTGACAGAACCGCCTGCCAGCGCCGGGCCAGCCGCTGCACCCGCAGCGGTTGATGCGGTGCAGACGCAGCTGGTGCGTGAGGTGCTTGAGCGCAGTGTGCTCAATGAAATGGCCATGACACTGATCGCCCAAACCAGCACCGACGCCGCCTTGACCCAGCTGCGTCACCACGCCAACGCTTTGTTACAGCTGGACGATGTGCTGGTGATGCTGCTGCGCAGCAACCAACAGCAATTGGTGCCGGTGTCCATGAACGAGCGTCACAGCGCCGCCGCACAGCTGTCCTTTGAGGTGTCAGACGATGCCTTGTTGACCGCGTGTGTGGCCCAGCGCCAGGTGGTTTTTTCGGGACGCAACAGCCCTTGCACCACCGCCTTGCTCGACCTCCTGGCGACTGACGAGATGGTGTTGATCCCGCTGCTTTCTGCCCGGCAATGCATGGGCGTGCTGGCTGCCGCCGTGCCGCCAGAACTGAGCCAACACCTCAAAGGCCAGGCCCCCATGCTGCAGACCTTCGGCACCTACGCCGGTCTGGCGTTGTCGCGCCGGCGCCAGATCACCATGAGCCCGGCCGCCCTGTTGGCGATCTCCGCACAAGAACAGGCTCTGGGTCGTAAAAACATGGCGCTGGCGCTCAGCAAACAAGCCAGCGCGACCGGTGCGGTTGACGTGTGCCGTGCCGCCAGCGACCTGGTGCAGCGCCTCAAAGACAGCCGCCTGGTGCCGGGCCACATCAAACTCAGCTGCCAGGTGGCAGATCGGGTGTGTTGGGTGCGTGGCTCGGCTGGCATGGTCCAGCTGATGCTGCTGATCCTCATCCATCATGCGCTTGAGCACATGGCAGGGTCTGGCGAAATTGTGGTCAGCGCGGGCGACCAGACCTACCGCCACGGCAGCCCGTACACCACCTTGGCCGTCTCCAGCACGGCGGCGGGCTCAGTCGACATTCTTCAAATCCAACTGTACGAGCCGCCCCACATCACCAGCGACCAGGGCGTCTCATGCCTGGCGCTGGACGGGGTGAGCCGCTGGATTGACAAAGTGGCGGGGCACCTGAGCTTTGACGCAAATCCCTCGGGCACCCGTTTCCAGATGTTGTTGTCCAGCCGCCCGTAGAAGCCCAGCCCTCTGGGCGATGGATGTTGCACGCCCGGCGTTTTTTCGCCCAGAGGGCTGGGCTCCTACAAGCCAGCGGCGACTCATGTTCAACGTTCATGCGTCGGGGTGGCCATTTTGACCATGGGTCTCAGGCCGGCAACAGCATCTCCAGGTGCGGTATGCCGTCTTCCATGTAGGGCTTGTTCGTATCAACAAAACCATGCTTGGCATAAAACCCGCTCAGATGCGTCTGGGCGCCAATGCGTATGGCCTGCGGTCCCCAGACTTGCCCGGTGGCCAGAATGGCCTGCGCCAGCAACTCATGCCCGAGGCCTTTCCCGCGCGCGGACTGGCGCACCAGCACGCGGCCAATGCTGGCCTCGGCGAACTTGACACCGGGCTCGAAACAGCGGGCGTAGGCTTGTAGCTCGCCGCCCTGCACACCCAGTAAGTGCATGGCCTGGCGGTCACGCCCGTCCAGGTCCTGATAACTGCAGTGCTGCTCCACCACAAACACCTCACTGCGCAGGCGCAACACCTCATAGAGTTCGACCACGCGCAGGTCGTCAAACGCCATCAGCCGCCACACCGGCCCATGCGCTTCTTTTGATGTTGAACGGCCAATCGACCAAAGTTTGAATGTCATGCGGTCACCTCCTGTTTAACTTTTATGGGCCCCGACGCATCAATCGGTGGCAATCACCTGCAGCGCCTGCGTGCTCTTGGGGCCGGTGGCCAGTCTGCGCACAAACTTGAAAGTGCCGGTGGCATGGGCACAGGCTTTGCCTTGGGCATCAAACACCGTGCCTTCGGTGAACGCCATGGTGGCGGTGCGGTGCATCAAATGCCCGCGTGCGGTGAGCAAACCACGCGCAGGCTGCATGAAGCTGGTTTTCATCTCGATGGTGACGGC
>JBBQSS010000251.1:0-4174 GCA_038213665.1 Burkholderiales bacterium | reverse complement strand
CTTAGGAGTCGAGAAATAATAAATTGAACCATGACCCGCTTTCAGACGAGATGCCAGGCAAGGCGCAAAGCGCGCAGTTTGGCGAGCCAAACAAGCGATTTGCAACGCCGCATGGCACTCGTATGGAAGATGGGGAATGTTCAAGTTACTTTTTTTCGGCGACTTAGCGCAACGGCGACAGCGCGGCGCTGGCCAACTCGGCCACACGGGCCAAAAAGTCGGTGCCCATGGTGCTGGTGAAGCGCTGGGAATCAGGCGAGGTCAGCACCAGCAGGCCAAACGCCGGCGCGACGCTGCCCACGGGTCCGGCGCGCAGCGGCAATATCGCCAGGGACACGGCCGCTTTTGGGTCGGGCAACCAGTTGATGGCTTCCAGCCCGGTGTTGACACCGCAAAACGGCTCGGTCAGCGACGACACAAAGGACTTGGCATCTTCGCTGATGCCCTGCGCAAACGCCGCGCCAGCATAAGCCGCGTCAACGCCCCAGACCTTGATGCCCACCTGCGGCACCGAAAATTGGTCGGCCAGCTCGGCGGCCATCAGGTCGGGCAGGCTGGCAGGGTCAGCGTTCAAAAACAAGGTGCGTGCCCACTGCAACAGCTTGTCCGACATCACCATGTTGTCATTCACATTGCGGATCATGTCCATGATGCGCAGCTCAAGCATTTTGATTTTTTCGCGCAGCAGGCTGGCCTGGCGCTCTTGCAGGCTGACCGCGCGCTGGCTGTGCGGGCTGCTGAGCTGCACGGCGGCCAGCAGCTCGGCGTGGCGCTCGAAAAAGTCAGGCGTGTTGGCCAGGTAGTTGGCAATGTCGTCTTCGGTGATGGGGTTGTTGATGGCGCTGGGAAAATGTGAATGGGGCATGGGGGTCACGCGTTAAAAGAGAAGAGGATGAGATCACCTGACAGCTTGTCAGGCGTGAGTGTTCGGGAGTTCGATGCTGCCGTGAAACACGGTGCTGGCGGGGCCCGTCATCATGACCGGGGCATCTGCACCCGCCCACGAAATGGTCAAGACGCCGCCGTGGGTATGCACATCCACCGTGGCATCGAGCAAGCCCAGCCGAATGCCCGCCACCACGGCAGCACAAGCGCCGGTGCCGCAGGCCAGCGTTTCGCCGGCACCGCGCTCAAACACCCGCAGGCGAATCCGGCTGCGGCTTTGCACCTGCATGAAGCCGGCGTTGACGCGGTTCAGAAAAAAGGGGTGGTGTTCAACTAGGGGGCCCCATTGCAGCACCGCTGCGCTGTCGACGTTGTCCACCACCTGCACGGCGTGGGGGTTGCCCATGGAAACAACTGCTACATTTACTATAGCTTCTTGCGCTTTATACATAAGGGCTAGAGGCCATTTTTGCCATAAACCATCACACACTGACTGGGTCTGCCCAGGATCAAACGGAATGCGCGCCAACTCGAACACAGGCGCACCCATGTTGACGGTGACGCGGCCATCGGGGGTGAGCACGGGCTCGATCACGCCGCCTTTGGTTTGCACGCGGAGGGCGTCTTTGGTGGTGAGCCCGGTGCCCCTGACAAAGCGGGCAAAGCAGCGCGCGCCGTTGCCGCATTGTTCGACTTCAGCGCCGTCGGCGTTGTGGATGATGTATTCAAAATCAATGCCGGGGGCGGGACTGGGGCGCACCGTCAGGATTTGGTCGGCGCCCACGCCGAAGTGGCGGTCTGCCAGAAAACGGTACTGCGCGGGGCTCAGGTTGTGGCGGGTTTGAGTCTCATCAAGCACCACAAAATCGTTGCCGGCGCCTTGCATTTTGGTGAAGGGGATGTGCATGGAAGGGATTATCTGCGAGTGCTGGCGTGATCCCTGCGCCGAGATTGGCAGCAACTGCGTATGGAACCGGGGGCGCGAGATTGGCGACAACTGCGCATTGAACCGGGGGCGCGGGCCCTGCAGACGCCGGGGGCTCATACGCTTCGCTTTTTGAAATCGCCCCGGCATCCGCAGGGCCCACACCCCTGAGCGGTTTCGACTCGTCAATGCATTCAATTTGGGTGAAGGGTCGTTTTAGACAGGAAAACTGACCACACCTTTATCGGTGATAGCCACAAACCTGGCGTGCTCCAGAAGTGCAAGTACCTCATTGACCATTTTTGTGTCAGATGCAGACTCATTCAGCAGCGACTTGATAGCCGCAACCAATCTGGTCCTGCGCGTTGGTTTGTTGGTCATTTTTTCCAGGCTGGTCTGCACGTGCTGTACCGCGCGACTCAGGTCCATTGAGGGCTTGGTCTTTTTCTGGGTGGCTGGCGTTTTGACTGCGACAGGCACGGCTGGTTTCGCCAGAGCTTTGGCTGTTTTTTTGGCTGCTGGCACGGCCTTTGACGCAGGCGCTTTCTTTGCCGCTGCAGGCTTCTTGACGGCCGGTGGAGCGGGGAGACGCATGGTCGGCGCGGGCAACTTTTTGAACCCGACTTGCTGCACCGAAAAACCCAGCATACGGGCGTGTTCCAGCATTGGCAAATAGCCCTGATCGTTGGAAATCACCACAAAATAAGCCTGCGGGGTGCGCGAGGCGATGTACCCCATGTAGAAAGACAGATGGAAATCCAACGTGTTCTTTCCTGCGCGTGCAATGGGCACCAAGGTCAGACGCTGGTCAAACAAGGCTTGCTGGGCCGCCACGTTTTTTTGTTGCGGCCCATGAAACAACCAGACGTCGGTCACATCAGGCACCAGTTTTTGAATGTCCTGAGCTGCGGGTTGGACGTTTTCCCAGTCGACCAGAACATGCGTCTGGGGCACAGTTGGCGCCAAGCTTTCGTTTTCATTGGGACTGCATTCGACTGCTTTGACCCTGGATGGTCGGGCATCTGCCAAATCGACTGGTTTTTTTGCCACGACCGTCTTCGCGACCGATTCAGGCGTGGCAACGGGAATCGGGTGTTTGATGGCGTTTTTGCCCAGCTTGTTAGCCAGCGCTTGGGGAATGTCTATTGCGCAACGGTCTGCCACCTGTAGCAGATACAGCAGCACATCGGCCACTTCGTCGCCAATGTGCTCCTTTTTATCTGGATAAAGATGGGCAGCCGTTGACTCATCAGGTGTCATCCACTGAAAAATCTCGGCCAGTTCAGCCGCCTCGACCATCAGCGCGGTGCTGAGGTTTTTGGGCGTGTGAAACGGCTGCCAGTTTCGCGCAGAGGCAAATTCACGCAGGGTGTGTTGAAGCGCTTTGATGTCCATGAAGGCTTTCGGGTGGATGTCACACATCAAGTGCGAGGAGTCAACGCGCATCCCAAGGGTTAAGAATGGGGACCCCGGTGGGTTCGAAATCGGCCACGTTGCGCGTCACCACGGTCATGCCATGCACCAGGGCGGTGGCGGCAATCAGGCCATCGCGCACCGGGCGTGGGTCGGGCACATGCAGCCGCGCGCTGCGCTGCGCCACCACCGTGTCAACGCTCACAATACGGTCGACAAAAGCGGGCAACACATGCCCGTTCAGCCAGGCTCGCAACAGTGCGCCTTGCGTCGGGTCACGGCGCTCGGCCAACAGCACGCCAATTTCAAGTTCTTGGACGCTGATCACCGACACATACAAATCAGCGGCATCCACGCTGTCGGCCCACAATGCGACCTGTGCGTCAGCTTTGCCCGCTCGGACTTTGCGCAATTCAGACAGCACATTGGTGTCAAGCAGGTACCTCATGACAAATCTGCGACCTGAGCCAGGTCCGCTTGAGGCGTGATGTCCAAAGCGATATCTTCCACACCGGGCATGGCCAATAAATCTGCGATTCGGGTGTGTGCAAAAGTGATTTTTTTGTAGGCATCAAACGTCAACAACACATGGGCCGGACGACCCCGATCAGTGATGAACACAGGCCCCAGCATGGCTGCCTTTTTAGCTTTGCTGGCATCCTGGTTGAACTGGCGAGCTGAAAGTGTGGTGATGGTCATCATGGCGTCCTAAAGTCAAATTTATGTAGAAACGTTACCACAAACAACATCTCGTGGTACATCGGCCAACCGCAGGGCTGGAAAACCACCCGATAATTTACCCATGCCCCGCTCTACCCAACTCCTGCACCCTGCCCGCCCCCCTGCCCCTCTGCGCACTGCTGCCACCGTGCTGCTGCTGCGCGACACGGCCGACGGGCTGGAAGTGCTGATGACGCGGCGCTCCAGCAAAGCCAGCTTTGTGCCTGGCGC
>JBBQSS010000250.1:0-4183 GCA_038213665.1 Burkholderiales bacterium | reverse complement strand
CCCGACTGGCCCGCAGGCGTCACGGTGGCGCAGCCGGGCGATGCGCAGTCGCAAATCAACAACTTGTCGCAAGCCTACCGGGTGAATTTGACCGTGCTGGCCCTGATTGCGCTGTTCACCGGGGCGTTTTTGGTGTTTTCGGTGCTGGCGCTCAGCGTGGCCAAACGCGCCCAGCAATTTGCCCTGTTGGCGGTGCTGGGCCTGAGCGGCAAAGAGCGCCTGACGCTGGTGCTGTGGGAATCCTTGGCGCTCGGCGTCGTGGGCAGCATCTGCGGGCTGGTCTTGGGTGCAGGGCTTGCAGCGCTGGCCTTGAACGTGTTGGGTGGGGATTTGGGTGGCGGTTTTTTTGCCGGCTCTGCACCGCGCTTGCAGCTTGATGGCTGGAGCGCTCTCACCTATGGACTGCTCGGTGTGGCAGCCGCGCTGGCAGGCGGCTGGTGGCCAGCGCGCCAAGCCCAAGCTTTGCCACCCGCGCAAACCCTCAAGGGCCTGGGGCATTCTGGCGCCGTACAAAGCCACTGGTTCAGTATTTTTTTAATAGCTGTCGGCGCATTACTGACAAGGGCACCAGCCGTTTTTGGCATGCCAATTGCCGCCTATGTGTCGGTCGCCTTGCTGCTGTTGGGCGGCATCACCGCCCTGCCCTGGCTGGTGGGCCTGCTGCTGGACCGCATCGCCCCGCTGGTGGCGCGCCAGACCTTGCCGCTGCTGGCCGTGGCGCGGGCCCGGCATCAGCGTGAAACCGCCGCCGTGGCAGTCAGCGGTGTGGTGGCCTCGCTCAGCCTGGCGGTGGCACTCACGGTGATGGTGGCCAGCTTTCGTGAGTCGGTCACGCAGTGGCTCAATGTGGTGCTGCCGGCGGACCTGTATGTGCGCAGCAACGGCAACCTGGGTGCCTCGGACACGGTGTTCTTCAGCCCCGAATTCGTTCTCGCCGCCGCCAAATTACCGGGCGTGACCCGGCTGCAAGCGCAGCGCCAGGTGCCGCTGCTGCTGCAAGCCTCACTACCCGCCGTGGCGCTGCTGGCGCGCGAGCTTGATGACCCGGCGCGCAATCTGCCCATGGTGGCCCCGCCGCTTGCGGTGCCGCAGGGGCAGATCGGCATCTACGTGAGCGAGGCGGTGGTGGATTTGCATGGTGCCAGGGTGGGCCAGGTCTTTCCGCAACTTTATAAGGCTTTTAGACCTCTAGCCCTTACAGATAAAGCGCAGACAGCTACGTTTTTCGTAGCTGGCGTGTGGCGCGATTACGCCCGCCAAAGCGGTGCCATTGCCATCAGCCGAGCCGACTTTGAGCGCCTCACTGGCGACGAGCGTGCCAACGACCTGGCGCTGTGGCTGGATGACCCCAGCGCCGCCGACCAGGTACAGCAAGCCCTGCGAGCCCTGGCGAATGCACCATGGGAAGACACAGCCAGTCAATCGGCTTTGCCAGCCCCCGCCAACAGCGCTGACAAAACAGACCCGCCTGACCTTGCAGATATGGACGCGGGCTCTGGTGCCGGTGAGCTGCTTGAATTTGGCACGGCGGCGCAGATTCGCGCCACCTCACTGCGCGTGTTTGACCGCAGCTTTGCCGTCACCTACTGGCTGCAGGCGGTGGCGGTGGCGATTGGCCTGTTTGGCGTGGCTGCCAGTTTCAGCGCACAGGTGCTGGCCCGGCGCAAAGAGTTCGGATTGCTGGTGCACTTGGGCCTGACCAAGCGGCAAATCCTCACGGTGGTGGCACTGGAAGGCATGGCCTGGACCAGCCTGGGCGCGCTCGCCGGCCTGGGTTTGGGCCTTGTCGTGTCCGTGGTGCTGGTGCATGTGGTGAACCCGCAGAGTTTTCACTGGACCATGGATTTGATGCTGCCCTGGCCCAAGCTGCTCAGCCTGTGCCTGGCTGTGGTCGTGGCCGGCACCGTGACCGCCTGGCTGGCCGCGCGCGCGGCAGCCGGGCAAGATGCCGTGCTGGCGGTGAAAGAAGATTGGTAACGCCGGCGGCAGTTTGCTTGCCACGTCCTTCGTCCAAAGCTGCATGCTTGAGTCCATCGCTGGCGGCGCGGCCTTTGGCAGGTTGTCAGCGCCTGTTTTTGACCCACAACCACCTGCGGTGCGTGCGCTAGCGAACGGACGCCGTCGCGCGTTCCTCTTATCGTGTGGTCTTACCAACTCATCATTTTTGATGCGTCCTTATTTTTATGGATTCTGGCCACCCCGGACCGATAAGTTATTTCACCTTAGGTGATTTCCAAGAATAAGTATGCCCAGATGACGCAGGATTTTTGTTCAGCTGCAAGGCGTAAAAATGGGCGTATAGCGAGCTATACAACCGTTTTTGCAACGCAGCAGATGGACAAAAAGACAAGTCAGATGGGTATATTTTTCGCAGAAAATCACCTAAAGATCAGGTACTGCTTTTCCTCAACCACCGCCTGCGTCGCAGCCAGCGCTTGCGATGACTTTGTGTCGGTTTTCACCAATGCAGTCATGGTGGACTCCTTTTGTTAAAACTTCAGACTTCCTGATGCGTATAGGCACAGTTTGCTTTTTCAGAAATAGGACAGGCACTTGTAGGAGCGGCGGCAGCCGCGAATTCGGGCTTGCCAGCCCTCCCACAAAGTCACAACCAGGCTTTCACCATGCCACATGGATTCCGTGCGGATCAGGAAGTCTGAACTTGGTGAACTGGGTTTCATTGAGGTCTGAGCACTACGGATGAAGCAGGTGCAGATTGAGCCCCTGGTTTACGAAATTTTTGAAATCCTGATCCAGTGTCAACAAATCCATTCGTCCGGCGATGGCAAAAGCGGCCAGATAAGCATCCATCCACACCTTGGGTGAAGCGCTGTCAAGTCCAGCCATGCTGTGCCACAGCGTCACAACACCCGCTGGCTCGTCACGCACGCCAACCTGCGGCAGTGTTTGCAAAGCACTCAAAGCCACCAGCGCATCCCGGTTGGTCAGATCCTCGGCCCCGTAGATTTTCAAAATCGTCGGAGTTGATACCAGGCGCAGAAAACTTTGCTGCGTGGCCCGACAAAAAAACGCCTGATTTGCTGGCGTTGCTTCTTGCAAGGCTTGTTGTGCAAGCTTGTGAAACGGGTGCGTGGTGAAGACGGCTGCGAGCCAGACATTGGTGTCAAACAGGGTGCCAGACATGTTGCTGGTCCTCCATGATTTGCGCTTGTTGCTCCAAAGCCAACAAATCCACCGTACCAGTGCGTGTGGCTTGCGCATCGGCACGGCAGCGGATCACCGGCAAGCCAGCTTCGCCAGTTATTACCCTGGCGTTGAAGGCAGGTGATTCAACCAGTTGGCGTGGTGCCATGCCCAGACCTTGCCGAATAAATTCGCCAATCAAGTCTTTGAGCGTGCGGCCCTGCATAACAGCGCGCAACTTAGCTTCGCGAATCAATTCATCGGGGAGTTCGAGTGTGGTTTTCATATAACCAGTTTGCCAGCTTACTGGTTTGCTGTCAAGTCTGTAAGCGCCACCTGCCCCATCTGGCCGATCTCTTCGGTGGACAGCACCCGATTGACGTTGAGCAAAATCACAAACTTGCCGTTGACCTTGGCAATGCCTTCAATAAAGTCCGGACGAATCTTGACCCCAAAGCTGGGCTCGGGCTCAATCTCGCTGGAAGCAATCTCCAGCACCGCTTGCACCGAGTCCACCACCGGCACCACCGCACCGCGCAGGTTGATGACGCCGCGAATACTCACAGGCATCATGGGCACCTCGGTCAGGTTGGCATACCAAATGATCTCTTTGATGCACAAAATGCCGATAGAGAACATTTCGCCCCCCAGCATGAAGGTCAGGTACTGCTTTTCCTCCACCACTATTTTCGCTGCCCTGTTGGCTGGCGAATTTGCAAGTGCATTCATCAGGGGCTCCTTCAGAATTTGGTGAACTGCGATTCGTCCAGTTCAGAGCTTGCAGACGGTTGCGACATGTTGGCAGACCTGGCGTTGGGAGCTTTGGCTGCGACAGGCTTCTTGTTGCTGGCGCAGCTCTTGCGCACCGCACCCCCCCGAGCCACTTTGCCCGCTGCTGTCAAAGCTTGAAGAAGCTCATGGTTTGCTGCAACTGCTCGGCCTGGCCACTCATCTCCTCGCTGGTGGCGGCCAGTTCTTCAGAACTGGAGGCGTTTTGTTGCGTGGTGGTGTTGAGCTGGCTTACCGCACTGTTGATCTG
>JBBQSS010000249.1:0-4193 GCA_038213665.1 Burkholderiales bacterium | reverse complement strand
TCGGCCTTCAGGTCAAAGGTCCAGTCCATGGTCAACTTGGACCACAACACAAAACCGCCGGTGGCGTGCTGCACACCCTTGGGTTTGCCGGTGGAGCCAGACGTGAACAAGATGAACAGCGGATGCTCGGCACCCACCATCACCGGTGCGCATTCGGTGCTTTGATCGGCCAGCGCTTCAGTGAAGGTGAGGTCACGGCCGGCGACCATGTTGCAGTCTGCCGTGGTGCGCTCAAACACAAACACGGTTTTGATCGACTCGCAGCCGCCCAGGCCAAGGCCTTCGTCCACGATGCCTTTGAGGGGCAATTGCTTGCCGCCGCGCATCTGGAAATTGGCGGTGACCACGGCCACGGCGCCGGCGTCAATGATGCGCTCTTGCAAGGCTTTGGCCGAGAAGCCGCCAAACACCACGCTGTGGGTGGCGCCAATGCGTGCGCAAGCTTGCATGGCCACCACGCCTTCGAGCGTCATGGGCATGTAAATCAGGACACGGTCACCCTTTTGGATGCCACGAGCCTTGAGGGCGTTGGCAAACTGGCTAACTTTGGCCAGCAGTTCCTTGTAAGTGGTTTTGGTGACTTCGCCGCCGTCGGCTTCAAAAATGACCGCGACCTTGTTCTCGTTGGGCGTGCCCATGTGCTTGTCAAGGCAGTTGGCTGAGGCGTTGAGTTCACCGTCTTCAAACCACTTGTAGAAAGGCACGTTGGACTCGTCCAGGGTCTTGGTGAAGGGCTTGTTCCACACCACGTTTTCACGTGCCAGTCGGGCCCAGAAACCTTCAAAATCTTTTTCTGCTTCAGCGCACAGGGCGTTGTAGCCTTCCATGCCGGAAATGCGTGCCGCCTTGACGGTCGCGTCGCTGGGCGGAAAAACACGGTTCTCAACCAAGGTGGATTCAACAGCAGTTTTGGGTGTAGTCACGGATAAGTCTCCTCTAGTTAAACAAAGTTCGCCAGCTAATGTCATCCTTGGCACTTACACGCTACTGACTGACAGACTAACGCTGAGCTGACTTACGCCCCCCGTAGAATGACCCTTTGAATTTGTTTACCGAAAACCCCTATGTCTGAACCCTCCCCTCTTCCCAGACCGCTGCGTCCGATTCCCCGCCTGATTTTTGCCAGCCGCTGGCTGCAATTGCCGCTGTATCTGGGCCTGATTGCCGCGCAATGTGTGTATGTCTTTCACTTTTGGGTGGAACTGGTGCACCTGCTTGAAGCCGCCTTTGGCAGCCAGACGGCATTGCAGGCGCTGATTGACGGCATTGGTTACAAATCCGACGCCCCCATCACGCACCTGAACGAGACCATCATCATGCTGGTGGTGCTGGCACTGATCGACGTGGTGATGATCTCCAACCTGCTGATCATGGTGATTGTGGGCGGCTACGAAACCTTTGTGAGCCGTCTGAACCTGGAAGGCCACCACGACCAACCCGAATGGCTGGACCACGTGAACGCCTCAGTGCTCAAGGTCAAGCTGGCCACGGCCATCATCGGCATCAGCTCAATTCACCTCCTCAAGACTTTCATCAACGCGGGCAACTACAGCGACAAGGTGTTGATGGCCCAAACCGTGATTCACATCACCTTTTTGTTGTCAGCCATTGCCATTGCGTACACCGACAAGCTGATGAGTCATGGCCCGTCGACGCCGCATTAAAAGGGGCCAGCTCAGCCTGCCGCCCGGACGCTAGCACCCGGTAATTCCGCACAGAGATGTTGGGTAAATTTGTCGGTACCTGTGCACAAATAAATTGGCATTAAAAAATAATCAGATGCATTTATTATTCGCTGTTTTGACCCCGTTTTTTGGCGCAATGCTGGTGGCCCTGTTGGCGCGGCAGGGGCGCAGTGTGTCGGCCTGGACAACGGCCGGCAGCACAGCACTGGCGCTCGCCATTCTTACGCCTTTACTCATAGACAGTTTCGCCGGTGAGACCACCATCCAGCGCCTGGGTTGGATTCACGGCGCGGGGCTGGACCTGAGCTTTCGCATGGATGGCCTGGGTGTGCTGTTTTCGCTGTTGATTCTGATCATCGGCCTGCTGGTGATTTTGTATGCGCATTACTATTTGTCAGCCCAAGACAGCTTGAGCCGACTCTACGCCTACCTGCTGCTCTTCATGGGCTCCATGCTGGGTGTGGTGTTGTCTGAAAACCTGATTCAGTTGCTGATTTTTTGGGAACTGACCAGCCTGTCGTCCTTCTTGCTGATTGCCTACTGGCGCCACCGTGAAGCGGCGCGCAGTGGCGCAAAAATGGCCTTGGCCATTACCGGCGCTGGCGGTCTGGCCTTGTTGGGCGGCTTTATCTTGTTAGGCGAGATGGTGGGCAGCTACGAGCTCAGCACCGTGCTGGCCAGCGGCGACCTTGTTCGCGCCCACCCGCTTTACTTGCCGGCCCTGCTGCTGATTCTGCTCGGCGCATTCACCAAATCGGCGCAATTCCCGTTTCATTTCTGGCTGCCCAATGCCATGGCGGCACCTACGCCGGTGTCCGCCTACCTGCATTCCGCCACGATGGTGAAGGCCGGTGTTTTTTTGCTGGCGCGATTGTTCCCGGTGCTCTCAGGCACAGATGCCTGGACCTGGTGGGTGGGTGGTGTCGGCCTGACCACATTTTTGCTCGGTGCGGTGCTGGCCTTGTTCAAACACGACCTCAAGGGTTTGCTGGCCTACTCCACCATCAGCCATCTGGGGCTGATCACCGCGCTGTTTGGCATTGGCACACCGCTGGCGGCTGTGGCTGGGGTGTTTCACATCATCAACCATGCGATTTTCAAGGCCGGGCTGTTCATGGCAGCTGGCATCATTGACCACGAATGCGGCACCCGTGACATGCGCCGCATCAATGGCCTGTGGCACTACATGCCGCATACCGCCACCTTGGCCATGGTGGCCTCTGCCGCCATGGCTGGCGTGCCCTTGGCCAATGGCTTTTTGTCCAAAGAAATGTTTTTTGCCGAAGCGGTGGCGGTTAGCGGCAATATGCGCCTGGGTTGGCTGCTGCCCGTGGTGGTCACGCTGGCGGGCATCTTTGCCGTGGCCTATTCCCTGCGCTTTATCCACGATGTGTTTTTCAACGGCGAGCCCATCAACCTGCCCAAAACACCACATGAGCCACCGCGCTGGATGAAGGTGCCGGTTGAAATTTTGGTGCTGTTGGTGTTGCTGGTTGGCATCTTTCCGGCACAAACGGTGGAGCCTTTGCTGGCTGTGGCCGCAAGTGCCGTGCTGCAGGGGCCGCTGCCCGAACACAACCTGGCCATCTGGCATGGCTTCAACCCGGCTCTGGGGATGAGCCTGATTGCATTGAGTGGCGGTGCCTTGCTGTATTGGGCGCGCAAACCGCTGTTTGCCCTGCATGACCGGCTGGACGAACGCTTGCAGGGGCGGCTGATCTTTGATGCCCTGCTGGCTGCCGTGCTGGCCTTTGCCCGGCGTGTCACCTATGTGTTGGACAGCGGCTCGCTGCAGCGTCAATTGATGTTGTTTGTGGTGTGCGCATTGGTGCTCGGTGGCGTGGGCTTGGCACTGGCACCCGCCCCACTGACCGGCACGCGCCCGCTGCTGCCCATTGATTTGGTGAGCCTGACGGCTGCGGTGGCCTTGCTGCTGGCCACGTTGACTGCCACTGTGATGCACCGGCAACGGCTCACGGCACTGATTCTTGTCGGCGTGGTGGGTTTGATCGTGGCGCTGGTGTTTGTCAAGTTTTCGGCGCCAGACCTGGCGCTGACGCAGCTCTCGGTTGAGGTGGTGACGGTGATTTTGTTGCTGCTGGCGCTGTACTTTTTGCCAGCCACCACGCCCCGGGAGTCCGGTGCAGCAAGACGCTGGCGTGATGCCGGCATTGGCTTGCTGGCGGGGTGCGGGGCGGGGGTGCTGGCCTGGGCGGTGCTGACCCGTTCCAGTGACAACATCGCCGGTTTCTTCATTCAAAACAGCGTGCCCGGTGGTGGCGGGCATAACGTGGTGAACGTGATTTTGGTGGACTTTCGCGGTTTTGACACGTTTGGCGAAATCACCGTGCTGGCGCTGGCCGGCCTGGGTATTTTTGCCCTGCTCGGCAAATTAAAGTTGCGTGGGCCTGACCAGGATGCCAGCGGCCGCGCCTGGGACGTTGACACCCACCCGATGATTCTGGCCACCTTTGCCCGCCTGTTGCTACCGCTGGCCTTGCTGGTGTC
>JBBQSS010000248.1:0-4233 GCA_038213665.1 Burkholderiales bacterium | reverse complement strand
AGGCTGGCGTTGAGCACGAGTTGAAAAATGGAAAGGTCTTGGTTCATTCTGGGCTTATTTTGGAAACAGGTCAGTGGGTTCAGATCAATGTGTTCAGGTGAGTGCCTGAAGAATTTGTGCCGGAATTCTGCCCGGCTTGAGTGTGTCGGCGTTGACCCAAGCGGCGCGAATGGTGGCTTCACACAGCAAGACCGGGCCACTTTGGCAGGTCAACAAGGCCCGCTGGTGGATTGTCATGGCGGCGCGGCCGGCGTCGCGCAACTGAGTTGTAACCATTAGTTCATCGTCAAGCCGGGCGCTCTTAACGTAACGCACATCGGCGTGGCCCACCACAAACATACCGCCAGTAGTTTCACGCAGCGCGTGCTGGCTGATGCCCTTGGCCCGCAGCCACTCGGTGCGCGAGCGCTCAAAAAACTTCAGGTAATTGGCGTAAAACACAATGCCACCGGCATCGGTGTCTTCCCAGTACACGCGCACCGGCCAGCTGAAAGTCTCTCGGGTAAATGCCTTGTCGCTCATGCCAGCAGGGCCTTCAGGCGGTCGATGGCGGTGTGCAGCTGCGCCATCGAATTGGCTGTAGAAAACCGGATGAAATGCTGCGTGTCGGCATGGCCAAAATCGCGCCCCGGCGTCACCGCCACGTGGGCACGGTTCATGAACTCAAACGCCAGGTCCCAGCTGCCCTTCACGCCCAGTTTTTCGCACGCCGCAGTGCAGTCGGCCCAGGCGTAAAAGGCGCCATCGGGCATCACCGGCACGGTCAGGCCGAGTGCATGGAGTGCCGGAATGAAGTAGTCGCGCCGCGCCTTGAATTCTGCCCGGCGGCGCTCGTACTCAAGCAAGCTCTCGGGCTCAAAACAGGCCAGCGCCGCGTATTGGGACACGGTGCTGGGGCAAATGAACAGGTTTTGCGCCAGCCGCTCAATCACCGGCACCAGCTTGTCAGGCACCACCATCCAGCCCAGCCGCCAGCCGGTCATGTTGAAGTATTTGCTGAAGCTGTTGATGCTGATGATCTGGTCGTCCAGCGCCAGGGCGGTGTGGCCAAACTTCTCGTCGTGGCTAAGCCCCAGGTAAATCTCGTCAACCAGGGTGATGCCGCCGCGCTGGCTGACCACCTCGTGGATGCGGCGCAATTCATCAGGCGCAATTGATGTGCCGGTGGGGTTGGAAGGCGAGGCGAGCAAAACGCCCCGCGTTTTTCCTGAGCTTTCGCCCCGCGTTTTTCCACCGCCATCACCACATGCCTTGTCTTTCCAGGCTTCTTGCACCTTGTCGGCGCTGAGCTGAAAACGCTCCGCTGCCGTGGTCGGGATCAGCACCGCCGTGCCATCGGCGGCCGACACAAAATGCCGGTTGCAGGGGTAGCTGGGGTCAGGCATGAGCACTTCGTCGCCCGCTTCGATCAAGGCCAGGCAGGCCAACTGCAGTGCGGCCGAGGCGCCAGCGGTCACCACAATGCGACTTGCAGGCACCGCCACACCAAAATGATTGGTGTACCAGGCGCTGATGCGTTCGCGCAGCTCAGGTAGCCCGGTGGCCTGGGTGTAATGCGACAAGCCCTGGGAGATGGCTTTGGCAGCGGCTTCCTGCACCAGTGGCGGGGCTGTGAAGTCTGGCTCACCAATGTTCAAGAAGATCATGGGCGAGTCAGACTGCGCCACTTTGGCCGCCACAGCGCTGGCCGCTTTGGCCACTTCCATCACGTAAAAAGGCTCAATGCGCTGCGCGCGTTGGGAGATTTGCATGGGTGCAAATTCCGGCATCTTCAGGGGTGAGTTCAGCGCGTTGCACCTTTGTCAGCAGCCACTTCGGCCTCACGCAGCTGGCGTGCCAGACCGTTGAGCACACCGTTGACGTATTTGTGGCCGTCGGTGCCGCCGAATTCTTTGGCCAACTCCACACACTCGTTGAGCACCACGCGCCAAGGCACGTCCAGGCAATGCTGAAATTCGTAGGTGCCAATCCACATCACGGCGTGCTCTACCGGAGAAATCTCGGTGAGTTTGCGGTCCAGCAGCGGCAGGATCAACGCGTCCAATGCGGCAGCTTGCTCGGCACAGCCGTGCAGCAGGGCATCAAAATGCACCGAGTCTGCCTTGGAAAACCCCGCCAGATCACGGGTGAACGCAGCCACCGATTCGGTATCGTTTTTGCCTACCAGCACCTGGTACAAGGCCTGCAACGCAAACTCCCGCGCGCGGGAACGGTCTGACTTGCTGGCGGCTTTGCGTGCGCCGGTGCTGGTCAGCCCCTTGCGTGGCTGGCGCGGCGGGCGGGTGGACGGGGTGGGGTGGCTAGATTCGCTCATTAAATTTCTTCCAGTAAATTGGCCATCTCAACCGCCACGCGGGCCGCATCGCGGCCCTTGTCGGTTTGGCGCGCTACCGCCTGGCTCATGTTCTCGGTGGTCAGGATGGCGTTGGCGATGGGCACCTGAAAGTCCAGCGCTACCCGGCTCACACCGGCGCCTGATTCGTTGGCGACCAATTCAAAGTGGTAGGTTTCACCGCGAACGATGCAGCCCAGTGCAATCAGCGCGTCGTATTTGAGCTTTTCAGCCATGGCCAGCAGGGCCACCGGAATCTCCAGTGCGCCGGGCACCTGCACCAGCGTGATGTGCTTTTCAGGCACGCCCAGCGCCAGCAATTCGGCCTTGCAGGCGGTAGCCAGGGCGTCGGTGATGCCGGCGTTGAAGCGGGCTTGAACGATGCCAATGGTGAGTTTTTTGCCGTTCAAACGGCTGTCTGTGGCATCAAGTGCGCCTTGGTCTGCGATCAGCATGGGAGGTGTCCAGTTCAGTTTATGTGGGGTGTTCAGGGCGTGACGTAGCCGACAATTTCCAGCCCATAGCCGGTCATGCTGGGCATACGCCGTGGGTTGCCGAGCAAGCGCATTTTGTGCACGCCGCATTCGCGCAAGATCTGCGCGCCCACGCCGTAGGTGCGCAAGTCCATGCGGCCACGCTCTGGCCCGTGGCTGGCGCGCGCCGTGCCGTCAAACTGGGCCAACAGCTGTTCGCCGCTTTCACCACAGTTCAAAAACACCACCACGCCTTTGCCCTCGGATGCCACGCGCGCCAGGCTGGCGTCCAGGCTCCAGGAATGCATGGCGCGGCCCACTTCCAGCGCATCCAGCACCGACAGCGGCTCGTGCACGCGTGCCAACACCGCATCGTCTGCCTCCCACTGGCCCTTGACCAATGCCAGGTGCACACCTTGGGCGGTTTTGTCCTTGAAGGCGTGTGCCGTGAATTCGCCAAAAGCTGTCTTGAGCGGGCGCGAGCCCACGTGTTCCACCAAAGACTCCGTTCGGCTGCGGTGCTGAATCAGGTCGGCAATGGTGCCAATCTTGAGCCCATGTTGTGCTGCAAAAAGCTGCAGGTCAGGCAGGCGGGCCATGGTGCCGTCGTCATTCATGATCTCGCAGATCATGCCCGCCGGGGTGCAGCCGGCCATGGCCGCCAGGTCGCAACCGGCCTCGGTATGGCCCGCGCGCATCAGCACGCCACCGTCTACCGCTTGCAAGGGAAAAATGTGGCCGGGCTGCACCAGGTCTTCAGGCTTGGCGTTTTTGGCCACGGCAGCCAGTACGGTACACGCCCGGTCAGCCGCCGAAATGCCGGTGGTGACGCCTTCTGCAGCCTCAATCGACACGGTAAACGCTGTGCCTTTTTTGTCGCCGTTGTGCGCCGTCATGGGCGGCAGTTGCAGGCGTTCGCAGCGGTCTTTGGTCAATGTCAGGCAAATCAGGCCACGGCCAAAACGCGCCATGAAGTTGACGGCCTCAGCCGTGACGTGTTCGGCCGCCATGACCAGGTCGCCTTCGTTTTCGCGGTCTTCTTCATCAACCAGAATCACCATGCGGCCTGCTTTGATGTCGGCCACGATGTCTTCAACGGGGGAAATGGTCGCGGAGCTTGGTGTTGTCATGAGAATGTTTCGATCAGAAATAAGGGTAGGGGTTGCGATGTCAGGGCAAACAGCCTCCATTGGATAGTGCGCCGGTTTTTCGACCCGTGCCAGCAACCCTCTATTGTTGCAGATCGCCTTTTAGGGCGGGAACCGCAGTGTTGAAAACGCGCGCCCCGCGTGAATGGCTTTGCGCTCGATTGCTGCTGCCGATGCCAGCCAGCCCTTTTGCTCAAGAAAAAGAAGAAAGGCTCTGGTGCTGATTTTTCGGCAGTTGTCTGGCACAACGAAGCTGACACGGGCGATTTTGTGGTCCTCA
>JBBQSS010000247.1:0-4240 GCA_038213665.1 Burkholderiales bacterium | reverse complement strand
GCCGTGAAATTGGACATGCGCTACAAGCACAGCATTGACACACTGGTGATCAACGGTGCTGAATGTGAACCCTACATCACTTGCGACGACCGACTGATGCGGGAGTATGCCAACGAGATTGTGGACGGCGTGCGCATCATGGCTTATGCGCTGGCCGTTGAGCACATCATCATCGCCATTGAGGCCAACAAGCCCAAGGCAGTAAAGGCGATGCGCGAGGCGGCTTTAGCTGACAACAGCATCCGTGTCGTGACGGTGCCCACACGCTTTCCCATGGGGTCGGCACAACACCTGTTGCTGGCGGTGACCGGGCGCGAAACACCGGCCGACAAACGCACCGCAGAGGTCGGCGCGGTGGTGCACAACGTTGCCACCGCTCGGGCCGTCAGCAGTGCCATCCGGCGTGGTGAGCCACTGATCAGCCGTGTCGTCACAGTGTCTGGATTTGGCGTGCGCGAGCCCGCCAACGTGGAGGTGTCACTGGGCACTTCCGTGGAGGACTTGCTGGCGTTTTGTGGCGGATTACATCCGGTGCCCACCCTGCTGATTGGTGGCGGGCCCATGATGGGCGCCCCTTTGCCCTCGGTGCATGCGCCGGTGGTCAAAGGCTCAAGTGGGGTGCTGGCGCTCACCGCCACTGAAATGAACGAAGGCCCGGAGTCACCCTGCATCCGCTGCGGCAAATGCGTGACCGCCTGCCCCGCTGGTCTGGTGCCGGTGGAGATGGCGCAAATGATCAAGCGCGGTGATTTGCAGGGTGCCAAGGCCATTGGCAGCCAGGACTGCATTGCCTGTGGCTCGTGTTCCTTCATTTGCCCGTCGCACATTCCACTGGCACATTACTTCAGCTTTGCCAATGGCAAGCTGGGCGCATTTGACCGCGATGCGCGCCGGCAAGACCGCATCCGCTCGCTGATTCAAGCCCGCAACGAGCGTACCGCGCGTGAGGCCGAGATCAAAAAGGCGGCCGCTGCCGCGCGCAAGGCGGCCAAAGCAGCGGCGGCTGCAGTGACTGCCGCCGCCGCGACCGAGGCCGAGACCCCTGAGGCCACCACTCACTTGCTTGAGGAGACGACATGAGCACCCTGGCCAACCGCGCCGGCCCCTTCACGCACACCGTCAACACCGTCACCCGCACCATGGTGTGGGTCATGCTGGCCCTGGTGCCCGCAACGGCCTATGGCTTGTGGCTGTTCGGCTGGCCCGCCGTGATGTTATTTGCCATCACTTTAGCGACCGCTTTGGCAGCGGAAGCCGTCATGCTGATGCTGTTGGGACAACCCGTGCGCAGCCGACTGTGGGATGGCTCAGCGTTGCTGACCGGCTGGTTGCTGGCCCTGAGCCTGCCACCCTGGGCCCCCTGGTGGATCGGGGTGCTGGGCAGCATCTTTGCCATCGTGCTGGGTAAACATCTGTTTGGCGGTTTGGGCCAAAACATGTTCAACCCCGCCATGGTGGCGCGTATCGTGCTATTGATTTCATTCCCCGTGCAACTGACGCTGTGGGTGGCACCGGCACCATTTGGCAGCGACGCGGCACCCGCCTTTAGCCAGGCGCTGGCGTATGTCAGTGGACGAACGGCGGTGCCAGAGCACATGAGCGCAGCCACTGCACTCGGCACCCTGAAAACCGAATTGTCGCGTGGTGTGTCGGCGCAAAAGACCTCTGCGCTGCTGCCAGCGCCGCAACAGTTGGCCATCGGTCACGAGCCTGGCTCCCTGGGTGAAACGTCTGCCGGCCTGCTGCTGGCGGGGGGCCTGCTGCTGCTGCTGTTGCGCATCGTCTCGTGGCATATCCCGGTGGCCTTGCTGGGCACGCTGGGCGCACTGGCCGCAATTTCCCATGCGCTGGATCCCGCCCGGTTCGCGTCCATGCCGATTCACCTGTTGTCTGGTGCGGCGGTGCTTGGCGCGTTTTTTATTGCGACTGACTACGTGACCTCGCCCGTGTCACGCAGCGGGCAGTTGCTGTTTGGCGCGGGGATTGGCGCGCTGACCTGGGTGATCCGCGCACTTGGTGGTTACCCGGAGGGCCTGGCCTTTGCGGTGGTGCTGATGAACGCGATGGTGCCGTTGATTGACCGCGGCTTTCGCCCCCGGGTATTTGGCCGCAGTCGGCGTGGCAAGTCTCTGCAAGCCAAGGCACAACCCAGGATTCACAAATGAAAACGACCGATCAAACAGCCTTGCCAACACCTGCCACGTCACTGTCAGCCCGTCTGGCAGGGTACATGGCGCTGGTCGGGGGCAAACACGCCCTTGTGCTCGGCGGCTTTTCGCTGGCGGCAACCCTGTTGCTGGCGGCCGCGCACGCTTTGACCAAGGCGCCGATTGAGCTAAGTGCCCTGGCAGACCTCCGGCACTCGCTGGAGCAGGTGATTCCAGCCAGCATCCACGACAACAACCCCGCTGGCGACACGGTTCAATTGCAAATCGATGGCAAATCTTTGCTGGTGTACCGCGCAAGTAAGAAGAATCACATCACGGGTGTGGCTTTTGTGACCTCTCGCAAGGGTTACAGCGGCGATATCCGCTTGCTGCTTGGTATTGATGAAAACGGAAAATTACTTGGCGTGCGGGTTTTAAGTCACACCGAAACACCGGGCTTGGGTGACAAGATTGAGGTCACCCGGGCGGACTGGATCACGCGGTTTGCCGGCTTGTCGCTTGGCAATCCGCCCGATGCGCAATGGGCGGTCAAGAAAGACGGCGGCCCGTTTGACCAATTTGCCGGGGCCACCATCACACCGCGAGCGGTGGTCAACGGTATTCGAGACGGGCTGCGACTGTTCGCAACCCACCGCAAAACTTTAATAGAGGAGGTTTCCAAATGAGTCAAACCCGAGACATCATGCTAGGTGGTGTGTGGCGCAACAACGTGGTGTTCAGCCAGATGTTGTCGCTGTGTCCGGCCTTGGCGGTCACCTCGACGGCGACCCAAGGCTTGGGCATGGGTGCCGCCACGCTGGCGGTGTTGATCGCCTCCAACATGTTGGTGGCCTTTTTGCGCGGCCTGATCACAGACGAAGTACGAATCCCGGCGTTTGTGCTGATCATCGCCACCCTGGTGACGATTGTGGACCTGGCGATGAACGCCTGGCTGCACGAGCTTCACAAGGTGTTGGGCCTGTTTATTCCGCTGATCGTGGTGAACTGCCTGATTCTGGGCCGTGCCGAATCTTTTGCCTGTAAAAATAGCGTGGCCATGTCCGCACTGGATGGTTTGGCAATGGGTTTGGGGTTCACCTTGGCACTGACGTTGATGGGTGCTTTGCGTGAAATAGGTGGGAGTGGAACGGTGTTCTCTGGCGCCTCCAACCTGCTGGGGCCGGCCATGACAGTGCTGGAGATGCGGGTGTACCCTGGTGACGGCGCCTTGGTGATGATCTTGCCCGCCGGTGGCTTCATTGTGCTGGGATTGATGATTGCAGCCAAACGGACCATGGATGCGCGAAAACCATCGCCGCAGGTACAAGATGCGTCATGTCATTCACCGCAACCTGTCGTGGCCGCATCATGAAAGTCAGTGTCACCTATGCGTTGCCAGACCGTCAGAGCTGGCTGGATGTGGAAGTGCCCGAACACGCCACCGTGCGCGATGCCATTGAAGCCAGTGGCATTCTTCGTGCCTTTCCATCGCTGGACATGAGCACCCAGAAAGTCGGCGTTTTTGGTAAACCGGTGTCGCTGGAAGCGCGGCTGGAGCCCGGGCAGCGCGTTGAAATCTACCGCCCAATCACCGCTGACCCCATTGCGTTGCGTGGCAACTCTGACGACAGCGAATAAATTATTCTGGCTTGAAGCGGCAGCTGCAGATCATGGGCAATGACCAAGCGCCGCTTGTTTCAAGCGCGCTCGCCTGGCTTTGCTTCTTTGGCCATGCCGTAGTGGCGCGAATCCCCTTTCTGCAGTAGCCTGACTGAGCGGGCAACAAGGGTCTACCCCCTCAAATGACGGCTGCGGCGTGGGTGTAGCACTTCTTGGGACAGATTTTTGAACACGCCGTGCAGCCAATGCACAGATTTGCGTGCGCAATCGTCATCACTTTCTTTTCGTATTCCTCATCGTCATCATCATCGTCCAGGGCCACAGCGATGCGCTCACCGTCTTCGGTCAGGCCGACCAGTTCCAGCACGCCACGCGGGCAGACCTTGAAACAACGGCCGCAGCCAATGCATTTTTGATCGTCGAGTTTGCTGACGAAAGTGGGCGTCCAGGTGGCGCCGCTGGGCAGGGTGACG
>JBBQSS010000246.1:0-4257 GCA_038213665.1 Burkholderiales bacterium | reverse complement strand
TATGTGTGTTTGATTTCAACTCTGTGAGGAAATTTTCATGACCGCCAAAGCCACTGCTGACAAAGATGCCTGGGGTGCCACTGCGCAAAGCCCCGCCACTGACCGCACCGGTCAGACTGACAACGAACGCATCAAGGACATCACCGTGCTTCCCCCTCCAGAGCATTTGATCCGGTTCTTTCCGATTGCCGGCACCCCGGTTGAAAAGATGATCAGCCGCACCCGGCACCACATTCACAAGATCATGGCCGGCAAGGACGACCGCCTGCTGGTCATCATTGGCCCGTGTTCCATTCACGACCCGGCTGCGGCCATCGACTACGCTCGCCAGCTCAAAGTGCAGCGCGAAAAATACGCGGACTCGCTCGAAATCGTGATGCGCGTGTATTTTGAGAAGCCACGCACCACGGTCGGCTGGAAAGGGCTGATCAATGACCCGTACCTGGACGAATCCTTCCGTATTGACGAAGGCCTGCGCATTGCCCGCCAACTGCTGATTGAAATCAACCGCCTGGGGCTGCCGGCGGGCAGCGAATTCCTGGACGTGATCTCACCCCAGTATCTGGGTGATTTGATTTCCTGGGGCGCGATTGGTGCGCGCACCACCGAGAGCCAGGTGCACCGCGAATTGGCTTCTGGCCTGTCGGCCCCGATTGGTTTCAAGAATGGCACCGACGGCAACATCAAAATTGCCACCGATGCGATTCAGGCGGCTGCGGGGGGCCATCACTTTTTGTCGGTACACAAAAGTGGCCAGGTGGCGATTGTGCAAACCCATGGCAACAAGGATTGCCACGTGATTCTGCGCGGCGGCAAGGCCCCCAACTATGACGCAGCCAGTGTGGCTGCGGCCTGTGCCGAACTGGAAAAAGCCAAGCTGCCCGCAACCCTGATGGTCGACTGCAGCCATGCCAACAGCAGCAAGCAGCACGAAAAACAGCTTGAAGTGGCGCGTGACATTGCCGCGCAAATCACGGGCGGCTCACAGCAGGTCTTTGGTGTGATGATTGAAAGCCACCTGACGGCGGGCGCACAAAAGTTCACGCCCGGCAAAGACAAAACCGACAAGCTTGAATACGGCAAGAGCATCACCGATGCGTGCCTGGGCTGGGATGATTCGCTGGCGTGCCTGGACGTGTTGTCGCAAGCTGTGTTGGCGCGCCGCGCACGTTGACAATAGCTCTTGCATTTTCAGATCGATGCGACATGAGGCGCGAAGCCGCAGACAGTGCACTCGCACGACATGGCGTTGCAACATCATGTCGGATTGCGATGACAATGGAATTATTGACATTTTAGGCCTGTAGCCCTTATAAAATAAGCGCCAGCAGCTATTTATTTTGTAGCGCATGAAGCAACTTGGCGTGCACGCCGCCAAAGCCGCCGTTGCTCATGCACAGGATGTGGTCACCGCTGCGTGCCACCTTGGTGACTTGCGCCACCAAGCTGTCGATGTTGTCTGCCACGGCCGCGCGTGCGCCCATGGGAGCCAGTGCCTCGGTTGCATCCCAGTCCAGTCCGCCACTGTGGCAAAAAGCCAGGTCGGCGTTCTCCAGGCTCCAGGGCAGTTGGGCCTTCATGGTGCCGAGCTTCATGGTGTTGGAGCGCGGCTCAAACACCGCCAGAATGCGCTCACCCGCCTTCAGGGTGCGACGCAGCCCGTCGACCGTGGTGCGAATCGCGGTGGGGTGGTGGGCAAAGTCGTCGTAGACCGTGATGACGCCGTCCGCAGCCCTGACCGTGCCGAGCAATTCCATGCGTCGTTTCACGTTCTCAAAGCTGCCCAGTGTTTGCGCGGCAAGGGCGGGTGACACCCCGACGTGCTCGGCGGCGGCAATAGCTGCCAGGGCGTTGAGCTGGTTGTGGGTGCCGGTCAAGGGCCAACACACGTGGCCGACGATTCGGCCTTGCTGCAGCACCTCAAAGTCGCTTGCCTCACCCTGCGCCGTGAAGTCGCTCACGACGGCGCCAAAGCTGCGCACCTCGCTCCAGCAGCCCATGTGCAGCACCCGTGCCAGGCTTTCCTCCAGCCCGTTCACCACCACGCGGCCGCTGCCGTGTGCGCCTTGGCCGGGCACGGTGCGCACCAAGTGATGAAATTGCCGCTCAATCGCCGCCAGGTCATCAAAAATGTCGGCGTGGTCAAACTCCAGGTTGTTGAGCACTGCTGTGCGTGGCCGGTAATGCACAAACTTGCTGCGTTTGTCAAAAAATGCGGTGTCGTATTCATCGGCCTCAATGACAAAGGTCTTGCCCTGGCCGAGTCGGGCCGACACGCCAAAGTTCAGCGGCACGCCACCCACCAGAAAGCCGGGCTGCAGGCCCGCGGCCTCCAGAATCCAGCTGGTCATGGCGGTGGTGGTGGTTTTGCCGTGGGTGCCGGCAATGGCGATGACGTGGCGGCCTTGCAACACGTGCTCAGCCAGCCATTGCGGCCCGCTGGTGTAGTGCAGGCCAGCGTCAAGAATGGCTTCCATCAGCGGGAATTTGGGCGTGCCGTCTGCCAGGTGGGCGCGGCTGACCACGTTGCCCACCACAAACATGTCGGGTTGGAATGCCAGTTGGTCAGCGCCGAAACCCTCAATGAGTTCGATGCCCAACGCGCGGAGCTGGTCGCTCATGGGGGGGTAAACGCCGGCGTCGCAGCCGGTGACTTTGTGGCCCGCTTCGCGCGCCAGGGCGGCAAGCCCGCCCATGAAAGTGCCGCAGATACCAAGGATGTGAATATGCATGCTCAGATTTTAGGCGGGCCAGCGCCACGCCGGCAGTGCATTCCCCATGCGCGCCTGGTGAAGTTGAATCAGTGCAAAATACGCGGCATATGACCGATGCACCCACTGAAATTGCCGCACTGGCCGCCCGTTGGGTGGTTGAAGACGGCCTGAAATATGGCCCGGCCAAGCGCCGCGCAGCCAAACAGCTGGGGCTGGGCGGGCGCGGTGCACTGCCCTCCAATGAGGTGCTGGAAGATGCGGTGAAGGACTACATTGTGGTGTTTTGTGCCGACACCCAGCCGCAGGAACTGCGCGCTCTGAGGCGGCTCGCCTTGGTCTGGATGGAGCGCCTCACTGTGTTTCGCCCCTACCTTGGCGGCGCTGTGTGGCACGGCACGGCCACTAGAAACTCCGACATTTATGTGCAGTTGTTTTGTGATGACAGCAAGTCGGCGGAAATCGCGTTGATTGACCAACGCGTGAACTATGTGCCCCGCACAGTCACCGGCTTCACCGGGGAGTCGGTGGAGACCTTGAGCGTGCATGCATTCTGTGCAGAATTGGGCGAAGACATCGGCTTGCATTTGATGATTTATGACTTTGACGATGTGCGCGGTGCGCTCAAGGCCGATTCCAAAGGGCGCTCGCCCCGGGGTGATCTGGCTGCGGTGCGGCGACTGCTGCAGGAGATGCCTGCGTGAGTGCGCCGAACGCATCCCGGCGAGGTTGGTTGGCCGCGGCTACAGGCCTGGGTTTGGCTGGTGTCGGCGCGGGTCTGGCCTGGCGCACGTTTCAGCGCGAATCGCAAACGCTCTCTGATGCTGAGCGCAGCTTCTGGCAGCAGCAGTTTGCCAAGTTGGATGGCGCCATGTTGGCAACCACGTCGTTCAAGGGCAAACCGCTGGTGTTGAATTTCTGGGCCACGTGGTGTCCGCCATGTGTGGAAGAACTGCCCTTATTGAACGCTTTCTTCAGTGAAAACAGCACCAAAGGCTGGCAAGTGCTGGGTTTGGCGGTGGACCAAGCCGCTCCTGTGCGTCGCTTTCTGACCCAGTCGCCGCTGGCTTTTCAGGTGGCTTTGGCCGGTTTCCCGGGGATTGAGCTCAGCAAGTCGTTGGGGAACTTGAGCGGCGGCTTGCCGTTCACAGTGGTTTTTGGGGCAGCGGGTACCGTGCTGCACCGTAAAATGGGCAAGCTCACGCCCGATGACCTGCACGCGTGGACGCGTTTGCAGCCTTGAAGTTGAGCTTAATTGCTAGGTAGAATAAGCCGCTGTTAGCTTGTTTTGATGGAAATTGCTGCAATTTAATCAAATTTCAAGTTTATTCTCGTTGGCTGTTATCTATTTTTCGTTGGAGATTCCATGGACCTCAGAAAACTCAAAACATTGATCGATCTGGTATCGGACTCAAATGTCTCGGAACTCGAAATCACCGAAGCTGAAGGCAAAGTGCGCATTGTCAAAGGTGGCGGCGCCAACATCCAGTACCAAGCACAAGCGGGTCAAGCCATGGCCGTGGCCCCCATGATGGCCCAAGCCGCC
>JBBQSS010000245.1:0-4264 GCA_038213665.1 Burkholderiales bacterium | reverse complement strand
GGCCAAGCTCGGTGAACGCCGTGCAGGCTTCGGTGCTGAGGGTGAAGCCCGAGGGCACGGTGATGCCCAGTCGGCACATTTCGGCCAGATTGGCCCCCTTGCCGCCGAGCAGGCTTTTCATGTCAGCGGCACCTTCGGTGCAGCTGCTGCCGAACAGGTAGACGTATTGGTGTGAAGCGTTCATGGCACAGTCCCTGGGTTGATGGGTATCTGCAACCGCGCGATGCCGCTGCAGGTCAGTCTGGCGCGCCGACCGGGGCTTAGGCAAGCGCTGGAATACGCAGCTTCTGGCCTTGGTAAATCTTGTCCGGATCGCTCAGCATGGGTTTGTTGGCCTCAAAAATGGCCAGGTATTTGCCGGCGTTGCCGTAGTAGGTTTTGGCGATGGCGGACAGGGTGTCACCCCGCACCACGTCGTGGAACTTTGACTCGGCGGCGGCTTCAGTGACTGCCAGTTGGTTGTCCACCGAGGTCACGCCCGTCACATTGCCGCAGCACAGCGCGGCCTTTTCGCTGGCCTCCTGGGTCGGTGCGGTGCCGCGCAGGGTGGCAGTGCGAGAGGCACCGTCAAACGTGACCACCAAGCCGGTCAGCCCGAGTTTTTGCATGTCGATGTAGGTGGCGATGGCTTTGGCGGCACCGGTATTGAGTTGCGCCAGATTGGCTTTGGCGCTGTCAGTGGTGGCGCTGGCGGCAGCGGCGTCAATCTCTTTGTCGCCAAACAATTTTTCGCCGGCTTCCTTGATGAAACTGATGATTCCCATGAGTTGGTTCCTTTAAAACTAAAACTGAAACTAAAGCACACACCCAAAAATCAGGGTAAATGCAATGTAACTGCAAATAGCCTGCAGTGTGCTATTTAAATATAAAAACAGCCTGTAGGCCTTTTAAACAAAGCGCCTCTAGCTATTTAATATGTAGCAATATATGGCCAATTGACTTGGCGATTTGATGGGTCGGCTTGACAGGCTGCACACTCAATCTTTGAACTCGGGCTTGCGTTTGCCCATGTTGGCCATCATGGCCTCCTGCAGATCGTTGGAAAGCAGCATGGCGGCGTTCCAGGTGGCCACGTAGTTCAGGCCGTCGGCCACCGAATGGTCCCGCGCGTAAGTGATCATTTCCTTGACGCCACGGATGTTCAAGGGTGACTTGGCCGCAATGGTGGCGGCCATCTCGCGCACACCCGCTTGCAGCGCCTCGGCTGAGTCAAACACGCGGTTGACCAGGCGCATGTGCAGCGCCTCACTGGCGCTGAACTTGGCACCGGTGTAGGCCAGTTCGCGCGCCATGCCTTCGCCGATCAGTTTGGGCAGGCGCTGCAAGGTGCCCACGTCGGCGGTCATGCCGATGTCGATTTCCTTGATGCTGAAGGTGGCGTCACTTGCGCAATAACGCATGTCGGCGCAGCAGATCAAATCAATGCCGCCGCCAATACAGGCGCCATGCACCGCCGCCAACACCGGTTTGCGGCAGCGCTCAAGACTGGTCAGGGTGTCTTGCAGGTCCAGAATCACCTGGCGCAGGTTTTCGCGGGTGCGGCCTTCGCAGTCGTTTTGAATCTGGTCGCTCATGCCCATCATCATCTGCAAATCGATGCCGGAGGTGAATGCCTTGCCAGCGCCTTCCAGAATCGCCACGCGGGCCTCAGGGGTGGCATCGACCCACTTGAAGGCTTTGCGAATGTCGTGCCACATCGCCAGGTTCATGGCGTTGGCTTTGTCAGGGCGATTCAGGCGGATGGTGGCAATGTGGTCAGACAGATCGACGGTGAGGGTTTCATAGGTTGGGATGCTATTTTTATGATAGCTGCTTGCGCTTGATTCATATGGGCTAGAGGCTGATTTGTCATATAAATTGGCCGATGCCGATGCCGATGCCGATGCCGATGCAGATGCAGATGTCGATGCAGATGGTGTTGGCGTTGCTGATGATGTGGCCGTGGGTGCTGTGGAAGCAGGTGTCGGCATGATGGATGCTGTGCTCAGAGCGCTGGCCAGCGTGCTGTGTTGGGCCAGGGAAATGGCCAGTTCAAGGCCTTGTTTGATGGCGCGTTTGGCATCGAGTTCTTCGGCCTTGTCGGCGCCACCGATCAGGTGTACGTGCAGGCCTGCAGCCAGCAGCTCGGCTTGTAATTCGCGTTGTGGCTCTTGTCCGGCGCAAATCACCACGTTGTCCACCGGCAGGGTGCGATCTTCGCCGTTGACCGTGATGTGCAGGCCGTCGTCGTCAATGCGTCGGTAAGTCACGCCAGCCAACATCTCCACATGGCGGTTTTTCAGCGAGGTGCGGTGAATCCAGCCGGTGGTTTTGCCTAGGGCCTCGCCGACCTTGCTGGCCTTGCGTTGCAACAGGGTGAGCTTGCGCGGGCTTGGCGCAATGTGGGCCGCAACCAGGCCACCGCGTGTGGCGTAAGTGGTGTCGACGCCCCACTCAGCAAAAAATTTGGCCGCATCCAGGCTCGGGCTGGTGCCCTCATGCAGCAAAAATTCGGCTGTATCAAAGCCAATACCGCCCGCGCCAATCAGCGCCACCGTCTGGCCCACGGCTTTTTTGTCACGCAGCACGTCCAGGTAACTCAACACCTTTGGGTGGTCGATGCCGTCAATCGGCGGGGTGCGTGGGGTGACGCCGGTGGCCAGCACCACTTGCTTGTAGCCGCCCGCCAGCAGGTCTTGGGCATGCACGCGGGTATTGAGCTTGAGCGACACGCCGGTCAGCGCAAGCTGTTGGCCAAAGTAGCGCAGCGTCTCAACAAACTCTTCTTTGCCTGGCACCTGTTTGGCAATGTTGAACTGGCCGCCAATCTCAGGGGCCGCGTCAAACAGCGTCACGTCAAACCCGCACTGCGCCGCCGCTGTGGCAAAGCTCAAACCGGCCGGGCCGGCGCCCACCACGGCAATCTTGTCGCGTGAGGATGCTGGCGTGAGGTTGATCAAGCTTTCATGGCAGGCGCGCGGGTTCACCAGGCACGACGTGATCTTGCCGGCAAAGGTGTGGTCCAGGCAGGCCTGGTTGCAGCCGATGCAGGTGTTGATCTGGTTGGCTTTGCCGGCCGCTGCTTTTTGAATGAACAGCGGGTCGGCCAGAAAGGGCCGCGCCATCGAGACCATGTCGCAAAAGCCGTCGGCCAGCAGCTGCTCGGCCACCTCGGGCGTGTTGATGCGGTTGGTGGCCACCAGCGGAATACCCACCTTGCCCTTGAGCTGCTTCGTTACCCAGGCCCAGGCGGCACGCGGCACCTTGGTGGCAATGGTGGGAATCCGCGCCTCATGCCAGCCAATGCCCGTGTTGAGGATGGTGACACCAGCCGCTTCAAGCGCTTGCGCCAGCTCAACCACCTCGTCCAACGTCGAGCCGCCTTCGACCAGATCAAGCATCGACAGGCGGTAGATGATGATGAAGTTGGCACCGACTTGCGCGCGTGTGCGGCGCACAATTTCGAGCGGGAACCGGATGCGGTTCTGGTAGCTGCCGCCCCATTCGTCGTCGCGTTGGTTGGTCCGTGCGGCAATGAATTCGTTGAGCAGGTAGCCCTCAGAGCCCATGATCTCGACGCCGTCGTAACCCGCACTTTGCGCCAGTACTGCACAACGCACAAAGTCGTCAATGGTCTGGCTGACTTCTTCTGTACTTAGCGCGTGCGGTTTCATTGGGTTGATGGGCGCCTGCAACGCACTGGGGGCGACCAGGTCCTGGTGGTAGGCGTAGCGGCCAAAATGCAAAATTTGCAGGGCAATCTTGCCGCCAGCCTGGTGCACCGCAGCGGTCACTGGCTGGTGCTTGGCGGCTTCTGCCTCGGTCGTCAGGCGGGCACCGCCGGGCATCGGGCGGCCCCGGTCATTGGGCGCAATGCCGCCGGTGACGATCAGGCCGACGCCGCCGCGGGCGCGCTCGGCATAAAACGCGGCCATGCGGGCAAAACCGTCTTTGACTTCTTCCAGCCCGACGTGCATGGAACCCATGATGACGCGGTTGGGCAGGGTGGTGAAGCCGAGGTTCAGGGGTTCAAGCAGGTGCGGGTAGGGTGTCATGGATGTGTTCTCAAATTGTTAATGTGCAAATCGTTGGGGCCTCAGGAGGGTGCCCAAAACCGCGCGGGCTCAAGCTCACTATGCAACCCGTTGCACAGTTTAGGAGAACTTAAAAAATTATGCAACGGGTTGCATAGCGTGTTTTCCCCAATTAGACTTGCGCACCATGGCTTTGTCACACGCACTCCTGACCTCACTGCTGGAAAAATCGTCTTCGGGCTACGACCTGG
>JBBQSS010000244.1:0-4267 GCA_038213665.1 Burkholderiales bacterium | reverse complement strand
GTGTTGCTGGACAAGTGCATGCCCGGCATGGATGGCGATGAAGTATGCCGACGTATCCGGGGGGAATTGGGCTTGACCATGCTGCCCATCCTGATGGTGACCGGCAACGACGATATCGACAATTTGACGCAGAGCCTGTCTGCGGGTGCCAACGATTTTCTGCGTAAACCCTACGACCCCGCCGAGCTGCTGGCACGGATCGAGGCCGCCGTGGGTCGCAAGCGCCTCACCGATCAGCTTGACAGTGCCGAATCCATGCTTTTTGCCTTGGCCAGAATGGTGGAGTCCAAGGATGGCAACACGGGTGACCACTGCTCGCGTTTATCGCACAGTGGGGTCGCTCTGGGAAAAGAATTGGGTCTTGGCGCGGATGAGCTGATGGCGTTGCGCCGCGGTGGTGTGCTGCATGACATCGGCAAACTGGGCATACCCGATAGCATCTTGCTCAAGCCGGGGAAGCTGACGGATGAGGAATGGGTCATCATGCGCCAGCATGTCGATATTGGTGCGCGGCTTGTGGGTGGGCTCAAAACCATGCAGTTGACAGTTCCGATTATTCGCCATCACCACGAAAAATGGGACGGCAGCGGCTATCCCGAGGGGCTGCAGGGTGAGGCCATTCCGTTGCTTGCGCGCGTGTTCCAGATGGTCGATATCTACGACGCACTGGCGCACGCCAGGCCATACAAACAGGCGTTGGCGCAGCAACAGGTCATTGAGATCATGGAGGCCGAGGCGGCAAAGGGCTGGCGTGATCCAGAACTCACGGCCATCTTCCTGAATCTGGTCAGAACCCGGCCTGAGGAACTTGACGCCCCATCCGCATTGCCAGACGATTTGGGCTTGAGCCTTTTCAGCGAAATTCGCAGCACCGGTGCGCTTGATTGGGACAGCAGGGCAGGCCGATGAACAAAATTGTCAGCCCAGTTCAACCGGGGGCACACAGCAACAGCATTTTGCGTGAGCAGATAGTGCTGGTGGGGGTGTTGGGTGCGTTGGCGCTGCTGGCGATGGTGTTGCCGGTGCACGATGTGCGCATCCTCTTTCGGTATTACCTGCCATTGCACACCACGGTTGAGTTGCTCGCCATCATGGTAGCGTTTTTGGTCTTTGCCACGGTATGGCACACGCCGAAAAAGCAGATTTCGACCTCTTTGCTCTTCATCGCGGGGGCCTTGTTTGCCGCTGGCTGGCTGGATTTTGCGCATGCCCTGTCTTACAAAGGCATGCCTGACTTGATCACCCCATCGTCTGTGCAAAAGGCGATCGCGTTCTGACTGGCGGCCCGGTTTCTGGTAGCGGTCACGCTGTTTGGTGTCAGTGTTTATCCCGAGATGGCACCGTCATCCAGATCCATGCGGTATGGCATTTTGACGGTCTACACCTTGGTAAATTGCGCCGTTTTGGGTGGGGTGATTTTTTATGAAACCCATCTGCCCGCGACCTTTGTTGATGGCGTTGGACTAACTGGCTTCAAGGTGTCGGTCGAGTGGGGCATTACCGGTTTGTTGGTGCTGGCCGCATGGGGCTACTACCGGCAAGCGCGCAGGTCGGCGGATGAGTTTATGGCATTGATCTTCGGCGCCGCCGCGATAGCTGCGATTGGCGAGACGTTTTTCATGGGGTATGCGGAGGTCAATGATGTACAGAACCTGCTGGGCCACATCTACAAGATAGCGAGCTACGGCTTGATTTATCGCGCCATGTTTGTCATCAGCATCCGCAAGCCGTACAACAGGTTGGCCGAGCAAACGCAAATGCTGGTGCGGGCCAATGAGACGCTGCGCACGCAGGCGCAAGCACTGGAGTCCACAACGGCGCATGTTTTTGTCACCGATCCCGCAGGGCACTTTCAATGGCGAAATCGTGCGTCCTGCCAGTTGCTGGGCGGTCAACATCAAGAGGATATCAGCCACTTTTCCTTGTTCACGGCACCCGTTACGCTCGATCCTGAAGTCGCCGCAGCTATTCGTGTCGCGGTCTTGGCATCCGGGCATTGGCGAGGGTTTGTTGAAGCCATCGACAGGAATGGCAAACGCATCATCATGAATCGTACGGTGACCACCTTGCGCAGCGAGACCGGGGTGCTGGAAGGCTTTGTGTCTGTCTCGGAGGATGTGACGGAAACCAGACGCGCGCGCGAGCGTCACAAGCGTGTGCTCGATACCGCTATTGACGGCTTCTGCATTGCCGACGTTCACGGCGACTTGCTGGAAGTCAACGCAGCCTGCGTCAGGCTGTTGGGTTACTCGGCGGGCGAGTTGCGCGCCATGAATTTCAGTGCGTTTGACCCTGCTGATCGACGACGACGTTTGTATCGGCTTGCATACGAGAACGGCCAACTGAGTCACGATCAGTATGAAACGGTGTTTCCTCATAAGTTGGGGCATGAGGTGTCGGTGGCGGTGTCTATGACTTTCGACCCGGAAGTGCAGCAATATTTTGTGTTTGTGCGCGACATCTCCGACCAGGTGCGTGCGATGGTGGTCCAGTTCGACCTAGAGCGGCAACTGCAGCAGGCGCAAAAAATGGAGGCCATGGGCCAGTTGACCGGGGGAATTGCCCACGATTTCAACAACATTCTGGTGTCCGTGCTGGGCTACTCCAAACTGGCCTTGGATCGCCTGGTGCCCGACAAACAAAGCAAGCTGGCCACCTACCTGCGCGAAATCATCATGGCCAGTGAACGCGCGCGTGACCTGATCGCCAAGATGCAGGCCTACACCCGTGGCCAGTCCAATAGCCCACCCAAGGGGGTGATCTCGCCTGCGGTGGTGGTGCGGGAAGTGCTGTCGATGATGCGGCCCTCGATCCCCTCCACCATTTCGTTCGATGTCGAACTTGATGAGGGGCTGGGTATTGAGATGGATGCTGGGGAGTTGAACCAAGTCATGATCAATTTGATCATCAATGCGCGTGATGCCCTGGGCGGCTCTGGGGTGATTGGTATCCGGCTGCACGCGGTCGAAGTGGAAGGGGATCTCTGCGCCTTGAGCCAACAGCGCTTCTCGGGGGTGTACCACGCGTTGGAGGTCACAGACAACGGCAGTGGCATTGCACTTGAACACAAGTTGCGCCTATTTGACCCCTTTTTTACCACCAAGGAAGTGGGCAAGGGAACGGGTCTTGGCTTGTCAATGGTGCAAGGCATTTTGCGCCGTGCAGGCGGCCACATCGTGGTCACGTCAAAGCTGGGGCTGGGCAGCCAGTTCAAGCTTTTGTTTCCGGTGAAGTCTTTGGCGCCCGAAGTGCCGGTCACACCTGCTGAGACGCCTGAATGGCAGGCGGGCACTGGGCAGCACATTGGAGTCGTGGACGATGAGCCTGCGGTCACGCGCTTCCTTTGCGAACTTTTGCAGGGGCAGGGTTATCGGGTGACCTGTTACACCAACCCGGTGGCGCTGTTGCTCGCTTTTGAAAATGCAAGCCAAGTGTTTGATCTGGTCATCACCGACCAGACTATGCCCGGTTTGAACGGCATCGAACTGGCCGAACGATTGCATCGGGTACGCACTGAATTGCCAGTGATTCTGTGCACCGGGAACGACCGGAACATGGATGGTGATGCCTTGCGGCGCCCGGGTATTTACCGCCACTTTGTCAAACCAGCCGCTGGCAGCGACTTGCTCGGCGCAGTGGCCGACGCATTGGGCACCGCAACGACAAGCAAATAGTCGGTCCACACCTGGGTGAATTCCTGTCATTGCTCCGGCCCTGTATGTCTGTCACACGCCGGATCGACGTGACCACTTCACCCATGGTGATACCTGCTTGGTCCACCAGCGCCGTGCCCTGCGCCACCCGTTCCACGCTGGCGTTGATGAGTGTCTAGATTTCCTTGGCGGCTTCAGCCGAACGGCCAGCCAGTGCGCGAACTTCAGAGGGCACCACGGCAAACCCGCGACCCTGCTCGCCGGCGCGGGCTGCTTCCACGGCGGCATTGAGCGCAAGTATGTTGGTTTGAAAGGCAATTCCGTCGATGACGCTAATGATGTCGCTGATCTTGCCAGAAGCCTCGTTGATGCCTTTCATGGCGCTCACCACCTGCGCGACCACCACGCCTCCCTGCACCGCGACTGTGCTGGCGTTCATGGCCAACTGGTTCGCCTGGCGGGCGGAACGGCGTTCTGTTTGACCGTGGCGCACAGTGTGTACCAGATCGGCCAGTTTGCCTTGCATGGCTTGCAGAGATGCCAGCAATGTGCCCAACTCGTCTGTTCCCGTCACGTGAATGCTGCTGCTCAAATCACCATTGGCCACTTTGTCT
>JBBQSS010000243.1:0-4302 GCA_038213665.1 Burkholderiales bacterium | reverse complement strand
ATACGCGGCCATGAAAATCCGCAGGTAAAGCGGGCTGGGCGGGCGGTCTTGCATGGTCTGGGAACTTGTTGCCAGGCCACTTTGGTCTGGTTTGGGCAACCAACGCAGCGCCGGCACCAGCAGCAGGCAACCCAGCGCAGTGAAGGCCCACCATTGCTGACGCCAGTCCAGCCACCCCTCAAACAGCATGACCGCGCCAGCGCAACCGGCAATGCCCAGCCCAATGCCCGAAAAATGAATGCCAAGCTCACTGCGGTGCTTGTGTCGAATCAGCCAGTTCAGGATCAGACCCGTGCCCAGCAGCATGCCCGCCGCGCTGCACAGGCCGGCCACAAAACGCGACAGCGCCCACACCGTGACATCGGTGGTCATGCCCATCACGGCGTTGCTGAGAATGGCCAGCACCATGCCAATGCGATACAGCCGGTCTTTCAACTGCAAGTCACTGATGCGCGAGGCAATGACCGCGCCGCTCAAATAACCGGCGTAGTTGATGGCGGCCAGCCAGCCCGCCTCGGCCACGCCCAGACCGGCTTGCTGTTGCATCAGCGGCAGCAAGGGTGTGTAGGCGAATCGGGCCACGCCCAACACCAGAAGCAGGCTGAAGATGCCGGCACTGAGCACCTTGAGGCGGGTGTGATGTTCGTTCATGGCGATGGTTATGGTTATGGTTATGGTTTTTGGATCAGGCGGCAAGGTGGCCGGAAAGTGGCGATTGGCTCATCTTGGAAGTATCAACTGGTTTGGCTATGCCAGCGGCACCTTATTGGGGCTAGACTGGCACGGCCCGCCCTTCGATATTTCAGGAGACAACCTGTGCACACCCACTTCCATGACCCGCAGGCCAGCGGCGCGCGACGCAACAAGGTGGTCAGCGCGGCCGAGGCGGTGCGCCTCATCCACGATGGCGACACCGTGGCCACCGGCGGCTTTGTCGGCATTGGTTTTGCCGAAGCCATTGCGGTGGCGCTGGAGGCCCGCTTTGTCCAAACCCAAGCAGAAACCGGCCAGGGCGCGCCCCGCAACCTGACCCTGGTCTACGCCGCTGGCCAGGGCGACGGTCAAAGTCGGGGCCTGAACCACTTTGGCCATGCCGGGCTGGTCAAACGCGTCATTGGCGGCCACTGGGGGCTGGTGCCCACGCTGCAACAACTGGCGATTGACAACAAGATTGAGGCCTACAACCTGCCCCAGGGCGTGATCACGCACTTGTTTCGCGACATTGCCGCAGGCAAACCCGGCACCCTGACCCACGTTGGCCTCGACACCTTTGTTGACCCGCTGTTTGGTGGCGGCAAAATCAATGCCGTGACCACCGAAGACCTGGTGCGCCGCATGCCCATTGACGGCAAGGACTACCTGTTTTACAAGGCTTTCCCGATCCACGTGGGCATCATCCGCGCCACCACGGCCGACCCGGATGGCAACCTGAGCATGGAGCGCGAGGCCCTCACGCTTGAAGCCCTGGCGATTGCCATGGCGGCGCGCAACAGCGGTGGCATCGTGATTGCCCAGGTCGAGCGCCTGGCCGAGCGCAACACCCTGCACCCGCGCAGCGTCAAGGTGCCGGGCGTGCTGGTGGACGCGGTGGTGGTTGCCACCGATCCGGCACACCACATGCAAACCTTCATTGAGGCCTACAACCCGGCCTACTCGGGTGAAATCCGCGTGCCGCTGGACCTGATCGAACCCATGGCGCTGTCCGAGCGCAAAGTGATTGCGCGCCGCGCCGCACTGGAGCTCAAGCCCAACAGCGTGGTCAACCTCGGCATTGGCATGCCTGAAGGCGTGGCCACCGTGGCGGCTGAAGAAAAGGTGTTTGACCTGCTCACCCTGACCGCCGAGCCGGGCGTGATCGGTGGCATTCCGGCTGGTGGCCTGAGCTTTGGCGCCGCGGTGAACGCCCAGGCGGTGATTGACCAGCCCAGCCAGTTTGACTTTTACGACGGCGGCGGGCTGGACGTGGCGGTGCTGGGTCTGGCCCAGGCCGATGCCCAGGGCAACCTGAATGTGAGCAAATTTGGCGACCGGCTGGCCGGTGCCGGGGGCTTCATCAACATCAGCCAGAACGCCAAAAAGGTGGTGTTTGTGGGCACCTTCACAGCCGGTGACCTGCAATGCCGCATTGAGGGCGGGCGTGTGCACATTCAAAGTGAAGGTACGCAGCGCAAGTTTGTTCAACAGGTCGAACACCGCACCTTCAGCGCGCGCGAGTCGCTCAAACGCGGCCAGCAGGTGCTGTACGTCACCGAGCGTTGTGTGTTCCAGTTGGCAGGCACCCCGGATGCCCCGGCGCTGGAGCTGATCGAACTGGCCCCAGGTGTGGACCTGCAGCGCGACGTGCTGGCGCTGATGGACTTTTGTCCACTGATCAGCCCACAACTCAGGGCCATGGAATCTGCCCTGTTTGCACCTGAACCCATGGGCCTGCGCGAACGCCTGCTGGTCACCCCCTTGGCAGAGCGGCTGGAACTCGATCCCAGGCACCAGCTGCTGTTCATCAACTTTGAGGGTCTGGCCGTGGACCGCATGGAAGATGTCAGCGCCATCGAATCCCAGGTGACCGCGCTGCTTGAGCCCCTGAATGCGCGTGTGGCGGTGGTGGTCAACTACGACAGTTTCACCATTGCGCCGTCGCTGATGGATGCTTACGCCGACATGGTGCAGCAGCTCAAACGCCGCTTTTACAGCCGCGTCACCCGTTACGGCACGGGCGGCTTTCTGAAAGCGCGGCTCGACGCCCGCAACAACGTGCCAAAGCCCGTCGACTGAGTCCACAGGCCAGGCCTTGTTCCGCCAACCCTCCAGGCGCCACCGGCCATTGATTTAAATCAATCAGGGCGCCGTTTGGGTTGCGCGCCCGTATCATGCAGCTCTTAAAACATAGCCCAAAGGCGCCCACCATGTCACCGCTTCACCACATGAAACTCACGAGCAAGTTCTTGATTCTGGGGCTGATTGCGCTCGTCATGGTGGCGATTCCTTCGGCGCTGTATTTCCAGCGCGCCGTGGCCGAAATCGACGACGCCCAGCGCGAGTTGCGCGGCACCCCGACGCTGCTGGCCATCAACAAGGTCATTCAATACAGTCAAGTGCACCGTGGCATGTCGGCCAGCATGCTCAGTGGCAACGAAGCGTTGGCCGCGCGCCGCCCGGCCCTGCGCGACAAGCTCAACGCCGCCATGAACGATCTGGACACCCAGCTCAGGGCCAGCGATGCCCCGGCCGCCTTGCAAAACCGCTGGGCGGACATTCGCCGCAGTTGGGTTGAACTGGAGCAAGGGGTGGCCAGCCGCAGCCTGGACACCCCAAAAAGCACCGGACAACACACCGCCATGATCACCCGGCAGTTGCAGTTGAGTGAAGAACTGCTCGATGAATTCAACCTGAGCCTGGACCCCGGTCGTGACACCTACCCGCTGATCCGCGCCACCCTGGTTGACATGCCCTGGCTGGCGGAAAACATGGGCATCATGCGCGCCATGGGCAGCGGGTTTCTGACCAAAGCCGAGGCACCCCCGGCAGGCCGCGCCACCTTGGGCGCGCTGCTCAAACGGGCCCGTGAGCTTGATGCCAGCATGTTTCGCCAACTTGATCGTGCCAGCGCTGCCAACCCCGAGCTCAAAGCCCTGCTGGGCGCGGGTGCCGCCTCCAGCCACAGTGCCGTTGAAAAGACCCTGGCACTGGCTGAGCGTGAAGTGATCAACCCGCCTGAGTTGAGCTTTGGCGCCGTGGCCTACTTTGACGACTTCACCCGCACCATTGACGGCCTGTTTGAATTCAACGCGCTGGCCATGAAAACCTTGGTCAGCACGCTCGATGCCCGGGTGGCCCATGAGCGCCAGGTCGAGTGGCTGGTGGCCGGCGTCATTCTGGGGGGCCTGGTGGCGGCGTTGTGGTTGTCGGTGCTGTTCATACGCAGCATCACCGTCCCCCTTGGTGAGGCGCTGAGCGTGGCCCACGCCGTGGCAGAAGGCGACTTGCGCGTCAAGGTCCAGGTGCGGGGTGACAACGAACTCGGCCAACTGATGCAGGCGCTGGCCGCCATGCGCGATCACCTGGCGCGTGTGGTGCGCCAGGTGATGGTGGGCGCCGAGAGCGTGGCCAGCGCCAGCGCCCAAATCGCCCAGGGCGACAAAGACCTGAGCGGACGCACCGAAGTACAAGCCAGCGCGCTGCAAGAAACTTCAGCCTCGATGGAAGAACTCGGCAGCACCGTGAAGAAAAACGCCGACAACGCCGCCCAAGCCAACCAGCTGGCGCAAAACGCCAGCGCGGTGGCCCTCAAAGGTGGCGAAGTGG
>JBBQSS010000242.1:0-4378 GCA_038213665.1 Burkholderiales bacterium | reverse complement strand
TGTCTTTGTCTTTGTCTTTGCCTTTGTCTTTGTCTTTGCCTTTGCCTTTGCCTTTGCCTTTGCCTTTGCCTTTGCCTTTGCCTTTGCCTTTGCCTTTGCCTTTGCCTTCAAAGCAAATTGCAATCCACTGCGTCAAGGGGTGTGGGTAGGGCGGATGTCGAGGCCGATTTCAAAAAGCGAAGCGTATGAGGCCTCGGCGTCCGCCCTGCCCGCGCCCCGGTTTAAACCAATGTCTGCACCCAATCCCGCAAAAACTCCAACAAAAACCAAACAGCCGAAGTCATTCACTGATAAAAACCGGTGCGGGTGGGGTAAAGGCCCGGGCCTCATACGCTTCGCTTTTTGAAATCGGCCCAAACCTTTACCCCACCCACACCTTACGATGTTGGTGGGGATGGGATTCAAATTGAGGTCGGGATCGAAACATACGGGTATGCCCCGGTTTATTGGGGTCAGAGTCCAAGATCCACCACCCTTCGGGTGTCCCTCATGGGTGCTTCGCATGGATATTGGAATCCGACCCCAAAAAACCTACATCGCGCAGAAATGAGATTGTGCCTGCCCGAAAAACACATCACTTTGAATCACACCCGTTGGAGGGTGATGAATCGTCAACGGGTGTGATTCGCTGCACCAAAGTCCTCTTTGGGCTTGCAGTGACGGCTTGCAGTGACGGCTTGCAGTTGTTTGGCGTCGGGCGGTGCTCAGACTTTTGCGGCTGGCGCTTGGGCCTTTTTCGACACGCCGGCCGACTCGAAACTGGCCATCTCGCGCAACATGGCACAGGCGCACTGCAGCAGCGGCCAGGCCAACGCAGCACCAGAGCCTTCGCCCAGGCGCAGACCCAAGTCCAGCAGGGCTTGCACACCCAAATGCTGCAACATGAACTCATGACCACGCTCGCCCGAGCGGTGGGCGAACACACAACACTGCAGCACCAGCGGCTGCAAGGCGTGCGCCACCAACACGGCGCTGGTGGCAATGAAACCGTCCACCACCACCACACGGCGCTCATCGGCGGCCTGCAGCACGGCGCCGACCATGGTGGCGACCTCAAAACCACCAAACGCGGCCAGCGCGTCCAACGGGGTGCGGGCATCCGGGTGGCGTGCCAGCACCTCCCGCAACACTGCGGTTTTGCGCTGCACCGCAGGGGCATCCAGCCCGGTGCCAGCGCCAGTGCATACCTCAATGTCAAGCCCGGCCAGCCGCGATAACAGCAGCGATGCCGCCGAAGTGTTGCCAATGCCCATCTCGCCCAGCAGCAGCGCATTGCCCGGCAAAGCCTTAACGATGTCCATGCCGTTTTGCAGCGCCTGCTGGCATTGCGCGAGGGTCATGGCGGGTTGGACTGACGAATCAGCCGTGCCTCTTTCGCCACCGTTTACTTTGCGCACCAGCAAACCCGGGCGCTGGGTGCCTTCGGGCAAACCGGCCAGAAAGTCGTGCGCTAAGCCGCAGTCCACCACCGTGAGCGCAATGCCGTTCAGGCGCGAAAACACGCTGACAGCGGCGCCACCGGCCAGAAAGTTTTCCACCATCTGCCAGCTCACATCCTGCGGAAAGGCCGACACGCCACGCGCCACCAGGCCGTGGTCACCGGCAAACACGACCATTTGCGGGTCTTTCAGCACCGGGTTGGGCGTGCCCAGAATCTGGCCGAGGCTCAAGGCCAGGGTTTCCAGACGGCCAAGCGAGCCCAGCGGCTTGGTTTTGCTGTCGATCTTGTGCTGCAAGGCCTGGGTAAAAGCCGGGTCGCGCAGGTTGCTCAAGGTAGGCAGAGAAAAAATTGTCATGTGAAAAAACTCCCGTTAAAAAAATCAATCCAGCAGCAAACAAGCGGCCAGTCGGTCGCAGCGGGCTTGCGCCACGCTGCGGTCGAACTGGCCCTCAAAATCATCTACAAACCGCGTCACCGTACCACCCGGCTTGCGCATGAGCTGGTGGTGCCCAGCACCATGATGCAGGTGGCGGCCATGTCTGTTTACTGAACCCCAGGGAGGCAAGCATGGCAGGGCGTGGGTCTTGGGTCTTGGGTAATCATGAATTGGTGTTTGGAAAATTCTGCATGTCACTGATGAGTGGCACGGGGATTTCTTCAGCCAGCGGCTGGAGATTTTGCGAGGTTTTGACGCTCAAGTCGGGCATTCCTCGACCGGCTTGGCTGGCACATCAGGCAGCACCACCAACTTGACTGGCGGCTTCCAGCCCTTGGCCGCAGCGCGGCGCGCAAAGCGCTTGTCGTCAAACGTGGCCATGCTGGTGCAATGGCGGACCGAGGCGTGGTGCAAGGCATCGGCGAAGTCAAAGCCATCGCCTTGCGCGGCCACGGCCAGCTCGACTGCAGGACGGTCTTCCATGGTCACATTGGGCATAGCCAGCAGGTGGCCAAGTACCTGCAGCACATCTTCGGGCGGGCATTTGTAGTAGCCCCGCAGCACCCATTCCAGCTCCAGCACAACGGTTTTACTCACAAACAACAACTTGCCACTTTCCAGCAGATGTTGTGCCGCGCTGCTTTGCGCTTGCGATGGTGCGTCGCTACTGGCCACGTAGTAACGCGCCAGCACGTTGGCGTCGAGCGCAATCATGGCGCGTCCAGGGCCAGATTCGCCATATCAAAATCCGTCGGCACGCCGTTGCAGCGGCTCTTGATCAGGCCAAAACCACTGGCCTGCGCCTTGCCCGGCGCACGGGCAGACCTAAGCGCAATGTGATCGCCCTCGATTTCGAACGTGATGGCCATGCCTTGCTTGAGTCCGAAATGTTGACGCATATCGCGGGGAATGGTGACTTGCCCCTTGCTGGTTAACGTGGTCTGCATCGCAGCCTCCTAAAAGTAATACAACGTAATACTGGCATATTGGCGTTTTGGCGTTTTGGCGTTTTGGCGTTTTGGCTCTGGCCGTGCATCCCCAGGCAGTGCCGGGGCATCAGGCACTCAAAAAAATTCTCGAAGTCTTCACGCTTGTCATTGATCTGTCTTTTTGTACGTCAAATTGACACAAAACTTTTAAATCTTGGCCAGGTTTTCCGTCAGTCATCGGCAGTTTGTGAGGCCTCGGTCATGGGCGTGCCTCACTTGTATTGGCACAAGGCGGTGTAGGTCGGGTCGGGGTTCAGCGTGGTAGCCGGGCCAGAGTGGCAGGAAAAAGGTCTCACGCGCGTGGCACGGGTTGACCTGCCCTGAGCCCGAGTTTGCCCAGCAAGACCCGATCGTCATCGCCTTCAGGGTTGGGAGTGGTGAGCAGTTTGTCGCCATAAAAGATGGAATTGGCACCGGCCACGAAGCACAGCGCCTGCACCGCGTCACCCATGCTCTGGCGGCCAGCGGACAGGCGCACGCGGGCCATGGGCATGGTGATGCGCGCCACGGCGATGGTGCGCACAAACTCCAGGGGGTCCAGGTCTGGCTGGTCAGCCAGCGGCGTGCCAGCCACTTTGACCAGGTGATTGATCGGCACCGACTCGGGGTACGGCGACAGGTTGGCCAGCTCCGCAATCAGCCCGGCGCGCTGCCGGCGTGTCTCGCCCAGTCCCACAATGCCGCCACAGCAGACGCTGATGCCGGCCTGGCGCACCCGCGCCAGGGTGTCGAGCCGGTCCTGGTAGTCGCGCGTGGTGATGATGTCGCCGTAAAGATCAGGTGCGCTGTCAAGGTTGTGGTTGTAGTAGTCTAGCCCGGCGTCACGCAGCACCTGCGCGTGTCCGTCTGACAACATGCCCAGTGTGGCGCAGGCCTCTAGCCCGGTGGCCTTGACGGCTTTTACCAGCTCAGCCACCGCCTCAATGTCGCGGTCTTTGGGCGCGCGCCAGGCGGCACCCATGCAAAAACGGCTGGCCCCGGCAGCTTTGGCAGCCAGCGCGGCGCTGCGCACCGTGTCCACACCCATCAGCTTGCTGGCCTCGATGCCGGTGTCAAAGTGCACCGATTGCGGGCAGTAACCACAGTCTTCCGGACAGCCACCGGTTTTCACCGACAACAGCGTGGCCAGCTCAACCAGATTGGGATCAAAGTGGGCGCGGTGAACGGTTTGCGCCTGGTAAATCAGGTCAGAAAAGGGCAGGTCAAACAGGGCCTGCACCTCATCTACCGACAAGACGCGCTGATCGGCGTCGGGTCGCGCTGGGTGTTCATCCAGGCAGGCGTGAAAGGTCAAGGGGTATTCCTCGGAAGTTGATGTAGTGGCTAGGGTCATCACAGATGGCTCCAAAAAAGTTAAAAAGAATCAGCGAAAGTGACTTCAGAAGTCGCTGCAGACAGCACTTGGCGCAGCCAGCCAAACCCAATGCGCTCCTGCTCCAGGCGCAGGCCGGGCTGCAGGCGGTTGTCGCGCAGGGTGTTGAACACAGCCGCCTCGTCAGGCGTGAGCCGGGG
>JBBQSS010000241.1:0-4396 GCA_038213665.1 Burkholderiales bacterium | reverse complement strand
GGCCGGACATGCTCGATGAAATAGGCGCGCAGGGCCCGGTTGGTCAGCCCCTGCATGGGTGCCAGCATCAGCGGTGTGGTTCCGGATTGCCACGGGAGCACCGTCATAGCGTGCTTACCGTTTTCGGCATTTTCTGAACGGCGCTGCGGTCGATTGTGTCGTTATGGAAGAAAAGGATGTTCATGCTGCCTATTGTTGCTCAGCTGGTAGAAAAATTACAAGCATGGAAATAGCAAAGGTGACCAGTTGGCCGCCTTTTGAATTAGGTGTACTGTCCCCGAAATTCACACGGGCTGGCACCGGGATGACGGCTGGCTCCCGCACTGCTCGACCAAATGGGCGGTGTTTATGTTGAGTCTTAAGGGCCTGTTGGAAAAAAGCCAGGGACAGCCGGCACCCACGATGTGGCAGTCAACCACGACTGATTCGGCCTTGAACGGCACCGCCTAAGTTCGTCCCGACCTGCTCAGCTAATTGATCGAATTGCGTTTCGACTGCCGCTCGGCATATCTCTGTTCGCCGATCAGAACAGACATCTCCGCCAACTGGTAGAGGCTGTTCCGGTTGCCGTCACTGAAGATGAGTTCACCTTTGGTAATCGCCTGTTCCTTTTCCAGCCGTGAGCTGACACGCAGCTCCGTGAGATGGCTCTTCAGCTGATCAAAAGATGTGTTGCCAGGCTGACGGTCCGAGAGCGCCGCAAAAATGGAAGACAGTTTCAATTCCAGCAGACTGGTTGCCCCGGTCGCACGCTCCAGCAGGGCCGCCGACATGACCGGTGTATCGGTTTTCTTTCTTTCCGCCAGCCCCAGCGCAACCTCTTTACGTGTCGTGCAGGCGACATAGCCGTTGTCGGCCAGTATATAATAGCCATTCCCTGCATCGACCCGGTATATCTTACCCTCACGCCTGATGTTTGCCGATCCCGGCGATTCCTGGAGCTTACTGTGCAGCAGCATGACCGCCCGGCTGTCCGGCTTGACACCCAGGGCAATCGTGCCGTCCAGCTTCGTCTCGCTGATCATGCTTGTCCCCAAGAATTGACCCACCTGAGACTGTGCTTGAAGGATCAATGGTCAACACCGCCACCCGATGTCCTTGGGCAATCAGGTACAGACCCAGCGCCTCGATGAAGGTCGATTTACCCACACCAGGCACACCGCTGATACCTAACCTGAAGGAGTTTCCGGTGTGGGGCAGCAGGTCGGTCAACAGTTCATCGGCTTGTGCACGGTGATCCGCACGGGTGGATTCGAGCAATGTGATGGCCTTGGCGATGGCACGCCGCTGCAACGGCGTACCACAGCGCAAAATACCCGCAAGATAGGTTTCAGTCAGGGCAGTTGCAGGCAATTCAAAACTCCTGGGATAACCAAAAATGCAGTCAGTGTCGGCCAATCACACCATTACGATGGCTTGCTTGATCTGCGCCAGCACATCTTTGGCGCTGGCTGGTATCGGCGTACCGGGGCCGTAAATACCTTTGACACCCGCCTCGTAAAGCATCGCGTAATCCTGGCGCGGAATCACACCACCGACAAATACGATGATGTCGTCAGCCCCCTGTTTTTTGAGCTCAGCGATGATGGCGGGTACCAGGGTTTTATGCCCCGCAGCCAATGTGGAGACCCCCACAGCGTGCACGTCGTTTTCAATCGCCTGGCGGGCACACTCCTCGGGGGTTTGAAACAGCGGCCCCATGTCAACGTCAAACCCCAGGTCCGCAAACGCCGTGGCCACCACTTTAGCGCCACGGTCGTGACCATCCTGACCCAGTTTGCTGATCATCACACGAGGGCGACGGCCTTGGGCATCGGCAAACCCAACAATTTCTGCCTTCAGCGCGTTCCAGTAGGCCATGGTGTCGGCAGCTGTTGAATCCGTGTCATACGCAGCGGCGTAAACACCGGAAACCTTTTGCGTATCCGCGCGGTGGCGACCAAATGATTTTTCCAAGGCATCACTGATTTCGCCGACTGTGGCCCGCACACGAACGGCCTTGATTGTCAAATCCAGCAAATTGCCGGTACCGCTTTCTGCTGCGTTTTCAATAGCTGCAAGCGCTTGCTTTACAAGGGCTGCATCGCGTTTTTGCTTGATGTCATTGAGACGGGCGATTTGCGAATCACGTACGGCGACGTTGTCAATGTCACGCGCCTCGATCACATCTTCGGTCTTCAGCTTGTACTTGTTGACACCCACGATGACGTCTTTGCCACTGTCAATACGGGCCTGCTTTTCTGCAGCGGCGGCCTCAATTTTCAGCTTGGCCCAGCCCGAATCCACCGCCTTGGTCATGCCCCCCATGGCTTCGACTTCTTCGATGATGGCCCACGCGGCATCCGCCATGTCTTGCGTCAGCTTTTCCATCATGTAGCTGCCGGCCCACGGGTCGATCACGTTGGGAATGTGGGTTTCTTCCTGGATGATGAGCTGTGTGTTGCGGGCAATGCGGCTGGAAAACTCGGTGGGCAGCGCGATGGCTTCGTCAAAACTGTTGGTGTGCAAGGACTGGGTGCCGCCAAACACTGCCGCCATGGCCTCAATGGTGGTGCGCACCACGTTGTTGTAGGGGTCTTGCTCGGTCAGGCTCCAGCCACTGGTCTGGCAGTGGGTGCGAAGCATCAGGCTCTTGGGCGACTTGGCGTTGAAGCCCTTCATGATGCGGCACCACAGCAAGCGGGCAGCGCGCATTTTGGCAACTTCCAGATAGAAGTTCATGCCAATGGCCCAGAAGAAACTCAGGCGGCCTGCAAACGCATCCACGTCCATGCCCTTGGCAATGGCGGTCTTGACGTACTCCTTGCCGTCAGCCAGCGTGAAGGCCAATTCGAGCGCCTGATTGGCACCGGCTTCCTGCATGTGGTAGCCGCTGATGGAGATCGAGTTGAATTTCGGCATGTGCTTGGCCGTGTACTCGATGATGTCGCCAATGATGCGCATGCTCGGTGCGGGCGGGTAGATGTAGGTGTTGCGCACCATGAACTCTTTCAGAATGTCGTTCTGAATGGTGCCGCTCAATTTGTCCTGGCTCACGCCCTGCTCTTCTGCGGCCACCACGTAGCCTGCTAGCACCGGCAACACGGCGCCGTTCATGGTCATGGACACACTCACCTTGTCCAGCGGAATTTCGTTGAACAAAATCTTCATGTCTTCAACACTGTCAATCGCCACACCGGCCTTGCCAACGTCACCCGTGACCCGTGGATGATCAGAGTCATAGCCCCGATGGGTGGCCAAATCAAACGCCACTGAAACGCCCTGCCCGCCTGCGGCCAGCGCTTTGCGGTAAAACGCATTGGACTCTTCGGCTGTGGAAAACCCCGCGTATTGACGAATTGTCCAGGGGCGCACCGCGTACATGGTGGCTTGCGGGCCACGTAAATAGGGCTCAAAACCTGGCAGCGTATCGGTGTACTTGAGGCCTTTGATGTCCTCTGCGGTGTAGAGGGGCTTGACCGAAATGCCGTCAGGTGTTACCCAGTTGAGCGCATTCACATCACCGCCCGGCGCCGACTTGGCTGCCGCTTTGGCCCACGCGTCAAGGTTACCAGGCTGAAATTCGGGATCGTTTTGTGTCATGGCAGCAAACTATAAAGGTTAGGCAAACGGCGTAGTCCAATACTCGCGGGAGTACACCAACTTGAACAAATCAAGTTTACATTATTTATAATTATTGATGCAAAAAATTCCTTCCAACTTACAATCGTCAGCATGGCAGGCCTATCTCTAGCACCACGCGCGCTCTACGAAGAAGTAGCGGAATTGCTACGCCAGCGCATTTTCAGCCGGGAACTGGAACCTGGCAGCTGGATAGACGAACTCAAAATTGCCGAGGCCTACGGCATCAGCCGCACGCCGCTGCGTGAAGCCCTCAAGGTCTTGGCGGCTGAAGGTTTGGTCACCATGAAAGTTCGACGCGGAGCCTACGTCACCGAGGTCTCAGAGCGGGATTTGACGGATGTCTATCACTTGCTGAGCTTGCTGGAATCTGATGCGGCCGGCGTGGTGGCGAAAACCGCCACGGAGGGCCAGATGCGTGAGTTGCAGTCGCTTCACCAAAAATTGGAGTTAGCCGCTCAGCCCGATAAACAAGACAGAGAACGATTTTTTGAAATCAACGAGCGCTTTCACATGCGTCTGCTGGAGATCGCCAACAACCGCTGGCGCGACCAAATGGTGGCTGACCTGCGCAAGGTCATGAAGCTCAATCGTCACAATTCTTTGCTGAAATCAGGGCGCATGCAGGAATCCCTTGAAGAGCACCGTGCACTCATGGAAGCCTTTTCTGCAAGAGACGCCGTTTTGTGTCAGCAACGCATGCAAACGCATTTCAGCAACGGTCTTGAGGCGGCTAACTGAGATTTCAAAGGTGGGGGCAAATGCGCGAATGGCC
>JBBQSS010000240.1:0-4427 GCA_038213665.1 Burkholderiales bacterium | reverse complement strand
ATCACTTCAACGATGTCTTCGGTGGTCTTGCTGCCAATCTTGCCGCCCTCCAAGCGTGGGTCGACAAAGGTGCCCAAGCCTACTTTGGACGCCGTGCCTGGCAGTCCGCAGGCAATGTCACGGTACAGGTGGGAGATCACGCCCAAGGGCAGGTTGTAGGCCTCAATTTTGCTTTGCAGCGCCAGTTTGCCCACTTGCGGCACCAGCCCGTAGTGGCCGCCAATCACCCGCTTGAGCATGCCCTCGTGGCCCAAATGGTTGACACCGCCGCTGGCCCCGTCACCCGGACCACCGCCAAACAGCAGGGTCAGATTTTTCGGCGAACCGGTTTCCAGAAAACGCTGTTCCAGGGCCAGGATCAGCTCCACGGGCACACCGTTGCTACCAAATCCAGAGCAGCACAAAGTGTCGCCATCGCGCAAGATGGCGATGGCTTCCGCGGCTGATACAACTTTTTTACGCATCAAAAACTCCTTGTTGGTTAATTCACGGACGGCCTGAAATCAATTGGCACAACGCATTCAACTCACCATCGCCCGCATCCATTGGGGCAGGTCGATGGCTTTCTGTTTCGGAAAATCGACCCAGATGGTGGTGGCCCCACCCGCAGCGTAAATCACGCCGGGCTGATCAACGGTTTCCATCGTGCCCCAGGTCTCGAACGTGGTGCGGCCAGGGTCGCTGGTGTACATCTTGACCCGCACATCGCCGGGGTACTCCAGCTGCTTGTAAAAATTACAAAACGCGTTGGCAATCACCGGGCCCTCTCCCAGCGGATTAAGCATGGCGCCGGCGGCGCGCAACCAGTCAATGCGAATGGTTTCCAGGTAACGAAAATAGGTGGTGTTGTTGACATGCCCCATGGCATCCATGTCGCCCCAACGGATCGGCATCACCATCTCATAGACCAGTTTTTTCTGCTCCGGAATCTCAAACTTCACATCTCTCTCCTTCGTTATGAATGGTTCTAACCAGCGTCTTCAGGCCAGCACCAATGGCTGGCGGTGGCGGCAAACACCTCCATCACCAGCAGACCCGCGCCATGGCGCAAGAAGACCGAACGGCGCGCCAGCAAGGCTGCGGGCATAGGCGGCATACAGGCTGCGGCTTGCCAATGTCTGGCCACGTCGCGCCGTAATGGACTTTGATGCGGCAGCCGCGTGAACGCCAAGGGCTGGCGCGTGATGCCCAAACGCTTGAACAACACATCCGCCAATGGGCGGCTACCCAGGCCCCGCACGGAGCGCCAGGCACCCACGGAATCGCGGTAGGCGGCGACACTCCGGGCAAACACCATCGGCGTGTCATCCACCCACAACACCACTTCACGCGCGTAACCGATGCGCTGCGTCCCCAGGCCCAGGGCCGTGGCCTCATCGCGTGCCAACGGCTGGCGGCCTTGGTGCAGCACCTGCACGCTGAACCGCTGCCCGGTGGCCGCCAGCCGTGCACTGAGCGACCCCGACGCCTGCAGCCAGCGCCGCAAGCCACCACGCGCCGAGGTATTGGCTTGCCAAGCCATTACCAATGCGCCCTGATGGAGGCAAAAATGCCCAGGGTGAACAAGCCCGCAGCCAGGTCGGCGGAAACTCCGGTCCACATGCCCAGTTAAACGGCAAACCCGTCATCAGCCGAAATCACGGCACCGTTGATGAAATGGCTCTGGTCCGAGCACAACATGACCATCAGTGCGTCCAGGTCTTGTGGCTGGCCGATGCGCTTGCGCGGCAGCATCTGAATGAGCTTTTGACCCTGCGCGGTTTCCCAATGGCCGTGGTTGATGTCGGTGTCAATGTAGCCAGGGCAAATGGCATTCACGTTGATGCCAAACTTGCCCCACTCCAGCGCCATGGCCTTGGTCATTTGAATCACGGCGGCCTTGCTCATGCAATACACGCCAATTTTGGGCAAGACTTTCAAGCCTGCCATGCTGGCCACGTTGATGATGCGCCCGCCGGTAAAAGTGCCCGGTGCCGCCCCTTGGGCGCGCGCCAACATGCGCTTGCCCACCTCTTGTGCCACAAAAAACGCGCCTTTGACATTGGTGTCAAACATGAAATCAAAGTTGTCCTGGTCTACGTCCTGAAGGCGTTGGGCGGTGCTGACACCTGAGTTGTTGACCAAAATGTCAATCGAGCCGACTTCGGTTTCGGCATGCGCCACGGCTGATTTGATGGAGGCCTGATCGGTCACGTCCAGCTTGATCACATGTGCGTCGCCGCCGTCACCGTCAATTTGTGCCCGCAACTCCTTGAGTTTCTCGACCCGGCGGCTGGCCAGCACGACGGCTGCGCCCGCAGCAGACAAGGTTCGCGCAAACTGGGCGCCAAGGCCACCGGATGCGCCCGTAATGAAGGCCACCCGGCCAGACAGGTCAATGCTGTAAGTCATGTTCATCTCTCCAGTAATAATAGAACGGCCGTTCTATTATGAGCAACTGTTGCCTGAAATCCGGGTTTGTCGAAGACAATTCACCTCGGTTTCAGCCAACGTCACCTTGGCTTGAGTTTAATCAGTTGAAGACAGCGCAAGGCCGGGTAGCAGCAATTTCATCGCTTGCCGCCTTGTTCTATCCCGCCACGTTTTATAAAGAAAATGACACCATGACCCCACAAGACATTCTGACCAAGTTCGGCCCCCGTGAATCCATGGACTACGACGTGGTCGTGGTCGGCGGTGGCCCCGCCGGCCTAGCCACTGCCATCCGCCTGAAACAACTCGCAGCTGAAAAAGGCAAAGACATCTCGGTCGTGGTCCTTGAAAAAGGCTCAGAACCCGGCGCCCACATCCTCTCAGGCGCGGTGCTTGACCCGAAATCCCTCACCGAGCTGTTCCCCAACTGGAAAGCCATGGGCGCGCCCCTGAACCAACCGGTAACCGATGAGGCCATGATGTTTCTCAGCGAGACCACCGGCTACCGCACGCCCAACATGCTCCTGCCCGAATGCAGCCAGAACCACGGCAACTACATCATCAGCCTGGGCGCCTTGACCAAATGGCTGGGTGAACAGGCCGAAAGCCTGGGCGTGGAAATCTTCCCCGGCTTTGCCGCGGCTGACGTGCTTTATGACGATAAGGGTGCCGAGAATGGGAAATTACCTGCGGTAATGGGTGTGGCCACCGGCAACATGGGTGTCGAAAAGAACGGCGAGCCCGGCCCCAACTTCCAGATCGGCATGGCGCTGCTGGGCAAATACACCGTGTTTGCCGAAGGCTCACGCGGCCACCTGGGCAAACAAGTCATTGCCAAATACAAGCTCGACGAGGGTTGCGACCCGCAAAGCTACGCCATCGGCATCAAGGAGCTGTGGGAAGCCGAACCCAGCCGCCACGAACCCGGCCTGGTAGTGCACACCGCCGGCTGGCCGATGGAAAACGACACCTACGGCGGCTCCTTCCTGTACCACATGGAAGACAACAAAATTGCCCTGGGTTTCATCACCGGTCTGAACTACGCCAACCCGTATTTGAGCCCGTTTGAAGAATTCCAGCGCTGGAAAACTCACCCCAACATCCGCTGGTACCTGGAAAACGACCTGGGTGAAGTCACCGGCAAACGCCTCGCTTATGGTGCGCGTGCCATCACCGCCGGTGGTCTGCTGTCACTGCCCAAAACGGTTTTCCCGGGCGGCGCACTGGTGGGTTGCGAGGCCGGTTTTATGAACGTGAGCCGCATTAAAGGCAGCCACACCGCCATCAAATCGGGCATGCTGGCAGCTGAGGCCGCTTATGACGCAGTAATGGCCGGTCGTGCGCACGACGAACTCACCGCTTTCCCTGAGGCTTTCGAGGCCAGCTGGCTCTATACCGAGCTCAACAAATCGCGCAACTTCAAGGCCTGGTTCAAGCACGGCCTGATGGTGGGCACACTGATGAACGGGCTGGAGCAGTTTGGTCTCAAAGGCAGCATGCCTTGGACCATTCGCCGCGAAAAACCGGACTATGCGTACCTGTTGCCCGCGTCAGAATGCAAACCCATTGACTACCCCAAGCCCGATGGCAAGCTGACCTTTGACCGCTTGAGCAGCGTCTTCATCAGCAGCGCCAACCATGAAGAAAACCAGCCATCGCACTTGACCCTGATAGACGCCTCGGTGCCGGTCGCCATCAACTTGGCCAAATACGCCGGGCCCGAGGCGCGTTATTGCCCGGCCGGTGTCTATGAGTTTGTCAAGGACGACAAGGGCTCAGACCGCCTGCAGATCAATGCCGCCAACTGCGTGCATTGCAAGACCTGTGACATCAAGGACCCAACGCAGAACATTGTCTGGGTCACACCCGAGGGCGGTGGCGGGCCTAACTATTCGGCGATGTAATCCCTGCCGGTCAATCTCACGGCAGTCAAGCCCGTCATCCGACGGGCTTTTTTGCGCTCAGCAACCCACGCCGGTTGCTTCGTCATGATCGATAGCCATAAAACAAGGCAT
>JBBQSS010000239.1:0-4511 GCA_038213665.1 Burkholderiales bacterium | reverse complement strand
TCGCCAAACTGCACGTGCACGGTCGGCTTGCCGCGGCGCAGCACATCGTTGTCCATACACGGCATGTCATCGTGCACCAGCGAATAGGCATGAATCAGCTCGACCGCGCAGGCGGCTCGCAAGGCGGCCTGATCAGACATCAGGTCTGCGGCATCGGGATCGGCGGCACCACGGCGGGCGACCTCGTCGTCCCATTCTTCTGTCGGCAAAGGGTCGTTGATCAAGCCGCTGTTGACCGCCTCACAGGCGGCCAGCACCAGCAGCGGGCGCAGGCGCTTGCCGCCGTCGAGCACGGCGTAGCGCATGGCGGCCATCAGGTCGGCCGGGGCGTGGTGGTCCAGGTCAGCCGACGCGTCGACGCTGACCCACTGGCTCAGGGCGCACTCCACATGGTCAAGCTGGCTTGCAATCCAGCCATTCAGATCCAGGTGGGCAGGCGCGTTCAATCGGGTGTCCATGTTTTAAGAGTCCCTTGGTCAAGCACTTTGACTTGGTTTTCAACCGCTTCGAGCCGGTCGCGGCAAAATTTGAGCAGCTCGGCACCGCGTTGGTATTGGGTCAGGAGTTGCTCCAGGGGCATGTCACCAGATTCGAGTCTGGCCACCAGTTGTTCCAGCTCTTGCAGTGCCGCTTCATAGCTGGCAGGTGTTGCGCTGTGTTTGGAGGCTGTTGCCATTGCTTGCGATACTCCCGGAAACAAAGTCGCGATTTTAGGCGCTGCACGCCAAGCCCTACAATCACGCCCTGTCAGCTCTCAAGGTAGCTGCCATTCAAGCCCCTCTGTGAGGGGTTTTTTGTATCTTTGAAGGACCGAGTTGTGCAAACACTGTGCAAACCCCACCCCCGTGCCCGTCACGAAACCCCCGTTTGCCTACCCAATACCCAGGCGTCACCCCCCCACCCACTTGGCATGCAACTGCCGGTGAGCAGTTATTTTGATCCCGCGCAATACCAGCGCGAGTTGCACACCCTGTTCCAGCGCGGACCACGTTATGTGGGTCACGCGGCCAGTGTGCCCCACGTGGGTGACTACGCCACCTTGGCGCATGAGGGTGAGGGCCGCGCGCTGGTGCACACCCCCAGCGGGATTGAGCTGGTGTCAAACGTCTGCCGCCACCGCCAGGCCATCATGCTCAAAGGGCGCGGCTCACTGCAAGGCGCTGCGGCTGGCAACATCGTCTGCCCAATCCACCGTTGGACCTACAGCGCCGGTGACGCCACCGGCCAGACGCCTGCTGGCACGCTCATTGGCGCACCGCATTTCCCTGTTGACCCCTGCCTGAACCTGGGCAACACCCCCTTGCGCGAGTGGAATGGCCTGCTGTTTGAAGACAACGGCCGGGACATTGCGGCCGATTTGAGCGGCATGTGCAGCCGCACTGCGCTGGATTTTTCAGGCTACGTGCTCGACAAGGTCGAGTTGCACGAGTGCAACTACAACTGGAAGACCTTCATCGAGGTCTATCTGGAGGACTACCACGTGGGCCCGTTCCACCCGGGGCTGGGCCATTTTGTGACCTGCGACGACCTGCGCTGGCAGTTTGGCGAACACTTCTCGGTGCAAACCGTGGGCGTCTCCAAGGCGTTTGGCAAGCCCGGCTCACCGGTGTACCAGCGCTGGCATGAGGCACTGCTGAAGTACCGCCATGGCGCGCTGCCTGAGCGCGGTGCCATCTGGCTCACCTACTACCCCCACATCATGGTGGAGTGGTACCCGCATGTGCTCACCGTGTCGACCCTGCACCCAATGGGGCCACACAAAACGCTCAACCAAGTGGCATTTTTCTACCCCGAAGAAATTGCCGCCTTTGAGCGCGAGTTTGTGCAATCGCAGCAAGCCGCCTACATGGAAACCTGCATTGAAGACGACGAGATCGGAGAGCGCATGGACGCCGGACGCAAAGCTTTGCTGCAACGCGGCGACAACGAGGTGGGGCCTTACCAAAGCCCGATGGAAGATGGCATGCAACATTTTCACGCCTGGTACCGACGCGAGATGGGCTCGGAAAACTTGTAGAAATGCTATGCTTTAAATAGCTGCTTGCGCTTATTCCGTAAGGGCTACAGGCTTATTCTTCATATATTTTTAAATCATGCAAGCCCTTTGGATGGTGTTGGCGTCCTTCTTCTTTGCCAGCATGGCGGTCGGCATCAAGGTGGCCTCAGACAGCTTCAGCACGCCTGAGCTGGTGTTTTACCGCGGCGCGGTGAGCGTGGTCTTCATGGCCGTGGTGCTGCGCATACGGCACACGCCGCTGGCCACGCCGGTGCCGTGGATGCACGCCTGGCGCACCGTGATCGGGGTGTTTTCGCTGGCCAGCTGGTTTTACGCCATTGCCCATTTGCCGCTGGCCACCGCCATGACGCTGAACTACATGAGTGGTGTCTGGGTGGCGGCCTTTGTGGTGGGCGGGGCGCTCTTGTATGGCCAAAGCAGCCGACAAGGACCGCTGATGGCGACCGTGCTGACCAGCTTTGTCGGGGTGGTCATGATGCTGCGCCCCACGCTGGCGCAAAACCAGTCGTTTGCCGGGCTGGTCGGCTTGATCTCGGGCATGGGCGCCGCACTGGCTTACTTGCAGGTGACGGCGTTGGGCAAAATGGGCGAACCCGAGGGCCGCACGGTGTTTTATTTCGCGGTGGGCACCACGCTGGCGGGTCTGGTGGGGGTCAGCTGGGACGGCTTCACGCCCCTGAACACCGTCAGGTGGCAAGCCACCGCCTGGCTGATTCCGATTGGTGTGCTGGCCTCGCTGGGCCAATGGTGCATGACACGCGCTTACAGCCGGGGTGCCACTCTGCTGGTGGCCAACCTGCAGTACGCCGGCATTGTGTTTGCCGCCTTTTACAGCCTGCTGCTGTTTGGCGACCAAATTCCCCTGCTGGGCTGGGCCGGCATGGCGCTGATTGTGGCAAGCGGCCTGGCCGCCACCGTGCTGCGCACCCGCACCCTGCCCAACACGCCCGCCGAAGACCACTGACCAAACCAAGGACGCTGATGTACACCACCCTGATTTCCACCACCCAACTGCACACCCTGTTGGCCAGCGACCAAGACTGCATGGTGTTTGACTGCAGCTTCGAGCTGATGCAGCCCGACGCCGGTGACACCCAGTACCAGGATGCGCACATTCCCGGTGCCGTGCGCGCCAACCTGGACCGGCATTTGAGCGCCGCCAAAGGGGCAGCGGATGCGGCCAGCGGTGGCCGCCACCCCCTGCCCTCGCGCGAAACGTTTGCGGCCTGGCTGGGCAGCGTGGGTTTCAGACCCGACATGCAGGCCGTGGTGTATGACCGCCAAGGCGCCAACTACTGCGCCCGCCTGTGGTGGATGCTGAAATGGGTCGGGCATGAAGCCAGCGCTGTACTCGACGGCGGCCTGCAAGCCTGGCAGGCCAGCGGCGCTGGTGTTGAATCAGGTGCCCCACTCGCACTTCACGCGTCAAATTACCCTCTAGCCCACGAGAATACTGCGCTGGTAGCTACTGAAAATATAGTTAAAAACCTGGCACGACCGATTCAGACCATTCTGGACGCACGCGCCACCCCGCGCTTTCGCGGCGAGATGGAGCCGCTGGACCCGGTGGCCGGTCACATCCCCGGTGCTTTGAGTCGCCCCTTTGGGCTGAACCTGGACGCCAGCGGCTGCTTCAAAAGCCCGGCGCTTCTGCGGGCTGAATTTGACACCCTGCTGGCCGGGCGCGACCCAGCCACGGTGGTGCACCACTGCGGCAGCGGCGTCAGCGCCCTGCCCAACCTGATCGCCATGGAAGTGGCCGGGCTGGGGCGCACCGGCCTGTACGCTGGCAGTTGGAGCGAGTGGTGCAGCGACCCCAGCCGCCCCTGCGCGCAGGGTTGAACCGTGCTGACGCAACGTCAGCACGGTCGCACGGCAAGGCCAAGCGAACAGACGCGGGATGAACCGGGATCAAACGCTGAAACTGACCTGCTTTTGCCCCACCTTTTGAGCCACCACGCGGGCATCACACGCGCACACTTGACGTCGAGACATTGACCTGAACGCCAATAAATCACGCAAGGAGTGATGACCATGCAAACATACACCAGAGCCACGCGGCCAAGCGATGAGGCCACCCAAATGCCCGACGAACGCCTGGTCTTGCTGGAAGAAGTTGATTTCAAATGGCTGATGGCCGGCCAAGGCTGGTGGATTGACACCGCCCGCCTGCACAGCGATCCGTGTTACGCCACCCACTTGCTCGACCTGGTGGAGGTCACCACGTCAACGGCACTGAAGGACTGCGCCGCACTGCTGCGGGCTCAGGTGTGCACTCGGCAATTAGGGCTGCCCCAGATCAACTTGAAAGCTGATCACGCATCAGACTTGTGCCCTTTGTAAAACCCTGGCAGGACTTAGGTGATTTCCTGCGAAAAATATACCCATCTGACTTGTCTTTTTGTCCATCTGCTGCGTTGCAAAAACGGTTGTATAGCTCGCTATACGCCCATTTTTACGCCTTGCAGCTGAACAAAAATCCTGCGTCATCTGG
>JBBQSS010000238.1:0-4520 GCA_038213665.1 Burkholderiales bacterium | reverse complement strand
TGAGATTTCGACCACACCCCCACCACGATCTGGGCAATGGTCAGCACCAGGTTCACGGCCACGCTGACCCAAGTGGAGCGCGAGGCAGCGGCAGAGCGCTGCGCCGGGGTGAATGGGCTGTCTTCGGGGTCGTCGGGAAATTCGTTCGAGCGCATGGGTTGGTAGATCTAGGGGAAACCCGGAGTTTAGGGCACGGTCTGTGGTGTTCAGGGTAGCTGCGCAGCGAGCTCGACGGTGGTGCGGCTTTGGTTCGAACTTGATGTTCAGATCATCGTGTTTGACGATCGTCGGTCACGCGACTGGCAGGTTAAGGTGATTTCCAAGAATAAATATGCCCAGATGACGTAGGATTTTTGTTCAGCTGCAAGGCGTAAAAATGGGTGTATAGCGAGCTATACAACCGTTTTTGCAACGCAGCAGATGGACAAAAAGACAAGTCAGGTGGGTATATTTTTCGCGGGAAATCACCTAAGAGCATGACTTGTCATTCGTGGGAACTTGGCAAACGTCGAGACCTGGCAGTTATGTACCGCGCTACATAACGTTCAGGCCCAGCCATTCAAGCCATCGTTGGTGCCAATCAATTTGCCACCATGTGAGGGCCGGCTCAGTACAAGACGCGCGCGATCATCAAACCGGTCGCCACAGCAACAAAAGTCGCCACAACGCCTGGAATCATGAACGAGTGGTTCAGCACATACTTGCCAATGCGGGTGGTGCCTGACAGGTCAAAGTTGATGGCGGCAATCAATGAGCCGTAAGTGGGGATAAAAAAGTAGCCATTCACCGCTGGGAACATCCCAATCAGGAACTGCGGAGGAATGCCCAGTGCCATGCCAAGCGGCATCAGTGCCCGGGTTGTTGCGGCCTGGCTGTACAACAGCACAGACGCAAAGAACAGCCCAAATGCAAACGTCCACGGTGCCATCTTTGCCCATTCGCCAATCGCGGGCACGATCACATCCCTATTGGCTGCAATGAAACTGTCGCCCAGCCAGGCCAGACCAAAAATGCCGATCACAGCCACCACGCCGGCTCGCAGGGTGGCTGTTTTGGGAACATCATCCACCGCCACCCGCGTCAGCAGCAACATGACTGCGGCGACCGACATCATGACCAGTTCGATGATGACCGGCATGGGCAGGGCACTCTTGGCACCCGGGAGCGTGCGCAGTGTGGGGAAAAATCCAAACAGCACCACCAAGGCCACTCCCGTCAGGAAAATGAACGCCGAGAGCTTGGCAGCGGGCTTGAGTGGCGGGCGGTCTTCGACCGGTTTGGACACTGGAATGAGGCCCGCAGCCAGGCGTGCCTGGTAGACCTCGTCATCCTTCAAGTCCTTGCCAATGAACATCGACACGATGGCAGCAGCAACAACACCCGTCAACGTTGCGGGTACGCACACCATCAAAATTTCTGCAAGGCCCCACTGGCCCATGCCTTTTTCAGCAAACAGGCCAATCATGGCCGCTGTCGCCGCTGCGACCGGGCTGGCGGTAATGGCCTGTTGCGAGGCGATGGTGGCCACGGCCATGGGTCGCTCTGGTCGAATGCCGCTTTGGTGCGCGGTTTCGTAGATCACCGGCAGCAGCGGGTAGACGATGTGCCCGGTGCCGGCCAAGAAGGTGAAGGTCCAGGTCGTCAGCGGTGCCACGATGGTCACGTACTTCGGGTTGGCGCGAATAATGCGCTCGGCGATGCGCACCAGAAAGTCGATGCCGCCGGCAGCTTCCATCACCGAGGCGGCCATGATGACCGCCAGGATGATCAGCATCACGTCTATCGGGGGCGAAGTGGGGTTGATGCCAAAGCCGACGAGCAGCACCAGCAGACCGACGGCACCCCACAGGCCAAGACCGATACCAGAAGATCGTGCGCCCATCCAGATGGCGCCAAGCACGACCGCAAATTGAAGCAGGATGGTAAGTGTCATGATGAATCCCCTTTCTATTTCTCAAAGGACGGATTGATCAGGTTTTCGAACGAGAAAATTTCGTCCCACCGCTCTTGCGTCAGCAGCTTGCGTTCAAGAACCACGATGTCATGCAGTGACTTACCGGTTTCGTGGCCCTCACGGGCGATCTCGGCGCATTGCTTGTAGCCAAAATGGGGCTTGAGCACGGTAATGATGCCCAGCGAATTGAGCACCATGTCTCGCGTGTGTTCTGCATTGGCGGTGATGCCGTCAATGCAGTTGACACGCAGGCTGTTGATGGCGTTTTGCATCGTGCGGATGGATGTGAACAACGCAAAGGTGATCACGGGCTCCATCACGTTGAGTTGCAACTGCCCGGCGGAGGCCGCCAGCGTCACGGTTAGGTCCATGCCAATCACCAAAAAACCGGTCTGGTTGACGACTTCAGGAATCACCGGATTGACCTTGCCCGGCATGATCGATGAGCCGGGCTGCATTTGCGGCAGGTTGATCTCATTGAAGCCGCAGCGCGGGCCAGAAGCCAGCAGCCGCAGGTCGTTGCAGATTTTGGTGAGCTTGGATGAGGTGCGCTTGAGCGCACCCGAGAGCAGCACATAGGCACCGGTGTCAGACGTGGCCTCAACCAGGTCACCGGCCAAGATGAAGCGGGTGCCGGTAAATTCCGACAGGTAGTCGGTGGCCAGTTGCGGGTAACCTGGCGCAGCGGTGACCGAGGTGCCAATGGCAGTGGCCCCCAGGTTGATTTCATGCAACAACTGGCGCACTTCGGCAATGCGTTGCACTTCTTCGCCAATGGTGGTGCCCCAGCCGTGAAACTCCTGCCCCAAAGACATGGGAACGGCGTCCTGCAGGTGGGTGCGGCCCATCTTCAGCACCCGATCAAATTCCTTGGCCTTGTTGAAGAACGCCGCTTGCAGCTGTTGCAAGGCTTCGCTGTAGACGTTCAGACGCAGAATCAGCGCCAGACGGAAAGCGGTGGGATAGACGTCGTTGGTGGACTGGCCGTAGTTGACGTGGTCGTTAGGGTTGACAAACTGGTATTGCCCCTTGCTGTGGCCAAGGTGCTCAAGCGCCAGATTGGCAATCACCTCGTTGGCATTCATGTTGGTGGAGGTACCGGCACCCCCCTGAATGAAGTCGGTGACGAACTGCTCGCGGTATTGCCCCGCAATCAACAGGTCGCAGGCGTGAATGATGGCATCAGCCACTTGGGGCTCCAGCACCTTGAGGTCGCGGTTGGCCTGTGCAGCAGCTTTTTTGACGTAGCCGAAGGCGCGGACAAACTCGGGCTCGGCCGACATCGGGATACCGGTGATGTCAAAGTTTTCTTTGCCGCGCTGGGTTTGAACGCCGTAGTAGGCCTCAGCGGGTAACTGGCGTTCGCCCAGAAAATCTTTTTCAGTTCTAGTGTTCATGAAAGTCCTTGTAGTTGGGGGATCGGACAGAAGGCCGCTTGAAGTCGGCTTGCCCTTGCGCCGGCCACATCAGGTGCATTCTGCGGAGCGCTGGCGCGATGTTCTGTACGCCACCGAACATAGCGGGGGTAGATGAGAACAGCAGCGAACAGTTCAGCAAATGCATGTCCTTCCTGCAGAATGTCGCAATCAAGAAGTAAGGCGGCCCTGTCCACCTGTAATAAGTGGATTAGCCGCGAGGAGCAATCGGTGCTTGAAAAACGCCATGGAAAGTTGGGCTGCGGGCACAGCCCTGTCCTGGCGCAAGCACCGGGGCAGTCGTCGCTTTTTTGGGTCAGCAGGTTCACCCGCCTGTGCGCTGATCTTCGGGGTAGTCGGGTGCCGATTGGCAGGTCATATGCCAGTCCGCCATGGCATCCACACCCACCCTTGCTCCGGCGCACCACTTTGCTTGTGCCGCTTCATACAATGCGCGCATGAATTTTCTAGACCTATTGCGCCAGGCAGAGCGCCAAAACTCTTCCATGCTGTGTGTCGGGCTTGACCCCGAACCGGCCAAATTTCCCGCCGCCTACCAAGGCGATGCCAGCCGGATTTTCGATTTTTGTGCATCAATAGTGGACGCCACGGCCGACCTGGTGAGCGCCTTCAAACCGCAGATTGCCTACTTTGCCGCCAACCGGGCGGAAGACCAGTTGGAACGCCTGATGGCGCACATGCGCCGCGCCGCGCCTGGCGTGCCCATCATTTTGGACGCCAAACGCGGCGACATTGGCAGCACCGCCGAGCAGTACGCCAAAGAAGCCTTCGAGCGTTACGGTGCCGACGCCGTCACGCTGTCGCCCTTCATGGGCTTCGATACCCTCCAGCCCTACCTGAAGTACCACGGCAAGGGCGCGTTTTTGCTGTGCCGCACCTCCAACCCGGGTGGGGATGATTTTCAGAACCAGCGCCTGGCCAGTGTGGCCGGCGAGCCGCGCTTGTACGAGCACATTGCCCAATTGGCGCAAGGCCCGTGGAACCTGAATGGCCAGCTGGGGCTGGTGGTGGGGGCGACTTATCCGGCAGAAATTGAGCGGGTACGTGAGTTGGCCCCGACGCTGCCGCTGCTGATTCCGGGCGTGGGTGCGCAGGGCGGTGATGCCTTGGCCACCGTCAAGGCCGGTTGG
>JBBQSS010000237.1:0-4553 GCA_038213665.1 Burkholderiales bacterium | reverse complement strand
GAAGAGCATCGGCAGCCCGCAGCTGGCCCGCTACAACCCACCCTGGACCTTGCCCATGTTTCGCCGCAATGAAATCATGCTGGAGCTTGAGTAGCTGAGGGTAATTTTGTCAAGGCGTCGGCGCACCACCAAGTGACATCGTCAATGCCGCGCACCATCTGGTAGGCCTCCACCACCATCTCCAACAGCACGCAGTCCGGGGCTTGCATGAAAGCCGCAAGGTCGGGGTGTTTTTGCAGGTGGGCACGCAGCAGCTGTGGCTGCGTGGCGGCATTGATTTCCTGCACCCGACCCACGGCACTCAGGATAAAACCGGGGGCTGCGCCGCTCGCAGCATCGTGCGCGCGGCCATCCATCAACACCGACACCCGCTGGTTTTGCATCAGGTTGGTGAACTTGCGGGTGTTGCGGTAGGTGGCAAACACCAGCCGTTGTCCTTCATCCAGCGGGGTGATGGCAATCAAACTGGTGTGCGGCTGCCCGGCGTTTTCAGTGGCAAGCACGGCGAAACCGGTGCTGTTGAGCAAGCACTGGATGCTGTCCCGGGTGGACGAGGGCGCACTCATTGATCACCCTGGGGGCTGGTTGCAAATATCTTTCCCGGATTCATGATGTTGTCCGGGTCCAGCGCCAGTTTGATGGCGCGCATCATGGTCACGGCGCCCGTTCCCGTTTCTTCCACCAAAAAACCCATCTTGTGCAGACCCACGCCGTGTTCTCCGGTGCAGGTGCCACCCAGTGCCAATGCGCGGCGCACCAGCTGGTGGTTGAGCTGTTCGGCGGTGGCACGCTCGGTGGCTGAATCGGGGTCAATCAAGTAACCCATGTGAAAGTTGCCGTCACCAACATGGCCGACCAGAAAATACGGTATGCCGCTTTGCTCGGCCTCAAGCACCGAATCCAGCAACGCGTCGGCCAGGTGTGAAATAGGCACGCAGGTGTCGGTGGTGATGGCCTTGCAGCCTGGGCGCGACTGGATGCCGGCAAAGTAGGCGTTGTGCCGCGCCGTCCAGAGTCGGGTGCGCGCTTCAGGGGTGCTGGCCCACTCAAAGGCCTCGCCACCCTGATCAGCAGCAAGCCCTTGCACGATCTCCACCTGCTCTTTCACACTGGCCGGTGAGCCATGAAACTCCATTAGCAGCATGGCGCCCTCAACCAGCGTGAGATTGGAGTGGGCATTGACCATGCGGATGGTGTTGGCGTCGAGCAGTTCGCAGCGCGCAATCGGTATGCCCAGCTGGATGATCAACATGGTGGTGTTTACCGCGTCAGCCAGGCTGTCAAAGCTGCAGGTGGCCGCCATCACGGCCTCGGGCAGCGGGTAAAGCTTGACGGTGACTTCGGTGATCACGCCCAGCGTGCCTTCGCTGCCCACCAGCAAGCGGGTCAGGTCGTAGCCCGCGCTGCTCTTTTTGGCGCGGGTGCCGGTGCGGATCACCTCACCCTGGGCCGTGACCACTTCCAGTGCCAGCACGTTTTCACGCATGGTGCCGTAACGCACGGCGTTGGTGCCGCTGGCGCGGGTGGCCGCCATGCCGCCTATCGTGGCGTCGGCACCGGGGTCAATCGGAAAAAACAGGCCACTGGATTTGATTGCGTCGTTGAGCTGTTTACGCGTCACGCCGGGCTGCACCGTCACCGTCAGGTCGTCGGCATCAATGCGCAGCACCTCATTCATGCGGCTCACATCCAGGCTGATGCCGCCTTGCACCGCCAGCAGATGGCCTTCCAGGGACGAGCCAACACCAAATGCAATCACCGGCACCTTGTACTGCGCCGCCAGCTTGACGGCGTCCGCCACATCCTGTGTGCTCTGGGCAAACACCACGGCCGCAGGTGGCGGCACGCTGAAGGCCGATTCATCACGCCCATGCTGCTCGCGCACCACCAGTGCGGTGGAAAACTGGCTTGAAAAACGTGCCTGCAGCGCCTCAAGCAGTGCGGGTGGCACGGTGCGGGTCTTGATTTCTGGCAGCAATTGCTGCGCGGCGGTGGGTGCGTTCATGGCCTGACTCCGTGATAATGATTCATTATGAAACGCCAACGTACATCCGGATGAAGCTGCATGAATTGACCTACCTGGTGGTTGATGACCTGGAGCTGATGCGGGCCGTCACAGTCAACCAGTTGCGCGCGCTGGGCTGCGAAAAGATCAAGGTGGCGCGCAACGGTGCCTCGGCCCTGGAAACCCTGCGCAACAGCAAAATCGACGTGGTGCTGTGTGATTGGAACATGCCGGTGATGTCGGGGCTTGACCTGCTCAGAACGGTGCGCGCCGACCCCGAGCTGGCCAAGCTGCCGTTTTTGATGATCACGGCCGAGGCCGAGCGCACGCGCATTGAAGAAGTGATCCATGCCGGGGTCAGCGGCCTGCTGGTCAAACCGTATAACGCGGGTAATTTGAGGTCGCGCCTGGACAAGGTGCTGTCGGGGCAGCCACGGGTGGCACGCACCTCGGTCAGTGCGGCACAGCTTGCGGCAAACGGCACCCAACGGTTCAACCGCCGCGCCACCGATACCGCGCTGGCACCGTCGCGCATTCTGGTGGTGGACGATTACCCGGTCAGCCTCAAGCTGCTGGCGCATTTGTTCAAGGACGATTACCAGGTGCTCACCGCCAGCGACGGGCCCTCAGCGTTGGCCCTGTGCCGCGCCGACCCCATGCCTGACTTGCTGCTGATGGACGTGAAAATGCCCGGCATGGACGGCTTTGAGGTGGTGCGCCAACTGCAAAAGCGCCCTGAAACCGCCCAGCTGCCGGTGATTTTTGTGACCGGCGAAACCGATGACGAAAGCCGGCGCTTGGGCATGGAATTGGGCGCGGTCGACTTTGTCTCTAAAACCACCGACCCCAAGGCGCTGCGCGCACGGGTGCGCAACTTCATCAAATTCATCGACCTGCGGCGACAGCTGCAGGCCGACTTTGACGCCATGCTGGAGGTTAACCAGGTGCGCCTGGATGCCGAAAACACCACCCGCCACGACATCAAAGGCTCAATGGCAGGCATTGTGGGCATGGTGCACAGCCTGGCTGAAGACAGCACCATGGCGCCCAAACACGCCACGCAACTGCGCCTGGTCGGGCAAACCGCCCAGCAGGTGATTGAAATCGTCAACCTGTCAGGTGAGGTTTTCAAGATGGAAACCGGCCACTTCAAGCTGACCGCAGTGCCGGTGAATGTGGGCGAGATCTTGCACCGCATTGTGGACGTGTCGCGCGGCGTGTTTTTTGACAAGGGTCTGACGATTGAGGTTGACACCGACACCCCGGTGGGCACCGAGCTGCCGCAGGCGCTGGGCGATGCCAATTTGTGCTACTCGATGTTCCAGAACCTGGTAAAAAACGCCTGTGAAGCCGCCCCGCCAGGCGCCCGCGTGGTGGTGGCGCTGTATGACGAAAACCCGCTGCGTGTACAAATCAGCAACCCCGGCGTGGTACCGCCTGAACTGCGTGAGCAGTTTTTTGACAAATTTGCCAGCCACGGCAAAGAAGGTGGCAGCGGCCTGGGCACCTATTCGGCCCTGCTGCTGGCCAAGGCACAACACGGCCACATCCACATGGCCACCAGCGACGTGCGCGACAGCACCGACCTCACCGTGACGCTGCCACGCCATATCTTTGATGCCGCTCAACCCGGCGTCTGACTCACCCCATTTTTCAAAGAGGCCACACATGGGCAACCGACTGACACAAATCGCCACCCGCACCGGTGACAACGGCACCACCGGCCTGGGGGACAACACCCGGGTTTCCAAAAACAGCTTGCGTGTGCACGCCATGGGTGACGTGGACGAGCTCAACTCGCACATTGGCGTGCTGCTGTGTGAGGCCATGCCTGACACCGTGCGCACGCTGCTGGTGGAAATTCAGCACCAGCTTTTTAACCTGGGCGGCGAGTTGTCGATTCCGGGGTTTGAGCTGCTAAAACCTGAGGCCGTGCTGGCGCTGGACGAAGCTTTGGAAGTGCACAACGCGGCGCTACCCAAGTTGCAGGAATTCATTTTGCCGGCTGGCACGCGGGCGGCATCACAGGCCCATGTGTGTCGCACGGTTGCGCGCCGGGCCGAGCGGGCGGTGGTGGCCCTGGGCGCACAAGACGCCTTGAAAGACACGCCCCGCCAGTACCTGAACCGCCTGTCAGACCTGATGTTTGTGCTGGCCCGGGTGTTGAACCGTTTTCGCACCGATGGCAGCAGTGGAGACGACGTTTATTGGCACAGCGAGAAAATGGCCCGCGACGCAAACGCGTAAGGCGTGTTGGTGGCATTTGGTTTGCAGCGAGGCTTTTTTTCGCTGGAGGAGTGGGTGACTGAAGATCAGTCACTTGTCCCTGATCCATCACGTTGGTGGGTAAATCAGCCGGGCGATACGCCTTGCTACGTGTCCCCCGCCCGCTGCGCGTGCTCCTCCTTTACCTAGTGCCTGGCCGAAAACCTCGTCTCCCCAATGACAGATGGCTATTTCCCTTTACGAAGATTTTCCCAATTCCTTCGATTCCTGCGTTTTCACGTGCCCCAGGCTCGCAAAGTTGGTTTTTTAGGCAAATCTTCAT
>JBBQSS010000236.1:0-4558 GCA_038213665.1 Burkholderiales bacterium | reverse complement strand
ACTTCAGGTCTTCAAGGTGCAACACGTCCACGGACGGTTTGACAACGGCGTTGAGGTTTGAGTTCATAGTCGCGGCTCCTGTGGTTCGGGGTAACGCCGCCTATTCTGCTCCAACGGGACTCCGTTTGCAGGAAATAGCCTTAGTTGTCATTAAGGCGCCTTACAAATCAACAACTTACGTTTAGAACAAATTCACCGTGGGCTTCAACAAGCGGTGATTGACAACCTGAACGTGTTCGAGGTTCTGATGGACGCGGTACGCGTGTGCTCATTGGGTCAGATCACCAACGCCCTGTTTGAGGTGGGTGGGCAGTACCGGCTCAATATGTAAGCGTCAGGCACAGCTGCCTTGCGCGGCAGCAAAATGCTATTATTAATATAGCTTCTGGCACTTACTGAATAAGGGCTAGGGGCCGAAATAATATAAAAAAACCTGAACAGCAAAACGGCCCCAAAAAGGGCCGTTTTGCTGGGCACATCACACTGCGCGAGGCAGTTACCGTACAAATGCTGTCGGCAGGCCCGCCCGTCTGGGCAGCTTGGGCAATCAACCGCCTTTTTTGCAGCGCTTGCCGGGGTTCTTCTTGTTGTTGGTGGACACGCCTCGCTCCAGGCTGCGCATCTGGCCATGGCCGGCGGTGTAACACACGCCATTGGGGGCCACAGGGCGGGGGGTGGCTTTGCGGTCAGCTTCGGTACGAAATTCTTTGGACATGGATAGGCTCCTGTGAATGAATAAAACATTGGATTATCCCTGCTCTGAGCCGCTCAGCACCGAAGCACACAATTTTTCATCGGTGCAATATTCCTATATGAATATTCAGTCATACAATCTCCCACATGAATACCACGTTGCGCATTCCGCTGAACACCAATGCCGAGCAATACGCTCGTTTGGCGCAGTTGCAGTCGGCGTTTGCGGGCGTGTGCAATGCCTTGTCACCCACCGTTCAGCAAACCAAGGTGTGGAACCGTGTGGCACTGCATCACCTGAAATACCGCCACCTGCGTGAACAGTTTCCTGACATCGGCTCCCAAATGGTGTGCAACGCCATTTATTCGGTCTCACGCACCTGCCGCATGGTGTTCCAGCACCTCCAAAGTCCGTTCAACTTGGCGCGCCTGGGTGACAAGCCATTGCCTTTGCTGCGCTTTTCTGACAATTGCCCGGTGTACTTTGACCGCCACACCTTGAGCGTGAACAAAGGGCAGCTGTCGATGTACACGCTTGACGGCCGCTTGCGTTTTGCCCTGGCGCTCAGTGCCGAGAACGAGGCGGACTTTGTCACCAAAAAATTACGCGAAATCGTCTTGTCAAGACGGGCGGATGCCAGCTTCGAGCTGGTGTTTCAGTTCGGTGACGAGCCAGCCGACAGCGCCGATCAATCAAAAATTTCTTCCGATTCGGAATTTCCGGAATACGTCGTGGTCGAGGAGGCCCAATGAGTCAAAACAAACCTGCCACAGAGCTGCGTCAAGCCGTCTCTGAGCTCAACCCTTACTTCAAACAAGCCGCTTGGTTCAGCTTGTTTTCCAGCCTGCTGGTGTTGGCCCCTTCGGGTTACATGCTGGAGGTTTATGACCGGGTGGTCAACAGCCGTAATCATATGACGCTGGCCATGCTGACACTGCTGGTGCTGGCTGCGTTCGTGCTCATGGAAGTGCTTGAATGGGTGCGCTCCGAGGTCATGCATGAAGCGTCCCTGGCGTTTGACCGCAAGTTAAGCAGCCGCATCTTCACCGCCATTTTTGAGGCTAACCTGAAGCGCGCCCCCGGCGGCACCACGCAACCCATGAATGATTTCCGATCAGTACGTGATTTTCTTCATACGCCTGTTTTGCTGGCCCTCATGGAAGCGCCCGTGTCGCTGGTGTTTTTGATCCTGATCTTCGCCATCAGTCCGGTGCTGGGCTGGTCAGCGGTGGTGGCCGCCATATTGCAAACCTTTGTCGGCTGGCTCAATGAGCGCAGCACCCAACCGCCCTTGATGGCCGCCAACCGCAGCGCCTCGGCCGCCCAGCAATATGCGGAAGGCACTTTGCGCAATGCACAGGTCATTGAATCCATGGGCATGCTGCGCGACATTCACCAACGCTGGATCACCAAACAGCGGGAATTTCTCGGGCTGCAAGCCCAAGCCTCGGACCAGGCTGGCTTCTACCAGGCCATCGGCAAATTTTTACAAAACACCGTGAGCTCCATGTTGCTGGGCCTGGGCGCCTGGCTGCTGTTGCGCAACCAACTCAACGGTGGTGCGGCTTACATGATTGTCGGCTCCATCTTGGGAGGGCGGGTGCTGGCCCCCCTGGTGCAAATCGTCGCCCAATGGCAAGTCGTCGTGAATGTGCGTGGCGCCTACAGCCGCCTGGACAACCTGCTGGCCTCGGTGCCGCTGCGCCCAGCCGGCATGCCGTTGCCCCCCCCACAAGGCCAGTTACTGGTAGACAACCTGATGGCCAGCGCCCCCGGCACGCAAATCTCCATTCTTAAAGGGGTCAGCTTTGGCCTGGAACCTGGCGAAGTCCTGGCCGTGGTGGGGCCATCGGCCTCGGGCAAAACCACACTGGCACGGCTGCTGGTGGGTTTGTGGCCCGCCATCAATGGCAAAGTGCGCCTTGACGGTGCCGATGTTTACACCTGGAACAAGGTTGAGTTGGGCCCGCACATCGGCTACCTGCCCCAGGGTGTCGAGTTGTTTGACGGCTCGGTGGCCGAAAACATCGCCCGTTTTGGCGAAATGGACATGGCAAAGGTAGAAGCCGCTGCCAGCGCGGTTGGCCTGCATGAATTTATTCTGGCCTTGCCACAAGGCTACGACAGCCAGGTGGGGCGAGAAGGGGCCATGCTCTCAGGCGGGCAGCGCCAGCGCGTCGCCCTGGCCCGCGCCATCTACGGCAACCCGGCGTTTGTGGTGCTTGATGAGCCCAACTCCAGCCTTGACGAGCAAGGCGATGCGGCGCTGGCCAGCGCCATCTCCCGACTTGCGGCACGCGGCACCACGTTTGTGGTGATGACACACCGCACCAGCGTGCTGGCGGTGGCCGACAAGATGCTGGTGCTGCGTGATGGCCAAACCCAAATGTTTGGGCCGCGTGACGACATCCTCAAGGCCCTCAATGACGCTGCGGCCAAGGCCCGCCAAACCACCACAGTAGCCGCCACGGCACCCGCCGCTGCCCACGCCTAACTGCGACACGACTTATGAAAACACCTGGATTTTTCAAACGCAGCGAATTGACATCCACCCTGTGGGCATTCCGGCGCGAATTTTTGATTGTCGGCGCCTTCAGCATGATCGCCAATGTGCTCATGCTCACGCCCACGCTGTACATGCTGCAGGTCTATGACCGCGTGCTGACCAGCCAAAGCGAGTTGACGCTGATCGCCATGTCACTGCTGACCTTGTTTTTGTTTGCCGTGATGGCGTTTGCCGAATGGATGCGTTCACGCCTGTTGGTCAGCACTGGCGTGCGCCTGGATGAGCAACTCAGCACGCAAGTATTTAACGCCAGTTTTGAGGCCCACTTGAGCCAGGCCGGCGCCAGCCCCTCGCGGGCTTTTGGTGACCTGATCCAGATTCGCCAGTTTTTGACCGGCAACGGCATCTTTGCGTTTTTTGACGCGCCCTGGGCCCCCATTTACATGGCCGTGCTGTTCTTTTTGCACCCTTGGCTGGGCGTGCTGGGCATTGTGTTTGCGCTGATACAAGCCGCCCTGGCCTGGTTTGGCCACCGACACACGCTGGCCCCTTCAGAAGCGGCGACCAAAGCCGGGGCCGATGCGGGCACATTTTTGCAAGACAAGCTGCGCAACGCCGAAGTGCTTGAATCCATGGGCATGGTGCACAACCTGCGCGCCCGTTGGGCGACCAGGCACCAAATTCACCTGGACAAAAGCGGTGATGCCCAGCAACTCACCCACCGCATCATGGCCTGGAGCAAGTTCATTCGCTATACCCAGCAGTCGCTCTCGCTTGGCGCGGGTGCCTTGCTGGTGATTGACGGCCAGCTCTCCCCAGGCGGCATGATCGCCGCCAACGTGCTCATGACCCGCGCCCTGGCGCCCATCGACATGATCGTCGGCAGCTGGCGCCAGTTCATCGGCATGCGCTTCGCCTTTGCCCGACTGGAGCAAATGCTCATCAACTACCCGGCACGTGACCCGGCCTTGAAGCGAGTCGCGCCGACTGGCGCAGTCACACTGCAAGACATGTTCGCTACGGCACCTGGCCGGGCTGAGCCCATTCTTAAAAAGATCAACTTGAGCATGCCAGCGGGCACCGTCACTGCCGTGCTGGGCCCATCAGGCTCTGGCAAATCCACGTTGGCACGTGTGCTGATGGGCATCTGGCCCGACCGTTCGGGCACTGTGTTGCTCGACCACCTGCCCATTGAAGGCTGGAACCGGGTTGAGCTGGGTCCCTATCTGGGCTACCTGCCGCAAGACATTGAGCTGTTTGAAGGCAGCATTGCCGAAAACATCGCCCGTTTTGGTGAAGTCGACCCAAGCAAAGTCATTGAAGCCGCCCAAAGTGCCGGTCTGCATGACATGATTTTG
>JBBQSS010000235.1:0-4576 GCA_038213665.1 Burkholderiales bacterium | reverse complement strand
TCTTCGGCAGCCCGGTACGTGGTTTGGGATGATGGGGAGCAGAGTCTTGGGGATTCAGACTGTCATCGCAGGGGAAACCCGTTTTATCAGGACGGTTTGGGGTGCGATACTTGGGCTCATGCGGTTGGAAATCCTATCCGTTTTATCCGTCGTCAGGCTGTGTGTGGCTTGCGTGGCCCATTCGGCCATACGCTGAACCGAGGGCAGCAGTTGCCTGCCCATATCGGTAAGCACGACGCCCTGTGACTGCCGAACGAACAGGGGTTCGCCCACCTGGGCTTCCATCTCGGCGATGCGGCGACTCAGCGTGGCTTGCCCAAGGCCCATGATACGAGCCGCTGCGCTCAGGCTACCTTCATCGCAAACGGCCAGAAAAAGGCGTAAATCGTCCCACTTGAGTTGCATTGGTAACCTGCTTATTTGGTCATCCAAAAATGGATGGTGCTATCGGTATTTTGGCAGTTGTTCAAATATATATAAGTGGCTACGATTGCCGTCGATGAATACCCGCCATCCCAAAATACTCTCCACCCTCATGGCGCTGTTGACCGTGGGCTGTGTGGCTGTACCCGCCACCGTTGCCAACGATGCCTCGTTGCAATTCGTTGCGCTTGATGGTTATAAATTTCACGTTCGTACCTTTGGAGAGGCAAGCGCACCACCGGTGATCGTGGTGCACGGCGGTCCCGGCGGCGACCTGAAGTATTTGTTGCCGATTCAGGGGCTTGCCAACGACTCTTTTGTTATCTTTTATGATCAGCGAGGCACTGGCCTGTCCCCCAGAGTACCGAAGGATGAACTCACCCTCGAGTCCAGTCTTGACGACCTGCACCGGATTGTCAATCACTACGCAAAAGACGGTAAGGTCAAGTTGATCGGGCATTCGTGGGGCGCGATGCTGGTCATCGCCTACGCGGGTCAACATCCTGAGCGGGTCAGTCACGTCGTTGCGGTCGAGCCCGGAATTCTCACGCCGACATCAGCCGCAGCATTCGTTGAGAGATTGAAAGCGTCGCAAAGCATTTGGGATGCGCTACCCATGCTGCGCTACATCCTGCAGGCGCCATTCGTCAAGTCACAGGATGGCCATGAACGCTTTGACTACGTCATGACGAAGCTGATGAACCAAAGCAAGCCTGGCGGGCCGTACCAGTGTGAAGGCCAGGCTCTGCCACCAGACGCCTTCGAGCGGGCCGGATATGAGTCCTTTAACAACATGCTCAAGCCTCTTTTCAATGACCCCAAGATGTTTCATTGGGATCTGACCTCAGGGACTGACCGCTACCGTGGTGGCCTGCTCATGATCAGCAGCGAATGCAGCTTCATCGGGTACAAATATCAAGAGGAATTTCACCTACCTTTTCTGCCGCCACAGACAGCCCACGTGATGGCAAAAGGAACGGGGCACAACATGCTGACGCTCAACGCAGAGTGGTCCGTGGGTGTGATCCATGACTTCCTGAAAGACTAGTCCAATGCGGTATTCCACCGCCGCGACCAGTGGGCAGCCCTCGCCAGGTTAGAAGCCCTTTATGACCCCGCATCAAGGCGCGGGTGCTGGTGGCTTACGGTCACCTCCCTAAGTCCTTCGCGCTAACCCCCGCAATGCCCCAGTTTTCTTTAGGCACGTCCTGAATCCAGACGCGCACGTTGGCAATCGGGGTGCCGGTGGCTTCCACCAACGCGGCGCTGACTTTCTCGATGACCGCGCGTTTTTGTTCTTCGGTGCGGCCTTCAATCATGTAGATTTGTGCAAATGGCATAGGGGTTCTCCAGTCAGGTCATGGGGGTTTGATGGTGGCAGTGTTCAAACAAAACGAATACTGGTGCTGCCCATGCCATGCACGCGCAGCGTGACGTTGTCGCCGGCTTGCACCGACACGGCTTCGGTGATGCCGCCCGACAAAATCAAGGTGCCCGCCGGAATGCATTCACCGCGCGCGCCCAACAGATTCGCCAGCGCCGCAATTGCCGCCGCCGGATGGCCCATCACCGCGGCACCAGCGCCAAAAGCCACCGGCACACCGTTCTTTTCCAGCACCACACCCACGGTGCGCAGATCGCAATCGTTTACGCTCATCGGCTGACCACCCACGACAAATCGCGCCGCCGAGGTGTTGTCGGCCACCACGCTTTTCAAATCAAACTTGAAGTCACGGTAGCGGCTGTCGATCACCTCAATGCCGGGCATGACAAAGTCAGTAGCTGCCAGCACGCTGCCAATGTGGCAGCCGGGGCCGCGCAACTCGGTCTTGGTGACAAAGGCGATTTCGGGCTCGACCTTGGGGTGGATCAGCTCACTGATCTTGCACTCACCGCCGTCGGCCACCACATAGTCGTCGGTCATGAAGCCAAACACCGGGGTGGATACCCCCATTTGTTTCATCTTGGCGTGCGAGGTCAGTCCGGCTTTCAGACCGGCGATGGTGCGGCCCCGTGCCAGCTTGCGGCGACGAATTTCGTTCTGGATGGCGTAGGCGTCGTCCCAATCCATGTCGGGGTATTCGTCGGTGATCTTGGTGGTGTCTTGCTGCTGCAGTTGGCAGTTTTCCAGCCGCTCGGCCAAGGTGGCAATGGTTTGTGCGTCGAGTTTCATGGGTTTCCTTGGGTGTTCCGGGATCAGGCCTGTGCGCGTTGGCGAGCCAGCGTCATGGCGGTGTCTTCAATCATGTCTTCCTGGCCGCCAACCATGCCACGGCGGCCCATTTCGACCAGAATGTCGCGGGCGCTGATACCGTATTTCGTTGCGGCGCGCTTGGCAAACAGCAGGAAGGAACCATAGACACCGGCGTAACCGAGTGTGAGCGCGTCGCGGTCGATACGGATCGGGAAGTCCATGATCGGCACCACCAGGTCTTCGGCCACGTCCTGAATCTTGTAGACATCCACGCCGGTGGCGACGCCCATCAGGTCAAGCACCGACACCAGCACCTCCATGGGTGTGTTGCCTGCGCCTGCGCCCAGGCCAGCGGCAGCGGCGTCGATGCGGTTGGCACCGACTTCAATGGCGGCAATCGAGTTGGCCACGCCCATGGCCAGGTTGTGGTGGCCGTGAAAGCCCAGTTCGGTCTCGGGCTTTAGGGCCGCGCGCACTGAGCTCAAGCGGGCCTTCACGCCGTCAGGCAGCAGATGGCCAGCCGAGTCGGTGACGTAAATGCAGTTAGCGCCATAGCCTTCCATCAGCTTGGCCTGGGTCACCAGCTTTTCGGGGCTGGCCATGTGCGCCATCATCAAAAAGCCCACAGTATCCATGTCCATCTTGCGGGCCAGGGTGATGTGCTGCTCGGACACGTCGGCCTCGGTGCAATGGGTGGCCACGCGAATGGTGTGCACACCCAGACCGTGTGCCATCTTCAGGTGGTCAACGGTGCCGATGCCCGGAATCAGCAGCGCCGAAATCTTGGCCTGCTTCATCAGCGGAATCACCGCGCCGAGGTATTCCTCATCAGTGTGTGCCGGAAAGCCGTAGTTGACCGAGCTGCCGCCCAGACCGTCGCCGTGGGTGACTTCGATCAGCGGAATGCCCGCGTCATCCAGCCCGCGGGCGATGGTGGTCATTTGCTCCAACGTCATCAGGTGGCGCTTGGGGTGCATGCCGTCGCGCAACGTCATGTCGTGCAGGGTGATTTTTTTGCCTTGAAATGTCATGTGAGTTCTCCTAGGGGGTTCAGGCGGCAGTGGCTTGCAGCGTCAAGCGGCCAGCAATGATTTCTTCGGCAAACATCTCTGCCGTGCGAGCCGCAGCAGCGGTCATGATGTCGAGGTTGCCCGCGTATTTGGGCAGGTAGTCGCCCAGTCCTTCAACTTCCAAATAGACCGACACGCGTTTGCCATCAAACACCGGGCCATTCACCAACTTGTAGCCAGGCACGTATTTCTGCACTTCCTTGATCATGGCGTGGATGGATTCGGTGATCTTGGTCTGGTCCGGCTCCGTCTCAGTCAGGCAATGCACCGTGTCGCGCATGATCAGCGGCGGCTCAGCCGGGTTCAGGATGATGATGGCCTTGCCCTTTTTGGCACCCCCCACTTTTTCCACCGCGCTGGCAGTGGTGCGGGTGAATTCGTCAATGTTTTTGCGGGTGCCTGGGCCGGCCGATTTGCTCGACACGGTAGCGACAATTTCGCCATACGCCACGGGTTGCACACGGCTCACAGCTGCCACCATCGGAATCGTCGCCTGGCCCCCGCAGGTGACCATGTTGACGTTCATCTCGCCCTTGCCCACGTGTTCGATCAGATTCACTGGCGGCACACAAAACGGGCCAATGGCCGCAGGGGTCAGGTCGATCATCAGCGCACCGAGTGCATTGACCTTGCGGCTGTTGTCGCCGTGCACGTAGGCACTGGTGGCGTCAAACACAATCTGCACGCCGTCGGCCAGCATGTGGGGAATGAGGCCGTCCACGCCTTCGGCGGTGGTTTTGATGCCCATCTCGCGGGCACGCTTGAGGCCGTCCGAATTGGGGTCGATACCGACCATCCAGACCGGTTCCAACACCGGGCTGCGTTGCAGTTTGGCCAGCAGGTCAGTGCCAATGTTGCCGGGGCCGATGAGGGCGCATTTGATTTTTTT
>JBBQSS010000234.1:0-4610 GCA_038213665.1 Burkholderiales bacterium | reverse complement strand
CCCAGATGACGTAGGATTTTTGTTCAGCTGCAAGGCGTAAAAATGGGCGTATAGCGAGCTATACAACCGTTTTTGCAACGCAGCAGATGGACAAAAAGACAAGTCAGATGGGTATATTTTTCGCAGGAAATCACCTTAAGGATGTGGCAAGGAATAACACCCCGGTTCGCTGCAACGAGTTGGGATGCGCGGCTAGGCGCAAGGTATGCGGTTTGGCGAGCCAAACAAGCGACTTGCAACGACGCAGCGCGCCCCAATCCGCAGCAGCAAATTGGAGGTAGTTATTTCTTGCCACATCCTAAGCATCGCTCAATCCGCAACGCTAACAGCACCTCATCGTCACAATCCTGAACGCCCTGAATGTCATTTTTTTCCTCGGGTCGCAAGGCCGTGCAGGTGCTGCGGCGCGTGGCCCCTGCTGCCGCAAAATGACAATGAACGCCTTGAAGAGGGTGCCGGCAGCCTGGCCACCCCAAACCACACAGAGGGCAACGCATGCGCATTTTGTTGGCTGAAGACGACCCGATGCTGGGCGATGGGTTGCGCGCGGGCCTGCGCCAGCAGGGCTTCCAGGTCGACTGGGTGCGCGATGGCATGGCCGCAGAGCGGGAAATCAGCAGCGGCTGATTACCAGGCTGCCGTGCTCGACTTGGGCCTGCCGCAAAAAGATGGCATGGAGGTGCTGCAGGCCCTACGTGGCAAAAAAATCAACCTGCCCATTCTGGTGCTGACCGCGCGCGACGCGGTGGCCGACCGCATCAAGGGCCTGGACTTGGGGGCTGACGACTATGTGCTCAAACCGGTTGACTTGTACGAGTTGGGCGCGCGCCTGCGCTCGCTGGTGCGCCGTGCCCACGGCCAAACCCAAGAGCTGTTGACCTGTGGGGCGATACAGGTGAACCCGGCCACCCGAGAAGTCAGCATTGAGGGCCAACCGGTCTTGCTGTCGACCCGCGAATACGACTTGCTGCATGTGTTGATGCTGGCGGTGGGCAATGGCCTGGCCCCGCTGCGGCACTTGAGCGAGGTGCTGGCGCGGCGCCAGCTGCAAGCCCTGGAGCCGGTGGTGCTGACCGACATGCCCGCCGAGATTGCCCCCGTGATGCAGTCGTTGAACGCCCTGTTTGAACGCATCGGGGCCATGATGACCGCAGAGCGGCGCTTCACCGCCGATGCCGTCCATGAGTTGCGCACCCCGATTGCAGCCATTCGCACCCAGGCGCAAGTCGCGCTCGGTGCGACCACGGACGTTGAGCGCCGCCATGCGCTCACCTACACACTGGCCGGTTGTGACCGTGCTGCCCATCTGGTGGAACAACTGCTGACCCTGTCACGGCTGGAGTCTTGCAGTGCCACGGCGCCCGCAAGCAGGGTCGACGTATCGGCCTTGGCGCAGCGCGTGGCCGCCGACATGGCCCGACTGGGTGAACGTTTTTACCGCGCACTGGGCACCGAGCAAAGTGGCAGCGGCCTGGGCTGATCGATCATTCGCCGCATCGCCAATGTGTATGCCGCGCAGGTCACCGTACAGCGCTCTGACCGCTTGGGTGGCTTGTGCGTGACCGTGCGCTGGGCCGGGGCTGCGGCTTCGGACGCAGCCCCGGCCCATGCAAACGCTGCGCGCACCGGCTGATTCACGCAAACGGCCCGACCACCACGCAATCAGGTATTTACATCGATTTACACAACTTAAAGTCAAGTCACACCATCCATACCCACAATCTCCTTCGGTCTATTACAAAGAAGGGTGAACCATGATCTATTTTGTTCGCGCAACGGGTGCCGTCCTCTGCGCCATGGGCTTGAGTCTGGGCGCGCAAGCCCAAACTGCGCCACCCGCCGGGCGACTGCTGGCCTCCAACTGCTTCCAGTGCCACGGCACCAACGGCAAGGGCCCGGGCTTTGACAAGCTGGTTGGCAAATCGTCTTCAGAAATCTACAAAGACCTCAAGGAATTCAAGTCCGGGAAAGAAGGCAACGGCATCATGGCCAAACACGCCATGGGCTTCACCGACGCGCAGCTCCTGTCACTTTCAAGCTGGCTGTCGACGCAACGCTAACCCCCCACACCTCTGGAGCATCATCATGGATAGAAGATATTTTTTGTCAGCCAGCGGCATTGCGCTGGCAGCAACCTCACCCCTGACCTGGGCCGACGACAAGAAAAAAAACAGTGACCACAACAGGCCAAAACCAACGCCTACGCCAACCCCCACGCCCGCACCGGGCACGGCAAAATCGCGCGTGATCGTGATTGGCGGCGGCATGGCCGGCGTCACCGTGGCCAAATACCTGCGCTTGTGGGGCAATGGCATTGCAGTCACGCTGATCGAGCGCAACAGCAGCTACGTGTCCAACATCATGAGTTCGCTGGTGTTGACCGGCCAGCGCACCCTGACCAGTCTGACCTACAACTACAGCAAACTGATGTCAGCCTACGGCGTGACCGTGGTCAAGGGTGATGTGGTCGAAATTGACCCGGTTGGTGTCAAAGTCAAGCTCGCCGACGGCACGGTTCTGGCCGCTGACCGCATCGTGATGGCCACCGGCATCGCGTTCGATGCGGTGCCCGGCATGGGCACCTCCACCGTCATGCCACATGCCTGGCAAGCCGGTGCGCAAACCAGCTTGCTGGCACAGCAGTTGAGCAGCATGACCAATGGCGCGCCCGTCGTGCTCACCATCCCGAAGGCGCCTTACCGCTGCCCCCCCGGCCCCTACGAGCGCGCTTGCCTGATGGCCGACTGGCTCAAAACACGCAAACCCAAGTCCCAGATGTTTGTGCTCGATGCCAACCCAGGCATCGTGACCGAGATCGACAATTTCACCAAGGCGTTTGCGCTGCACGGCATCACCTATGTGCCCAACGCAGAAATATTGAGCGTGGATCCGGCCACCAAAAGCCTGACCACCACCATGGGCAACTTCAGCAACAACGGTGTGGTCAACCTGATTCCGGGGCAACGCGCCGGCAAACTCATCACCACGGCGGGCCTGAACAACGCCACCAAGCTGGTCGGTGACAACGCTTTCCGCTTTGCAGGCGTCAACCAGTTGACCTACGCCAGCACGGTGAGCGGTGCCGGCAAGGTCCACATCATTGGCGATTCCAGTGCCACAGCACAGCCCAAAGCCGGCCACATTGCCAACCAGGAAGCCAAGGTCTGCGCCGATGCCATCGTGCGCGCATTCGCCGGTTTGCCGCCTGACCAGGCACCGGTGACCAACTCGGCCTGTTACTCCACCATCACCATGACGCAAGCCTCATGGCTGGAGGCGGTGTTTCAGTACAACCCGGCCACGGCCACCATGGTGGCCTCGGTGGCAGGCTCCGGCGCGTCGGTGGGTTGGGATAGCGATAACTTCAAGGACATGAACACCTGGTTCAATGCCTTGATGGCCGACAGCTTCGCCTGATCGCACCGCGCGAAAGCGCACTCCGGCGTGGACGATAAGTGGGCTGGCCCGGGCTAGGCCAGCCCCGTAAAATACCGGTTTTGACCTTCAGCGCCTTGCTGACCAATAAGGAACAACCGATGAGCCCCCTACCCCCTTCGATGGCTGACCGCGACGGCAAAATCTGGATGGACGGCCAGATGGTGGATTGGCGCGACGCCAAGATCCACGTGCTGACCCACACCCTGCACTATGGCTGCGGCGCTTTTGAAGGCGTACGCGCCTACAACACGGTCAATGGCCCCGCCATTTTCCGGCTCGAAGAGCACACCGAGCGGCTTTTCAACAGCGCCAAAATCCTGCGCATGAAAATCCCCTTCACTCAAGAAGAAGTAAACGAGGCGCAAAAGGCCGTCATCCGCGAGAACAAGCTTGAATCCGGCTACATCCGCCCCTTGACCTGGATTGGCGACAAAAAACTGGGCGTCTCCCCAAAAGGCAACACCATCCACCTGATGGTGGCCGCTTGGCCCTGGGGCGCCTACCTGGGCGAAGAAGGCATGAAGCGCGGCATCCGCGTGAAGATTTCCAGCTACACCCGCCACCACGTCAACATCACCATGACCCAAGCCAAGGCCGTGAGCAACTACACCAACTCGATTTTGGCCAACATGGAAGCCACCGACGACGGCTATGACGAAGCCATGCTGCTCGACGCCAGCGGTTTTGTCAGTGAGGGCGCCGGCGAGAACCTGTTTGTAGTGAAAGACGGTGTGGTCTACACGCCCGATCTGTCGGCAGGCGCCCTCAACGGCATCACCCGCAACACCGTGCTGCACATCTGCAAAGACCTCGGGCTCGAAGTGGTGCAAAAACGCATCACCCGTGACGAGGTCTACATCAGCGACGAAGCCTTCTTCAGCGGCACGGCAGCAGAGATCACGCCAATTCGTGAGCTTGACCGCATTGAACTGGGCAAGGCTGACTATGTCGGCACCCGCGGCCCGATCACCGAAAAAATCCAGAGCGCGTTCTTTGACATCGTCAACGGCCGCAACCCCAAATACGCCCATTGGTTAACGAAAATCTGAACCCTTGCGGGACAGACCAAGATTTTTAAAGCAAATTTGCTCTGTCCCCGACAATCTTGAAGCCTTGCAGGACAGACCAAGATTTGCAAAGCAAATTTGCTCTGTCCCCAACAAATTAGACCC
>JBBQSS010000233.1:0-4646 GCA_038213665.1 Burkholderiales bacterium | reverse complement strand
GGCCGACATCGTCCATTTGTCGATTCCGGTGTCAGACATTCACCTACAGCACAAGCTGCGCCAGTCGCGTGAATGGGTGGTCACGCAAGTCACCCGCGTGATCGGGCAAGCCGTGGCCAGTGGCCGCAAGATTTCATTGGGACTTGAGGACGCGTCCCGCGCCGATGCCGATTTTCTGGCGCTGGTGGCGCGTCGGGCCCAGGCGTGTGGTGCCAGCCGGATTCGTTTTGCCGACACGCTGGGCGTGCTGGACCCGTTCACGACTTATGAGGCGGTCTCAAGGCTGCGTGAGGCGGTCGACCTCGAGATCGAAATTCACGCCCACAACGACCTCGGACTGGCCACCGCCAACACGCTGGCGGCCTTGCGTGCCGGTGCAACGCACGCCAACACCACGGTCAACGGCCTGGGTGAGCGCGCGGGCAATGCCGCTTTGGAAGAAGTGGTGATGGGTGTGCGCCACCTGCACCATGCCGACACCGGCGTGAACACGCAAGCGCTGGTCTCGATCTCTCGCCTGGTGGCACACGCGTCGGGGCGGCAGGTGGCATTTAACAAAAGCATTGTGGGCGAGGCCGTGTTCACCCACGAGTCGGGCATTCACATTGACGGTTTGCTGAAAAACGCCTCAACCTACGAGAGTTTTGACCCCTCGGAGCTGGGCCGCCAGCGCCGCACCGTGCTAGGCAAACATTCAGGCTCGCAGGCGGTGCGCCAGGCTTATGGCTTGTTAGGTGTGGTGCTGGACGACGACGCGCTCACGGCCCGCCTGTTGGCGCGCATCCGGGACCATGCCATGCGCATCAAGCAGGAAGCCACGCCAGACGAGTTGCGCCATTTTTTACTGGAGTCGCTTGAGATGACGACACCTCACATGGCCGTCAGGGCGGCTTGAGGCCAGACATGACCACCCCGAACCTTGCGCGGCTTGCCCCCGCCCCTCAAACCTCAACCCTGGAGTCAATCCCCATGGAAACCTTTCTTCAACAGCTCAAAGCCCTGTCCTCCGCCGAGGATTTCCTTCAGTACTTTGGTGTGCCGTTCGACCAGCACGTGGTCAACGTCAGCCGCCTGCACATCCTGAAGCGTTTTTTTCAGTACATCCGCCAGGAAAATCTGCTGGCGCAGACCGATGAAGTGGGGCTGTTTACCCAGTACCGCGAACAACTGGTCAAGGCCTACGGGGATTTCGTCAAATCCACCCCGGCGCAGGAAAAAGTGTTCAAGGTGTTCCAGGATGTCAATGGCCGCCAGCATGTGACGCTGGAGAGCCTGAAATCATCTCTGCCACGCCGGGTTGTGGCTTGAAAGGATGAACCTGTGATGCGCACCTCTTTCACCTCTGCACCACAAGCCACGGTGGTGGCCACGCCCGGCACCGTAGGCCGCCGTCGGCTGATGATCATGGCGGCTGTGTTGCCGCTGGCCGCCTGGCGGCTTCAGCCAAGTGCGCAGGCCGCCCCGCTGCAGTGGCAAGGTCTGGCGATGGGTGCACCCGCGTCTCTGGTGCTGCACCATGGCGGCAATACAGCGGGTGCGCAAGCCGCACTGACCGCCACCCTGGCCGAGTTGTCTCGGCTGGAAGGCATGTTCAGCCTTTTCCGCGCCGACTCGGTGCTGTCCCAGCTCAACCGCACTGGACGGGTTGACAACGCGCCGCCTGAATTTGTCGCGCTGCTGCGCACGGCACTGGACATGGCGGCTCTCTCAAACGGGGTGTTTGACCCGAGCATTCAGCCGCTGTGGGCTTTGTACTTTGAGCACTTTGTGGTGGGTGGCAATTCACAGCCGCCTGCCGCTGACAAAGTGGTACGGGCACGCGCCCTGGTGGATTGGCACGGTGTGCAGTTGGCAGGCTCTGAGGTCACGTTGACGCGCGCCGGCATGGGCCTCTCGCTCAATGGCGTGGCTCAGGGCTTCATCACCGACCGCTGCAGCGAGGTGTTGCGCGCTCATGGGTTCAGCCACATGTTGGTGGACATGGGTGAGCCGCGCGCCGTGGCCGCCAAACCCGATGGTTCGGCCTGGCAAATCGGTTTGGCTGATCCGCGCGACCCGAGTCGGGCCGTGCATACGCTGTCCGTGCTGGACCAGGCGGTGGCGACCTCGGGGGGGTATGGCACGCGGCTCGACGCTGCAGGCCTCTACACCCACCTGATCAACGCCCGCACCGGCGGCACGACCCCGGCTTATGAGAGTGTCACTGTGGTGGCACCCAGCGCCACCCAGGCCGATGCCTTGTCAACCGCGCTGGCGCTGATACCGCGTCGCGATGTCGCAGCACGCCTGGCCTTGCTGCGCACCCAGCCAGGTTGTCGCGCCATTTGTATTGACGACGCCGGCCAGGTGAGTGAGTTGTCATGAACACGCTGTACGAACCTGATGACAGCTTGATTGAGGGCCTGGCACGCGTGGTGGCGGTCGACCAGGATCAGGTCTGGCTGGTGGCTGAACAACCCGCTGCATGTGGCAGTTGCGCCACCCGCAGCGCCTGCGGCGGTGGCAACGCGGCCAAATCCGCCGCAAGTTGGCGGGCAGCGCGCTCGCTGGGTCCGGGTCAGGCACTTTTGGCACTCGGGGACACCGTGCATATTGGTGTGGATCGCCATGCGCTTACCCGTGCATCGCTGACCGCCTACACCTTGCCATTGGTGAGCATGCTGGTGGCGGCTGGCGCCCTGCAAGGCGCTGGTGATGGCGTGGCCATCGCGGCTGCGCTTGCGGGTCTGCTGGTGGGTGTTGCTGTAGCCAGAGTTCTGGCGCGGCGCTGGCGGGATGCGCTGGAACCGATGGTGTTGGGGCGGGCAAATGGTGCCGCCGGTTCATCGTGCGCGCCACCCGCCACGGCTGCATTGCGCGGTATCGCCATCCCCGTGATTCAACAACGGAGCCTGTGATGAAAGACTTTCTGCTGGTTTTATTGAGTACCGCCATCGTCAACAACGTGGTGTTGGCCAAGTTTTTGGGGTTGTGCCCGTTCATGGGCACGTCCTCACGCATTGACACCGCCATGGGCATGGGGCTGGCGACCACCTTTGTGCTGACCTTGTCCACCGGTTTTGTCTGGGTGGCAGAGGCCTGGATTCTGGCCCCCCTGGACCTTTCCTTCTTGCGCACCATGGCCTTCATTCTGGTGATTGCCGCCGTGGTGCAGTTCACCGAGATGGTGATTCGCCGCATCTCGCCACCGCTGTACGAGGCGTTGGGGGTCTATTTGCCCCTGATCACCACCAATTGTGCCGTGCTGGGTGTGGCGCTGCTAACGATCCAGGGTGGTTATGGGTTTGCGACCAGCTTGTTGCGGGGTTTTGGCACGGCCACAGGCTTTGGACTGGTGTTGGTGATCTTTGCTGGCCTGCGTGAGCGACTGGCGCTGGCCGATGTGCCCAAAGCGTTCGAGGGGGCACCCATTGGCTTCATCACGGCTGGCGTGTTGTCGTTGGCGTTCATGGGTTTTGCTGGACTGGGAGGTTGATGTGATGGATGCACACATGATGACGCAAGCCGCGCAAGCGGTAGGTGCTCTTGGCTTGCTGGGCGCTGGCCTGGGCGTGGTGCTGGGCGTGGCCGCGCGGTTTTTGTCTGCGCCTGTCGATGACCGGGCCGAGGCGGTTGCGGCCATCTTGCCAGGCTCGAACTGTGCCCAATGTGGTTTCGCCGGGTGCAAACAGGCTGCGGCGGCCATGGTGGAGGGAAGGGCAGCACCCAACTGTTGCCCACCCGGCGGTGCCTCAACCGCGCAGCGTGTGGCCGACATGCTGGGCGTGCGACTGGCCGCAGATGCGTCGGATGCCGCGCTGCCTACCGTGGCCTGGGTGAACGAGGAACGCTGCATTGGCTGCACCCGCTGCATCCGCAAATGTGGCTCGGACGCCATCGTGGGCGCTATCAAACAAATGCACACCGTACTGCCGGAGGCTTGTTATGCCTGCGGGTTGTGCGTCGTTGAATGCCCCACAGATGCCATTGTGATGAAACCAGTGCTGCCCACGCTGGCCACCTGGCACTGGCCAAAACCTGCGGCCAAGCAGGTTGTGGCTGCGGATTGAAAGGACACCGCGATGAAGCTTTTTTCAGTTCGAGGAGGGGTCAAGCTCAGCTACCGCAAGGAGTTGAGCAGTGAAAGCCCGATCGTGCGCATGCCCACCCCGAAGCGGGTGTGCATCCCTTTGCAGCAACATGTAGGCAGCCCGGCAGAGCCTGTGGTCGAGGTGGGTCAGCGGGTGGGCAAGGGCCAGTTGATTGGGCGGGCCGGTCGCGGTATTTCGGCCAATGTCCATGCCTCCACCTCCGGCACGGTGATCGCCATTGAGGACCGGATGGCGCCGCACCCGTCTGGGCTGACCCAACCTACGGTGGTGATCGAGGCCGACGGTGAAGAGCGCTGGGCCGAATTGGCACAGCCCATCACGCAGGACTTTCCCCTGCCCGTCACCCCCAAGGAGCTGAGCGAACGCGTCGCCGCCGCCGGGATTGTGGGTTTGGGGGGTGCCGCGTTTCCGTCCGCCGTGAAATTGGACATGCGCTACAAGCACAGCATTGACACACTGGTGATCAACGGTGCTGAATGTGAACCCTACATCACTTGCGACGACCGACTGATGCGGGAGTATGCCAACGAGATTGTGGACGGCGTGCGCATCATG
>JBBQSS010000232.1:0-4649 GCA_038213665.1 Burkholderiales bacterium | reverse complement strand
GTGGCCTGGTACTGGCACTTTGTGGACGTGGTCTGGCTGATTTTGTTTGTGTTTGTCTACATTCTTTGACGTGACACCGCGTGGCGTTTCACCTCACCCCCGACCGGGAATCAGGCCAAAATAAAAACTGGCCAGCAGGGTAAGAAACAAGCCAATGGACAAGCCGATGCGCACGGTCAGGGCTTGCACAACCCGTTTGCGTTTTGCCGGGTCGTCGCTTTTGAACAGCAGCACCAAGGCACTGAATAGGCTTACCAAAATCAGTGCCAGGCTCGCCAGAATTAAAATTTTCGCCAGCATTGCGGTGTCTCTTAATGATTTCGCTGCATTATGCGCATTTACCATCGGCTCGTGCACTCTCCATGCGTTTTCAAATTCGGTTGATTCCCACCCTGGCCATGCTGCTGGGTATGGCCTTGTTGATTTACCTCGGGTTATGGCAAACCGGTAAGGGGAACCGTGTGGCCGCCGATCTGGCGCAGCATGCGCTTCGCGGTCAACTCGGCCCAACCCTGGTCACCGGCCAGCTGCTGGACCCACAGGCGGCGCAAGACCTGCCGCTTGCGGTGTCGGGCACGTTTGAGGCGCAGCACCAGATCCTTCTGGACAACCGGCAGGAAAATGGCCAACCCGGGGTGCACGTCATCACCCCGCTGCACATTGAAGGCAGTGACACGCGGATTCTGGTCAACCGGGGCTGGGTTGGCTGGCGTTTGGGGCGTGGCGTGTTGCCTGTGGTGGCCACACCTACTGGTCGGGTCCAAATCATTGGACTGGCCGTGGTGCCTTCCACCAAAAAATTCTTTTTGATGCCGGATCACCCTGAAGAACAAAGCAAACTCTGGACGCGTGTGGACTTGCCCCGGTTTGAGAAGTTGATCGGCCACCCGGTGCAGCCGGTGGTGTTGCAGCAAACTGGCGGCGATGCGCCTGACACCTTGGTGCGCCATTGGTCACCGCCGCAAGACCGTGTGGCCATGCACCGTGGCTACGCCTTTCAATGGTTTGGCATGGCGGCTGCGCTGCTGTTGTTTTATCTGTTTGCCAGTTTCCGTCAAGGTGAGCGCGCATGAGCCGGCCGCGATCTGACGAGGTGCTGGGTCTGGCTGTGCATTCTTTGCCCACGCCTGGGGGTGCCGCTGGCTCGGTGTTGAGCGGGCGCTTGAAGCTGCTGGCGATCCTGGTGGCGTGTTCGTTGCCGGTGCTGGTGGCTTATTTTGTGTTTTACGTGGTGCGCCCGCAGGGTGAGGCAAGCTTTGGCGAACTGATCACCCCGGTGCGCCCGGTGCCGGTGGCGCAGGCAATGGGCTTGGATGGAGTCAGTAGGCCCTTGCCATCGCTGAAGGCGCAGTGGCTACTGGTCAAGGTGGATGGCGCTGCCTGTGTGCAGGATTGCCAGAAGCAACTCACCGTGCTGCGGCAGTTTCGCTTGATGCTGGGCAAAGACATGGACCGCATCGATTGGCTCTGGCTGATCAACGACCAGGCTTCGGTCGACCCCAAGCTGGCTGCCAGTCTGACGCATGACAGCGCCACGGTGTTGCGGGTGGATGCCGACACGCTCAATGCCTGGCTGCCTGCGCCCGCTGACAAATCCCAAAATGACTACATTTTTGTGGTGGACCCCATGGGCAACACCATGATGCGTTTTCCGTCAAGGCTCGACAGCGCAGGCGCGGCCAAGGCCAAGCGCGACATGGAGCACCTGCTGCGTGCGTCCCTGTCTTGGGACCCGCCCGGCCGCTGAGGCGTCGCATCAGGCACACACTGGCATGAATGCGCAACCTCTTTACGACCTGACACCGCTGGCCAGCCTGCTGGGGCTAGGCGCGCTGTTGGCCTTGGGGCCGCTGGCCTGGGTCTATTGGCGCACGCGTCATCACGCACCCTTGCAACGCTTGCAGGCGTTGCGGCTGTTTACCCTGTTTCTGACCTTTGATTTGGTGCTGTTTGGTGCCTTTACCCGGCTCACCGATTCGGGTCTGGGTTGCCCGGACTGGCCGGGGTGTTATGGCAACTCCTCGCCCTTTGGGGCTACTCATGCGATTGCTGCTGCGCAGGCGGCCATGCCTACAGGGCCAGTGACGCAAGCCAAAGCCTGGATTGAGATGCTGCACCGGTACCTGGCCACCGCTGTGGGGGCCTTGATCGTGGTGATGACCGTGACCAGCTGGCTGAGCTGGCGCACAAACGCCCGGTTGGGTCAGCGTGCATCCTTGACTGAGTTGTCACCCTGGTGGGCCACCGCCACCTTGGTCTGGGTCTGCGTGCAGGGTGCATTTGGCGCCTTGACGGTCACCATGAAGCTGTTCCCGGCCATCGTCACGCTGCACCTTGCCGGGGCGCTGGTGCTGCTGGTGCTGTTGTGTGTGCAGGTGGTGCGCGGCGGCGCTGCCATGGCGCGGCCGCCCCTGTCAGCCTCATTGCACAGATGGACCCTGGTCGCGGCGGCACTGCTCGGACTGCAGGTGTTGCTGGGTGGCTGGGTCAGCACCAATTACGCCGTGCTGGCGTGCAGTGATTTCCCCCGGTGCCAGAACCGTTGGTGGCCCGAGATGAACTTCTCCCAGGGTTTTGAGTTGTGGCGGCACCTGGGTGTCACGGCAAGCAGCGAGCCCATCAGCTTTGCCGCCTTGACCGCCATTCACTACGTGCACCGGCTGATGGCCTATGGCGTGCTGACGGCGCTGGCGCTGCTGGCCTGGCAACTCAATCGCCATGTGGCCTGGCGCAGCCACAGCCGCGTGCTGGCAGCGCTGGTGGGCCTGCAACTGGCCACTGGTTTGAGCAACGTGGTGCTGGGTTGGCCGCTGTTGGCGGCGCTGTTGCACACCGCAGGTGCGGCGGCTTTGGTGCTGACGCTGACCTGGATTCTGGCCCGTGCGGCAGCGGTGGTGCCCAACGATCTGCCCGCCAAACCGGGGACGCACTCCGACTCTTGCGCGCGCCCTGAAACTGGAAAACTTGCGTGAGCCTTCTTGCCCAACCCACTGCCATGTCAGCCTTTGCCCAGTACTACGCGCTGACCAAGCCGCGGGTGATTCAGCTGATTGTGTTTTGCGCCTTGATCGGCATGGTGCTGGCGGTGCCGGGCGTGCCGTCCTGGCGCGAGGTGGGTGTGGCTGCCTTGGCCTGCCTGGGCATCTGGCTGGTGGCAGGTGCGGCGGCTGCGTTCAACTGCATCATCGAAAAAAGCATTGACGCCAAGATGAAGCGCACCGCCTGGCGGCCCACCGCCAAAGGTCAGTTGGGTGACCGGCAAACGCTGCTGTTTTCAGCGACCTTGTGCGCGGCGGGGTCGGCGTTGTTGTACTTTGCCGTCAACCCGCTCACCATGTGGCTGACCTTTGCCACATTCATCGGTTACGCGGTGGTCTACACCCTGATTTTGAAACCCCTCACCCCCCAAAACATCGTGATTGGCGGCGCTTCAGGCGCCATGCCGCCGGTGCTGGGCTGGGCCGCCATGGCAGGCCACGTGGGGCCGGAAGCCCTGATTCTGTTTTTGATCATTTTCCTGTGGACGCCGCCGCATTTTTGGGCGCTGGCGCTTTACCGGGTGGAAGACTACCGTAAGTCCGGCCTGCCGATGCTGCCGGTGACCCATGGCAACCCGTTCACCCGCTTGATGGTGTTGCTCTACACCTTCATCTTGTTTGCCGCCTGCTTGTTGCCGTTCATTTACGGCATGAGCTCCTGGCTGTATCTGGGCGCTGCGGTGGCACTGAGTGTCGGCTTTTGCCTGCATGGCTACTGGCTGTGGCGGGATTATTCAGACCTGTTGGCGCGCAAAACCTTTCGCTTTTCACTGATTCATTTGAGCCTGTTGTTTGCGGCCCTGCTGGTTGACCACTACGTGTGACCGCCATGCGTTCAGGTTGACCCGGTTTATGATGGCTTCATGAATAAACGAAGTGCTCTTAAATTTATAGCTGCTTGCGCAATGACGACGGGGGCTACAGCCCTATTTACTGCATGTTCGCCAGCAGGACCGTCATTCACCGCGATTGACATCACCGGTGCCGATTACGCCAAAGATTTCGCCCTGACTGACCACAACGGGCAGGCCCGAACGCTCAAAGACTTCCGGGGCAAAGTGGTCATGGTGTTCTTTGGTTACACCCAGTGCCCGGATGTGTGCCCGACCTCCATGGCCGAGATGGCCGAGATCAAAAAATTGCTGGGCAAAGACGGTGACCGTGTTCAGGGCCTGTTTGTCTCGGTAGACCCGGAGCGTGACAAGCCCGAAATGCTCAAGGAATACATGGCGGCTTTTGACCCCACCTTTCTGGCGCTCTACACCACGCCGGAAAAAACCGCTGCACTGGCCAAAGACTACAAGGTGTACTACAAAAAAGTCGATGGCCCCACCCCCACCAGCTACACCATCGACCACACGGCAGGCAGCTATGTGTACGACACCACCGGCAAATTGCGCCTGTTCACCCGCTACGGCACCAAGCCCGAGCTGACCGCCGCCGACCTCAGGCAGTTGCTGCCCAGCGCACCTTAAGGTGATTTCCAAGAATAAATATGCCCAGATGACGCAGGATTTTTGTTCAGCTGCAAGGCGTAAAAATGGGCGTATAGCGAGCTATACAACCGTTTTTGCAACGCAGCAGATGGACAAAAAGACAAGTCAGGTGGGT
>JBBQSS010000231.1:0-4703 GCA_038213665.1 Burkholderiales bacterium | reverse complement strand
GGGCAACGGGCGCGAGAACTGGCGCCTTGAATTCCGTGAAATCAGTGCTGACGCGCAGACTGGCCGCGCCATCTGGGAGGCACACTACCAGTTCAGCGCCACCCGGCGGCAGGTGCACAACATCATCGGCTCAGACTTCAGTTTCACGCCAGAAGGCTTGATTGACATCCAGCGCGACCACTTTGATTTTTGGCGCTGGTCACGCCAGGCGCTGGGTCTGGGTGGTGTGATGCTGGGCTGGGCGCCGTTTTTCCAAAAGCAGATGCGCAAACAAACCCGTGCTGCGCTCACCAACTACATGGCTCGCCAGGCAGCCACCGCTGAGGCCCGCGATGAACTGGTTTGAAGATTTTGAGACGCGCCATTTTGAAGTGAACGGCGCGCGCATTCATGCACGGGTGTCACGCGGCGCCCACGGCGCACGTCCAGCCCTGCTGCTGTTGCACGGGTTTCCACAAAGCCATGTGATGTGGCACCGTGTCGCCCGGCTGCTGCAGCAAGACTATGACCTGGTGATGCCCGACCTGCGCGGCTACGGCGACTCCAGCAAACCGGCCGGATTGAGCGACCACAGCAACTACAGCAAACGCACCCTGGCGCAAGACATGGTCTGCGTCATGGACGCGCTGGGGGTGGATGTTTTCTTTTTGTGCGGCCACGACCGCGGCGGCCGGGTGGCACACCGCTTGGCCGTGGACCACCCCACACGGGTGCAGCGCCTGTGCGTGATTGACATCGCGCCCACGCTGGACATGTACGCTGCCACCGATTTCGAGTTTGCCAAGGCCTATTACCACTGGTTTCACCTGATCCAGCCCCAGCCGCTGCCAGAGCACATGATTGGCGGCAACCCGTTGGCCTACCTACACGCCAAGCTGGGCGGCTGGGGCTCGACCAGCTTGGCCTACATCGAGCCCGCGGCGCTGGCTGAATATGAACGCTGCTTCCTCCAACCCGACACGGTTCACGCCATGTGCGAAGACTACCGCGCCAGCGCTGCCATTGACCTTGAACACGACCATGACAGCCGCGCACAAGGCAAGAAGATCGCTTGCGACACCCTGGTGTTATGGGGCGCACGCGGTGTGGTGCAGCGCCTGTTCAAGCCCTTGGATTTATGGCAAGCCCAATGTGCCGGCACAGTCACCGGCCAGACGCTGCCCGCCGGGCATTTCATTCCCGAAGAATTGCCCCGGGAAACCGCGGCTTTGCTGTCGGATTTCTTTCGCCACCAGAATTAATCCGGCGGGTCTCAGGCCCCGCAGCACTTCTTGTATTTCTTGCCACTGCCGCAAGAACACGGGTCATTGCGGCCAACCTTCGGGCCCACGTGCACGGTTTCCACGCGCGGGCCGATGTTGCGCCAGAGTTCACGCAGGTCGTACACCGCCCACATGGCATCGGCAAAGTCATTGAGCCGCTGCTCGCTGATGGTGGGCACGCCGTCTTCCTCAAACGCTGCCACGGTGGGCGGGTCGGTGTCGTCCTCGGTCACGGCCACAATACATTCCAGCGCAGCATCCAGCACTTTGGCGGCTTCTTTGTCACGCGGGTGCGCCCATTCTTCCGGCCAGCTTTCCACCGCGTACATGAAGCCAATCGCCCAGATCTGGCCAAATGAAGGAATCGGCGCGTCACCCATTTCAGCGCGTTGCTCGTCAGGCAAGGCGGCAATGGCACCGCGCAGGTCCATCACCTCAGGTTGGTAGGCACGCTCGTCGTCAAGCGATTCCACATCGGCATTGAGCGCGGCTGCCACCTCGTTCCAGCGGCGCATCCACAAGGCAAAAAAACGTTGAAATTGCGCATCATCCGCAAACAGCGGGGTGTCGCTGTCATCGTCCAGATCCAGCAGCACCGAAAAATACTCGGTGGGGCTGATCACGCGGCGGCAGCACACCAGGGCGGCCATGAAACCCTCACAAAACTCCCACTGCGGGGTTTCGTCAAAACGCGCGCGAAGGTCATCCAGAATGGTGTCAAGTTCGTCGAAGTCGGCCGCTTGAAGGAGGTCCTTGGCGGCCTCAGTGGTGGTGTCAGCGGGAGATGGCGTGAGGTCAGGGGTCATGGGACACGAGTAAAGAGTGAGAATAGTCATATTCTGCACTGTATGACGCGGATATCCTCTTTCAATGCGCTTCAGGGGTAAAACACCATGACCAAACTCAACACGCTTTCTTTGTCGCTGATCCTCTCACTGGGCCTAGTGGCTTGTGGTGGCGGCGGCGACAGCACAACGGTGGCGCCAACTTCTGTGCTTCCCACCATCACCGTGCCCATTCCCGCGTCCAGCTATTTGTCGGGCTCGGCAGAGTTGGGGGGCTACACAGTGTTGCAGCAAGCCCGGGTACTGTGTGGTTTTGGCGCGCTCAGGCAAGACACGCGGCTGGATGCAGCCTCGCTGAACCATGCGCGCTACCTCAACAACATTTCCCTCACCTACGGTGTTTCGGTACTCTCTCACTACGAGGAACGCACTAGCGACCCCTTCTACACAGGGTACTACCCTTGGTACCGCACTGCTTTCACACCATTAGGCACGGATTACGGCACACAGGTGGCCGAGATTCTGGTGGGCACATGGTGGGACTACGACACCACCAACCCATCGCTGGTCATTCCAACCCTGCAGCAGCGTGGCACAGATTCCATGCGCAGCCTGCTCAACACGGTTTACCACCTGTCCGGTGCCATGTACGATGGCGCGGATGTCGGTTTCGGGGCTGAATTGCGCACCAAGTCGACTGGCGCCACCACGGTGCACGAAGAATTCCGATTTGGCTCGCTCAATGGCTATCAGACGGCCACGATCGCACTGGGCGCTGGCAAAATGGCCACCTACCCGTGTCAAGGCAGCAGCAACATTCCCCCGGCGTTTGTGCCTGCCAGTGAAATGCCCAACCCATTGCCCACCCTGAGCACCGTGGGGCCACCGATTTACCTCAAGGTCGATGTTGGACAGGAACTCAAAATGACATACAGCAATGTGAGCCAGAACGGCGTGAGCGTGCCTATTACCGTGCTGACCAACGCCAATGACCCAAGCATTGATCTCTATGGCCAGAAATACATCGGCACCAACGAAGTCTTTGTCATTCCCACCGTCGCCCTCATTCCCAACACCACTTACACGGTCAGTCTGGCTGGCACCATCAACAGCGTGCCTTTCAGCCGCAGCTTCGCCATGAGCACCGGGCTGAACGGGATTTAAATCCTATTTTTCCGGAATAGCCATAAAACTGAAAAGTTTCGTACAGTCCAACCTGTGAAAGTCATCAGATTACCTCGCGCCAAAGTTCATCTCGGCATGCCACTGCCATGGAATGTGCGCGACACTGCGAAGGCAGAATTCGCCATCACCGGGACGCACAGCGACCACGCCTTTCTCAAACGCTTGCCGCCAGAGCGTCTCTTCGGGTTTTCAAACACGCCCGTGACGCCATGACCTTGAGGCTTTTGCTACTTAATCAATAGCTTCTTGCGCATGTACAGCAAGGGCTAGAAGCCGTTTTTTCATACAAAGCACGGCATGGTCCTTGCTCAGCAACAAGGCTTGGTGGGCCACCGCCAAGTCGATGAACTTCTGGTCATCCGGGTCTTTGCAGATGGCACTGGCACGTGGCGCGGTGTCCACCAGCATGGCTTGGCCATCAAACTGGGCCAGCACATGGGCCGCACTGACCTTGTAAAACGCCATACGTGGCAGGATTTTGGCGTAACCGAGCACCCGCGCCAACTCGTCACGCATGGCCTTGGTGGCCAGCCACTGCAACTGGCTTGACGCCAGGGCGTGTTTAAGTGGGCGTGTGGCGGGGTCGTCAAAGACAAACGCATCCAGCACGACATTGGTGTCGAGGACAACCGTGTTCACGGTTTGCTGGCCATTTTCCCGGCCACCATGTCAAAGCGGAACAGACGGCATTCAATCGGACCGTTCCACATCGGCACGCGGCGGGTTTCCTTCAGGCGCATTTTGCCGGGCAGTTTCAAGTCCGGGGTGAGAATCCAGGCGGTCCAGCCGGGGTAGTTTTTCTTCCAGTGGCTGGCCAACTGGTTAAAAAATTCACCCGCACCTTCGGATTGCGGCAGCTCGCGGGCGCCAAAGCGTGGCAGGTTGGCATCGTCTTCAAAGTCGCCTGTGCTGCTGGCATGCTGACCTGTGCGCGCGGCGCCTTTGGCCACGCCGCCAACATCAATGCGCTCGCCATAAGGCGGGTTGAGCACCATCACCCCGCCACCTTCGATGGGCGGCATGCGCTGCAAAGCGTCGCCACCACGGAATTCGATCACATCGGCCACACCCGCGCGCTCGGCGTTGCGCTGCGCAAAGTCGACCATGCGGTGCGCCACGTCGCTCCCAAAAATAATGGGTTTTTGACCCGGAGCCCTTACCACTTCAGCATCAGACGCTTCTTTTTTCATTGCATCCCAGTCCGCCCGGCGAAACGGCAAATACTTTTCGAAAGCGAAACGCCTGCGGCTGCCGGCAGCAATGTTGCATGCCATCTGCGCCGCTTCAATCACGATGGTGCCGCTGCCGCAACAGGGGTCGTAAAGTGGCTTCAGGTCATCGTCGCCTTCCAGCCAGCCGGTGGCTGCCAGCATGGCCGCAGCCAGCGTTTCCTTCAGAGGCGCCTCACCCTTGTCTTCGCGCCAGCCACGCTTGAACAGTGGCTCGCCCGAGGTGTCGATGTAAATCGAGC
>JBBQSS010000230.1:0-4741 GCA_038213665.1 Burkholderiales bacterium | reverse complement strand
GTCACGGCTTCAAACCTGATGATTCAAGCTGGTGGGGTCTCCTGGTGCGTCAGGCGCGCATGTTCAAGCTCCTTTATGACCGTCAAACCCAGTTCAGACTGTTGGCGATCAGGGCCGGCGATGGGGTGGCGGCGGCGGCGGGGTCTGCGTTAGCGTGCCCCGCCGGCGTCGCCGCCACGTCACCGGACGGCGCAGCCGGACGGGCGGCGAAGCCGTCCGGCCTAAATTTATCCAATAAACACTTTAGAACACACAATAAAAAAAACAGCCCTTCTTCATTGGTAAACCCAGCTATAAAAATCGTAGCACCTGCTATCAAAAGCATAGTAGCAGTTTCACCATGTGAAAAAAGGGGGCAAGCATGAAGATATCCGGGCTGATGACCTTGTACCGGGCTGACTGTGCCAATCGGTCGGATCAGGCACGTGCCAAGGCCAACGACACAGAGATCGTGCGCGATGCTGAAGGCACCAAAGTGGTGCCACGTACTACCCCTACCTTGCTTGAGCGTCTGATTGCCCGGTCGGCTGGTCAAGCCCTGCCCGTCCCTAAAAAGCGTGGTCGTCCACGTAAAGGGGTTGCAACATGAATCGCAGTGATCGCATCCTCAAACGGGTCAGCAAGGCCATAGATCGCGCCATAAGGCTTCAAATACCTACCGGGCTAGATAGGTGGTCTGTGGCTTGGTCAATAGCCTACAGGGCCGCTTTAAGGCGTGAGCGTTGCCGACACGGGGTATCGGGGTCGTAGACCCTGATGAAAGCGAAGCGCAACGGTATTAAGCAGCCACGAACCATGAAACAAATATCACGTAGTGATTTTGTCCGGGCCGCGGACGTTCAATATGCCTGTCCAGAATCAGTATCTCGCCGCCCTGAAAAACAGTTACAGCGCTGCCGGGTATCCGTGATTGAAAACGTAGTTTTTAATCTCGGGTAGCCAAAACTACATAATCTATTTAAACTCGAATGAAAGAATTGCCATGAATATCTCAACCGTAGAAAATATACATCGTATAAAGTACAAGAGCCGACTTACCAGCTGCCTTTAGGCTGACGGCCACGCACGAAAGCTGAAATCAGGTCAGCCGATATGGTGCGATTGCCTCTGTGGGCAAAGTCCAGAGCGCTCAAGCCTTGGGTGTTCTTGAGCAAAGCATCGGCGCCTGCCTCCAGCAACAGTTTCACCGCCGACTCTGTGCCGTAATGCGCCGCCATCATGAGTGGCGTTGTGCCGTTGGGTGACGCGGCGTCGATGTAGGCGTTTTCTTCCAGCAGCAGGTTCATCACATCAAGATGGCCATTGGTGGCGGCGTAATGCAACGGTGCCCAGCCGGGCTTGTTGACGTCGGCACCATTTTTTATCAAGGCCTGGCACAGTGCCAACTCACCCTGCAGCGCTGCCAGCATCAAAGCGCTTTCATCCGCTGAATTGCGTACCTCGGCCTTGGTCTGTAGCCAGTTGGCCAGAACCAGTGCCACATTCACGGAAGTGGCTTTGATCGCCACCAGTAATCCTGCCGTGCCCGATGCATCGACCGTATTTGGATCAAACCCACGGTCTAACAAGGCACTGACTTTGGGCGCATCATCCCGCACAATTGCTGTAAAAAACTCATCGTAAGAGCCTGCATAACACAACGAATACCCAGCAAAAACAATAAGATAAACAAATTTCTTAAAGTAATTTATCAGCATTGAAGAAATTAATTCAGTCATGTCAATGCACCCGTGAACAAGGCCTCAAAATTGCTGCTGGTGATTGCCGCAATGTCTTCCACAGGCAGCTGCTTGATCTGCGCCAACTGGGCAGCCACGAACGGCACATATGACGGATTGTTGGTTTTGCCACGGTAAGGCATGGGCGCCAAATAGGGGCTATCTGTCTCAATGAGCAATCGATTGAGCGGAACCAAAGCTGCTACGTCACGCAAATTCTGGGCACTTTTAAAGGTCAAGATGCCTGAAAACGAAATGTAAAACCCCAAATCAAGTGCTTGGCGGGCCACCTCGGCATCTTCAGTGAAGCAATGAAACACGCCGCCAGCACAGCCCGCTGAGCCGTCTTCACCCTCTTCGCGCAGGATGGCCAAGGTGTCTTGTGACGCCTGGCGGGTGTGAATCACCAACGCTTTGGCGAGTTGCCTGGCGGCGCGAATGTGGGTGCGAAAGCGCTCACGCTGCCACTGCATGTCAGCCACACTGCGACCGTTCAGCCGGTAGTAGTCAAGCCCGGTCTCACCAATACCCACTACCCGTGGCAGTTTGCCAAGCGTCAGCAGGTCATCCAGGCTGGGTTCTTTGACACCTTCGTTGTCAGGGTGCACGCCCACGGTGGCCCAAAAATTGTCGTACTGAAGTGCCAACTGGTGCACCACATTAAATTCCTCCAAAGTGGTGCTAATGCATAACGCACGACTCACTCTGGCCTGTGCCATGGCTTGGCGAATGGCGGGCAACTCGGAGAGCAGTTCCGGAAAATTAAGGTGGCAATGGGAATCTGTGAACATGACATGACCCTAAGCAGCCAGACCGGGCCGCGGACAGGTTTAAATGGTTTGTGTGGAACGGTCTGACGCCAGATAGCCGTTCAGCATCTCTTCAATTTTCAGCTTGAGGGCATGGGCTTTTTCGTCGTCAGGAAAAACCACACCCACGCCCTGAATGCGGTTGTTGACCGCCTTGGCTGGCGTGACCCAGGCGACCTTGCCAGCGACCGGGTAACGTTGCGAGTCATCGGGCAGCGAAATCAACACATACACCGGATCACCCAGCTGGTAGTCACGCGAAGTGGGAATGAACAGCCCACCGTTGGTAAAAATTGGAATGTAGGCCGCATAAAGCGCAGATTTTTCTTTGACAGCCAACTGGATCACGCTGGGGCGAGGCGCGGAAGCACCCTTTGGCCTCACAGGTGCCTCGTCAGTTTGGCTATCGAACTTCTCGTTCATCCCTTTGAGTTTAAAGCGAATTGCGCCTGGCTGACCAAAGCCTCTTGCATCAAACCGGTATTAAACGGGTGTTCTACCGTGCGCATTGCGTTGGACAAGGTTTTGGCCCAGGCGGTCAAGCTCTGCAAGTTTCCGGCTTTTGGCAAATCAGCGGCCTCAAAAAACCGGGGTGAGGCTCCGCTGTGCTGGGCCAACAGGTCATGACACAGCTTGTGCAAGGCGTCTACGGTTTGCGCCGGGGTCCAGTCCTTGAAAAGGCTGACATCGCCGCTTTGCACGGCGCGCGGCAGGCGCGGCCACAGCTCACTGACGGATGCAAACTGCAAGGCCTCTTGCGGTCGGCCACCTGCGGCGCGCAGCATCACGCTGGCTTGTTTTTCTGACACGCCCTGCCCCAGCAGCCACGCCATGGCCCTGTCCAGCTTGGGCCAAATCATGCTGTGACCCAGGCAACGGCTGCGAATGGTGGGCAGCAACTGGTGAGCCGCCTCAGTGGCCAGGACAAATTTCACGTCGCCTGCGGGTTCTTCGAGCGTTTTCAACAAAGCGTTGGCCGTGTACACGTTCATGCGCTCAGCTGGAAACACCAGCACCGCCTTGCCCCGACCGCGGGCACTGGTACGCTGGGCAAACTCAACCGCATCGCGCATGGCTTCCACGCGAATCTCTTTGCTGGGCTTGCGTTTTTTGCTGTCAATGTCGTCTTGCGCTTTTTCGCTGAGCGGCCAGTTCAGGGCCAGCATCACCGTCTCGGGCATCAGCACGCAGAGGTCGGCGTGGGTGCGCACGTCGACCGCATGGCAACTGCCACAGGCCCCACAGGCGCCCTGTGGCGTGGGGTGTTCGCACAGCCAGGCACACACCAACGCCGATGCCAGTTCATATTGCCCCAGTCCAGACGGCCCAGCCAGCAGCCAGGCGTGGCCGCGCTGGGCAAGCAGCGCTTGCGTCTGCGCGGCAATCCATGGGGCGGTGGTGCTGGGTGTGATGCTCATGCCAGCCACCCCTTTTGTTTGATGGCAGCCATCACGTCCAGCCAGACGGCTTCACGACTCTGGTCAGCGGCAACGCGGGCGAATCGCTGTGGGTGTGCATCAAAACGCGCCAAGTAGCCAGCGCGCACGCGGGCAAAAAATGTCACAGGCTGGGCCTCAAACTTGTCCGGCATGCGGGCACCGGCAAGGCGTTGGGCGGCAATATCCGGCGCCAGATCAAACCACACGGTCAAATCAGGTTGTCGAACAAAATCACCTCCTATCCCTTGTGTAGTCTGAACCAATTGCTCTAAATAAGAGAGCGTTTTCAAATCGAAGCCACGCCCTCCACCCTGGTAGGCAAAGGTGGCATCCGTAAAACGGTCGCACAACACTACATCGCCCCTAGCCAATGCGGGCTCAATGACTTGCTGTAAGTGGTCACGCCGCGCCGCGAACACCAGCAGCGCTTCGGTCATGGCATCCATGACGTCATTGAGCACCAGCGTGCGCAGCTTTTCAGCCAGCGGAGTACCGCCGGGTTCACGGGTCAGGGTGACTGCCCTGCCCAGCGCTCTGAAGGCTTGCGCCAGACCGTCGATGTGGGTGGACTTACCGGCGCCGTCGATGCCTTCAAAGCTGATGAAAAGTCCGGTGCTTGTCATGAATGGGTTCTGGTTTACTGGCCGCGCTGGAATTTATTGACGGCGCGATTGTGCGCGTCAAGGTTGTCGCTGAACTGGCTGCTGCCATCGCCACGTGCCACAAAATACAAGGCGCTGCTTGTGGTGGGTTGGACGGCAGCCAACAAAGACGC
>JBBQSS010000229.1:0-4827 GCA_038213665.1 Burkholderiales bacterium | reverse complement strand
ACCGCCTGGTGCCTGGCAATGAACTGCGCCACCTGCGGCTGATGGTGACCGTAACGAATGCTGGCACCAATGACGATGCGCTCAAAGCTGGCCAGGTTCAGGGCAAAAGCCTGCTCAATGGGCACCAGTGTCACCCGCTGGCCCAATGCCGTCATGAGAAATTTCAGGCGCTCACAAATGTGCAGCGTGTGGCCATCGGTGGTGGCGTAGATGAGCAACAGGCGCTCAGCCATGGTCGGTCTGCCGGAAAAAATCAATCATCGGTGTGGTCCGGCTTGGAGACACTGGCGAGCCGGGCTTGTGTTTCGGGGCTGACCTGGGCGTAATGTGAAAACGTCAGGCTGTAAGAGCCCTGGCCCCCGGTGAGCGACTTCAAGCGGCTCTGGTAGTCGCCCAACTCGGCCAGCGGCATTTGCCCGCTGATGGCCACCGCACCTGCCGGGCGTGGCTGCGTGCCGGTGATGTGGCCGCGCTTGGCGGCCAGGTCTCCGGTCAGGTCCCCAATGGCGGCCTCAGGCGCCACCACTTCGACATTGACCAGCGGCTCCAGCACGATCGGGGTGGCGGCGCGCACCGCATCCAGCGTGGCTTTGCGGGCGGCGGCCACAAAGGCCACCTCCTTGCCATCGACCGCATGGGTCTTGCCGTCATACACCGTGACCCGCAGGTCATGCAGCGGGAAACCGGCCACTGCGCCCTCGGCCAAGGCCTGGTGCACGCCTTTTTCCACCGCCGCCATGAACACGCCGGGAATCGCGCCGCCCTTGACCACATCAACAAACTCAAAACCGGCACCGCGCGCCAGCGGCTCCACACGCAGCATGACCTCGCCAAACTGCCCAGCCCCACCACTTTGTTTCTTGTGGCGGCAGTGGCCGTCGGCCTGGCCCAAAATGGTCTCGCGGTAAGCGATTTGCGGCACGCTGGTGTCAAGCGCCAGCTTGAACTGCTGCTGCATGCGCAGCAATTTGGCGCGCAGGTGCATGTCGCCCAGACCACGGATCACGGTCTCATTGGTGCCGGGGTGGCGCTCGACTTTGAAGCAGGGGTCTTCAAGTTCGAGCTTGTGCAAAATCTCGAACAGGCGTTGCTCGTCGCCCTTGCGCTGGGTCTGCACTGCCAGGCCCTGCATGGGTTGCGGCAGGCTCAAAGGTTTGAGGTGGATCTGGTCGTCATCGTGTGAGTCGTGCAGCACGCAGTCAAATTCAAGCTCGTCGACCTTGGCCACGGCACCGATGTCACCCGGCACCAAGGCATCGACCTCGACATAGTCTTTGCCCTGTAACTGGTACAGGTGCGCCACCTTGAAGGCGCGCTTGCCCGAGCCGACAAACAACTGCGCGTCTTTGCGCAGCGTGCCCTGGTGCACCTTGAACACGCCCAGCTTGCCAATGAACGGGTCCATCACCACCTTGAACACATGGGCCAGCACATGCAGGCTGGCGTCAGGTTGGGCGGCAAAGGTTTGCGCCTCTGACAGGGTGTCGCCTTTGTAGAAAGGCGGCGGGTTGCCTTCGGCCGGGTTGGGCGCCAGTTTGACCAGTGCATCAATGAGTTGCGGCACGCCAGCCCCGGTTTTGGCCGAGACAAACAGGATCGGAATCAAGTGCCCGGCACGCAGCGCGGCCTCAAACGGGGCATGCAGTTCTGCGGCACTGGGCGCTACACCGTCTTCCAGGTAACGCGCCAGCAGGGCCTCGTCTTCTTCAATCAGCTGGTCCAGCAAGGCCCGGTGCGCCGTGGCCACCGAGGAAAAGTCGCTCGCGCCGTCATCGTGGCCGAGCAGCTCCACCACGTCTTGCCCGTGCGCGGTGGGCAGGTCCAGCAGCAGGCACTGCGGGCCAAAACGGGCGCGGATGTCGTCCACCAGGGCGCTCAGGTCGATGTGGTCGGCGTCGATCTTGTTGATGACGATCATGCGGCACAAACCCCGCTCACCAGCCTGGGTGAACATGCGCTCGGTGTTGAGTTCAATGCCGGTTTGCGCGCTGACCACAATCAAGGCCGTGTCGGCGCCCGCCAAGGCGCCCAGCGCCTGGCCGGCAAAGTCGGGGTAGCCGGGGGTGTCGATCAGGTAGACATGGGTGCCTGCGGTTTGAAAACTCGCCACGGCAGATTGCAGGGAATGGCCCAACTGCTTTTCAACCGGGTCAAAGTCACACACGGTGCTGCCTTTTTCGACCGCGCCACGGCTGGCAATGGCACCGGTGGCGGCCAGCAGGCTCTCTGTCAGCGTGGTTTTACCGACGGCACCGTGGCCTACCAACACCACGCTGCGGATGTGTTCAGTTGCGTTGTTGTTCATGACAATCCCTTGGAATAGAAGAGGTGACAACCAGTCTACGCCAGCCCCCGCAGGCAAACCTTGATGCTTGTCAGACATCCACGCAGGGCACTCAAACAGCGCCTGCTTACCCGGGAAACAGTTCGGGGCTTTGGCGGATAAGTTTCTTCAAAGTCTCAAAACAATCGGCATCAATCGCCGTGCCCACCGTGTCAGCCGTGATGGCCAGGGTTTTGTCGATGCGTACGGCGCCGCGGTAGGGCCGCTCGGCGGTGATGGCGTCAAAAATATCGGCGGTGTGATGATGCGGGTTTCCAGCGTGATGTCTGCGCCGGACAAGCCTTTGGGGTAGCCCTTGCCGTCCAGGCGCTCATGGTGGGCGGCCGCTACCACCGCCAGTTCGTCAAAAATCCGCACTCGCCTCAGGATGGCCTCGGTGTAGCTGGCGTGGCGCTGCACGGCTTACCACTCGTGGCATCAAGCTTGCCGGGCTTGTCCAGAATGCAGTTGCTGACACCCAGTTTGCCCACATCATGCAAGAGCGCGCCGCGCTTGAGCCAGCGCCGACGCGGCTCGGGCACGTTCATGGATTCGCCCAGCAGCGCGGTGTACAGACCGACACGCGCGCTGTGGCCTGCCGTAAAAGGGCTCTTGGCGTCCACCACCTGGCCAAAGGCTTCGGTGATGTCATCCAGGTCATCCTCATCAACAGCCACTTCATGACCGCCGGGCTCCAGCGCATACACCGCAGGCTCCAGCTGGTCGGCATTGAGCATCGCCCAGAACGTCGGTGCCTGACTCACCGCCGCGAAGGCATCCACCAGTTCGGGGTCAAACCAGCTGCCACGACGGGCCAGCACTTCGGCCATCGCCGTGGCTTGGCCACTGGCGGCGTGGTGCACGCCAACCACCTGGGCCAGCAAGGCAATGCGGGCGTTGATCGGAATGGCGGCACCCGCCAGACGGTCGGGGCGACCCCGGCCGTTCCAGTGTTCGTCCAGCGCGTGAATGCCCAGCGCCACGCTTTTCGGAAAACGCAGCTGGCCTTCGGTGATGTCGAGCGCGTGGCTCAAGGCCCCATGAGGGAGGAGAGTTTCAGGGATTGCACGATCAGCTCCTGTGACGCAGGACGCGCACTGCTGGCACTTGGGCAGGATTCCGATTTTTATATAAAATAAGCCTCTAGCCCTTATTCTGTATGCGCGAACAGCTATAAATTAAATAGCTAAAGCGGGTGTTCGGTGTAGAACTTGCCACCGTGGTAAAGCAGGGGCGCAGCGCCCGCACGGTGCGCGCAGTGCTCGACCTCGCCGACAAAAATCACGTGGTCGCCCTCGACATAACGGCTGCGGTTAAAACACTCAAAAGTGGCCACGGCGTCAGCCAGCAAAGGCGCACCGCAAACCCCTTCGGCAAAATCCAGATCGGCAAAGCGGTCGACGCCACGGGTGGCAAAGCGCTGCGCCAGCGCCTGCTGGTCTGCCCCCAGGATGTTGATGGCGTAGTGGCTGCCGCTGCGAAACGCGTCCATCGAGGTGGCCGCCTGGGACAGGCTCCACAGCACCAGCGGGGGTGAAAGCGACACCGAATTGAACGAGTTGGCGGTCAGGCCGACCAATGTGCCGTCGCTGGCTCGCGCGGTGACGATGGTCACCCCGGTGGCAAACATGCCCAAGGCGGTGCGGAATTCGGTGCTGGAGAAATGGGGGGGCCGGGCGTGCACGGCAGTGGGGGTCAAAGGCATAGCCTTAAATTTAACCGATAACACATGGGCCCAAGCCATGCCGGGGCAAAAGGCGGGTCTGGCCACCCTTCTAAAATCCAAGCATGCGACATCTGATTACTCCGGCCCTCCTGACTGCTACTTTATTTATAGCTACTCACACTTACGCGGAAAAGGTTTGTGACGAGTTTTATGAAAAATTGCCGAATATGTCACGGGCCTTGTGCGAACAGGCGCAGCTCAAGTCCGGTGGCGCCCGCAGCGTGCAGGGCCGACCTTTGCTGGTGCGTGACATCCGCCCGCAGGCACCCAGGCTGCGTGTGCTGGTGGTGGCGGCCATGCATGGGGACGAGTTTTCATCGGCCTCGGTGGCGCTGCACTGGCTAAAGCTTGCGCAGGCGGCACCCGAGTCCACCCATTGGCGGTTTATTCCGCTGCTCAATCCCGACGGCCTGCTGCGCCTGCCGGCCCGGCGCATGAATGCCAATGGGGTGGACTTGAACCGCAACTTTCCCACACCGAACTGGCAACGCGAAACCAAACATTACTGGGAGACGCTGACGCGCAAAGACCCGCGCCGCTGGCCCGGCAAGGCACCGTTGAGCGAGCCGGAGTCAAAGTTTCTGTTTGATCAGATGGCCAGCTTCAAGCCGGACCTGATCGTCAGCATCCACGCCCCCTACGGCGTGCTGGACTTTGACGGCCCGGTGATGCCGCCGACCAAGCTCGGCCGCCTGTATCTGGACCAGGTGGGGGTGTTTCCGGGCTCCTTGGGCAACTACGGCGGCGTGCAAAACGCCATGCCGGTGGTCACCGTGGA
>JBBQSS010000228.1:0-4868 GCA_038213665.1 Burkholderiales bacterium | reverse complement strand
CAATCTGGTATTCCATCAGCGGCTTGCCCAGGATTGGCACCATGGGTTTGGGTAAATCCTTGGTCAAGGGGCGTACCCGTGTGCCTTGCCCAGCCGCCAAAATCATGCCTTTTGCCATCTCAAACCTTTCATATAACAAATTGATCTCTAGCCCTTATGAATTAAACACTATATGCTATTTAAATAATAGTGCCTAGGGCGCAATATCAGCAGATACCCAAAGCCCAAGTTCGCATTTCTTCAGAATAAAAAACCTTGCCGCAGCAGGGTTTGATTATGGCCAGCACAGCTCTGCGGTTAATCAGGCAGCCTTCGCGCGGCGGCGGCGAGCAACTGCGCCCATCAAGCCCAAACCAGCCAGCAGCATGGCGTAGGTTTCTGGCTCTGGCACAGCGGTAACGGCTACCGCAAAGCTGGCAGTGTCATGCGATACGGAGGCAGCGCTGCCTCCCGAAAAAGTCTTGGTTGCGATAGAAACCGCGTATGAACCAACTGCTGATGTTTCACCGCTGTTGAAAAGCGCAGTATCTGTCACGCTGTATGTGCGCGCATCTGGAGTGCCCGCGCTGGCATAGGCTTCTACATTCGAAGCGCCTGATGGCATGTAGCCGCCCCCCAAACCATTACTCCAGTATGTACCGCTGAAAGCGAAGGCAGAGGCCAGTGCCATTACATTGCTACCAGCCACAGCCGACACTGAGCCAGTTGACCCTGTAACGATGCTCGAAAGCGTGTAGCCCGATTTGGCTGTGACGGTAACTGCAGAATCCAGCCAGTCATAAAAACTGGAAGCACCATCGCCGCGTCTGAGCACGGAAGAACTGGTGGCGTACCCCAGATTTGAAAACGTGAACACGTTGCCTGCCTGGCTAAAACTGGCACCGTCTGGTATCCCCCACAACCCATCATCAAAGCTGAAGGTGTAACCCACTGCATCTAACGTTTGAGTGGCGGCAAAGGCAGGCGTGCCCATGACCGTGGCGGCCGTAACGGCCAATGTGGCCAGGCTCTTAAGAATATTAGACATAGAAAGGTCCCTGAAAATTGTGACTGAATGTAATGAGAGTCATGGTAGCCGCGCAGCACCCAGTGCGAAATAGGCCATTCGGACTAACGCCAGCCAGTTAACCTACGCCTGCGCGTATGGCTGCGCCACTGGCTTCTTATAAGACAAATTGGCGTCAAGCCCTTGTATAAATTGCGCGAGACGCTATGAATTAAATAGCGAGTTCGCCACGCGCTGCGCTCGCAATGAGGGGAACGGGGCGCAATGACAAATGCCCGTCATTGCGAGGAGCGAAGCGACGTGGCAATCCAAGTGGTTATCGCCCAATCGCCAAATACTCAAACCCCATACCCCGCACCAGCTTCGGGTCATACAGGTTGCGGCCGTCAAAAATCACCGGGTTCTTCAGCTTGGCCTTGATGGTGTCAAAGTCTGGGCTGCGGAACTCGCGCCATTCGGTCACGATGATCAGCGCATCTGCGCCTTCCAGCGCAGCGGTCTGGTTCTCGGCGTAGGTGATGCGTGGCTCGTTGGGAAAGCAGTGCTGCGCTTCCTTCATCGCCACCGGGTCATAGGCTGTGACCGTGGCGCCAGCGGCCAGCAGATCGGCTATTACCTCGCGGCTGCTGGCCTTGCGCATGTCGTCGGTGTTGGCTTTGAAGGCCAAGCCCCACAGGGCAAAGTGCTTGCCAGCCAGGTCGGCGCCAAAGCGCGTCAACACCTTGGCACCCAGCACCCGCTTTTGCGCGTCGTTAGCGGCCTCTACCGCCATCAGCACCTTCAGGTCAATGCCAGCATCGTCTTGCGCTGTCTTCACCAGCGCCTGCACGTCCTTGGGGAAGCAACTTCCGCCATAACCCGCCCCGGCGTACAAAAAGTCGTAGCCAATGCGCGGGTCTGAGCCAATGCCTTTGCGCACCTGCTCAATGTCTGCGCCCAGCTTCTCGGCCAGGTTGGCCAGCTCGTTCATGAAGCTGATGCGTGTGGCCAGCATGGCGTTGGCGGCGTACTTGGTCAGCTCGGCACTGCGGATGTCCATCACGATCAGGCGCTCGTGGTGGCGCTGAATGGGTGCATACAGCGCGCGCATGTTCAGCGCGGCCACCTCGTCATCACAGCCCACCACAATGCGGTCCGGGCGCATGAAGTCTTCAATGGCCGCGCCCTCTTTCAGAAACTCGGGGTTGCTCACCACGCTAAAGGGCGTGTTGACACCGCGCTTGGCCAGCTCTTCGGTGATGGCGGCCTTGACCCGGTCGGCCGTGCCTACCGGCACCGTGCTTTTGTCTACCACCACCTTGTAGTCGGTCATGTGCTTGCCAATGCTGCGGGCGGCGGAAATTACATATTGCATGTCAGCCGAGCCATCTTCGTCAGGCGGCGTGCCCACCGCAATGAACAGCACCGTGCCAAAGTGCGTGGCACGTGCGGGGTCGGTGGTGAAGTGCAAGCGCCCGGCGGCCACGCTGCGCTTGACCATGTCTTGCAACCCCGGCTCGTAGATCGGAATGCCGCCTTCTTCCAGAATCTTGATCTTGGCGGGGTCCACATCCAGGCACAGCACATCATTGCCCATGTCGGCAAAGCAGGCGCCAGACACCAGGCCCACGTAGCCAGTGCCGATGACGGTAATTTTCATGATTTAATCCCTTTTAAAATTTATAAGAAATTAGCCTCTAGCCCATACAATACTTGGGCTAGAAGCTACTTATTCAATAGCAACTGCCTTACCACCCCCAACACAAACAGCGTGTTTGTGACCAGATAGCGCTTCCACAGGCGGCGGGGTTCAGATGCTAGGCGGTGTAGCCACTCAAGTCCGTTGTCACGTAGCCAAGCTGGTGCGCGCGACACGGTCCCTGCATGAAAGTCAAACGCTGCTCCCACGCCTAGCATGACCGCATGGACACGGCCCCGGTGCGCCAGCATCCAGTGCTCTTGCTTGGGGCAGCCCAGGCCCACAAATACCAAGCCCGCGCCGCTGGTGTTGATGCGCTCTACGGCTTGCGCGTCTTCGTCTGGCGTCATCGGCCTGAATGGTGGTGCCTCGTACCCGGCCACCACCAGCCTGGGAAATGCCGCCGTGATTCGGGACGCGAGCTTGATTAAGGTTGCTTGCGAACTGCCAAAAAAATACACTGGCATGCTCTCAGACTCGCAGCGCCCCAGTAGCGCCCAGGTCAGGTCAGGGCCGCTCACACGCGTTTGACCCACGGCGCCCAGCTTGCGCAGCATCCATGCCACAGGCGCACCGTCAGGGGTAGCCATGTCTGCGGCAGCCACCACCGCGCCAAACTCTGGCTCACGCGATGCCGTGACCACCACATGCACATTGGCCAGCACTACATAACGACTTTGGTGCGCGTGGCCCCAGGCCAGCACGCGATCTTGGGCGGCCGTGAAGCTGATGGCGTCTGTGGGCACGCCAAGCACGGCTTGGGTGTGCCTGATGTCGGCTGGCTTATTCACGCACTGCCGCCTGTATGCCATTGGCAAAACGTTGCACCATGTTCTCAAGGGTGTAGCGATCACTGTCTGCCAGCGCGAAAGCTTTCATATGTTGCAGTCGCACCGGGTTTTGAATGACATCCAACACGGCCTGGCTGTAGGCTGCCGGTGTGTCGTCGCTGTACACACCGTTTTCACCATCGCGCAGGTAAGCCACTTCTGGTGAATGGCGGGCGGTGCGCGTTGTCATCATCACCATGCCTGCGCAAAACGCATCAACGATGTGTAGGCCTACCAAGCCGGGGTTCAGCATCACGTCACCCATACGAAAGTAAAGTGCTTTTTCACGCCCCTTGCGTACACCCAGCAAGTGCATCCATGGGCGGGTGGCTGCAGCATCACGCAGTTGTGGCATCGAAGGCCCATCACCAATCACCACCAACGCAAACTCGGGCATGCTGTGGCGGATCAGGTCGGCGGCATCTACCAGCAGCCTAAGCTTTTTGTCGGGGTAAAGCGATCCACAAAAAACACCCACTGGCGCGTCAACCGCCATGCCTAGCCGCAACTTTTCGGCGTTGATGTCTTGTGCTGACCACGATGCCAAGTCCTCTTTGAAGCTGCTTGTGTCTATGGCGTTGTCTAGCTGGGTGATTTGATTGGCGGGGTAGCCTGCGTTTTGCAGAATATCCACAGTCATGCTTGTGTAGGCAAACCACCAGTCCACACGGCGAAGCAAAAAGTTTTTCCACTGCTCGCGCAATCCAGCCGGCGCATCACTCTGAAAATTCTTGCCGTGCCCCCAATAGGCTACTTTGCGTTTAGACCATAAGCGGCTTATCAAAAGTGGGTAGTTCGACAAGATGCGGCTTTCTTGCATCACCACCACCAGGTCTGCGCCGCGCAACACTGCAGGGTAGGGCTGCCAAACAATGTCACGCTCACCCAGCTCTATGAACCGGTTGGAAACCTTGTGTGCCCATGGCAGCGTACCTTCATCTTTTTTGACCCGCTCGCGGCGAGAGGCTTGGCCGTGAACAAGTTCAAGTTGAATACCCTTGGCAGAACAGGCTGCACGGAGTTGATCAAAAAACTTTGTGCGGTAATGCAGCAACCGGTGTTGAAGGATGACTACTTTTTTCATGAATTATTTGTATGTGGAAGCGGTGCTGGCTCAATCAGGCAATGGTCGTAGCCACGTTCTGAAAAGCCAAAGCGACCGTTGCGCATGGCATGCTCATGCTGTGCAATGGTTCTGGGATCGGGAAACCGTTGACCGATCACCCGTGCAGGCACACCAGCAGCAATGGCGTACGGCGGGATGCTGGCTGTAACCACGCTACCCGCTGCAACCACAGAGCCGCGCCCCACGGTGATCCCGGTCAATACGGTCACACCAAAGCCAAGCCAGACA